>NZ_CP085041.1:1350300-1687875 GCF_022026155.1 Dissulfurimicrobium hydrothermale | reverse complement strand
GAGGCTTGGATATTGGCTTGGTCAGGGTGCCCAGACAAGTGGAACGGTTGGCAATCTATTGAAAGGGCGAAAGGCCTGAGGGCCGTTCCTGTTTAGGGCGTCTTGGATTAGGGATAAGATGGCGTCCAGTCGTCGGTCATATCTCTTCTTGAGAGGTGCTGAGTGAAAGACTTGATTGAATATATTGTAAAGGCGTTGGTTGATAATCCAGAGGCCGTTCAGGTAAATGAGATCGAGGGTGCACAGACGGCGGTCATCGAATTAAGGGTGGCCAGAGACGATCTTGGCAAGGTGATAGGCCGACAGGGTCGTACAGCTAGGGCCATCAGGACTATATTGAGTGCTGCGTCTGCCAAGCTGAAAAGGAAATCCGTGCTCGAGATACTTGAGTAGTTTATGGAGGTGGATTTGTCCCAAGTGGTCGCCGTGGGCAAGATAACAAAGGCGCATGGCAACAAGGGAGAGGTCCAAGTCTATCCTTATGTGAGAGATAAGGGTATTTTTTTTGATCAAAAGATATTTTTGATTCGCGGCGCCGCAAAGTGGATAGGTTCTTTAAATATAAAGACTGCTAGGTTTGCTGATTCAGCCAGGGTGATCCTGGGTATCGAGGGTATTAAGGATAGGGGTCAGGCAGAAGGGCTCGTAGGTCTCGAACTTTTTTTGGAAAAGGTGAAACTGCCCAAACTGCCCGAAGGCGAGTATTATTGGCATGAGATAATAGGTCTTCAGGTTATGACTTTTGATGGCGGAAGGCTCGGGGTGGTGTCTGACATCATTGAGACGGGCGCAAACGATGTCTATGTCGTCAAGACATCCGGGAAAGATGTCTTGATACCAGCCATTAAAGATGTAGTCAAGGAGATAGACTTGGAGGCCGGTATAATAAAAGTTGCTTTGATTAGTGGACTTTTGGACGACTTAGGATAATCAAGAAATAATTTGATGCTCTTTGATATCTTGACTATCTTTCCCGAGTTTTTCAGTTCTCCCTTGCGCGAAGGCGTACTTGGCAGGGCGATCGAGCGCGGGATCGTAAAGGTTAGGATTGTCAATTTAAGGGATTTTGCCCTTGACCGGCACCGAACGGTAGACGACAGACCATATGGCGGTGGCGAGGGGATGGTATTGAAGCCGGAGCCTATATTTAGGGCGGTTAAGATGCTTAGGTCGGAACCCCCGTTGCCGAAGGTGTTGCTCTTAAGTCCAAGAGGCAGGGTGCTCGATCATGCCTTTGCCTGTGAATTGGCTGACATGGAAAGGCTCGTGTTCATTTGCGGCCGTTATGAAGGGGTTGACGAACGCATTCATAGATGCCTTGCAGATATTGAGTTGTCGATCGGGGACTATATCCTATCGGGGGGTGAGCCTGCCGCTCTTGTGGTTATTGATGTTCTGAGCAGGTTAATACCTGGTGTGTTGGGTTGCGAAACATCGGCATGTAAAGATTCATTCAGCGATGGATTGTTGGAATATCCTCAGTATACGCGGCCTCTTGAATATATGGGGATCAAGACGCCCGAGGTGCTTATTTCAGGCGACCACGCCAGGATTGCGAGGTGGCGCAGGGAGCAATCGTTGGCCTTGACTATGGAGAAAAGGCCTGACATGCTTGCCAAGGCGAGACTTAATGAAGAAGACATGGTCTTCTTGAATAAGATCGGCTGGAGAGGCAGGTGATCCATCTCGCTCTTGTCCATTATCCTGTTTTAAACCGTAGAGGTGAGGTTATAGTCTCTGCAGTGACCAATCTAGATATACATGATATAGCAAGGGCTTCAATGACTTATGGCGTGGATGGTTATTATGTCGTGACACCTGTCGGCGAGCAGCAGGCATTGGTCAAGGAATTGGTAAGGCACTGGTCTGACGGCGTCGGATCGGCGATAAGTCCTGATAGACGGACGGCCCTCGAATTAGTAAGGGTGGCTGGTTCCTTGAAAGACGTTTGTGATGATATTGCTCTCAAGACAGGCGGGCGTCCGGTGGTCTATGCAACTACGGCCCGAGAGGTCATTGGTTCCATAGGATGGAGGTCTTTAAGGGAGAAGCTTCGGGATAAAGGGTTCAATCTCCTCTTGATCTTTGGGACCGCTTTTGGTCTTGCCCCTGAGGTGTTCGATCTGGTTGATGGTGCATTGGCGCCCATAGAAGGTGTAGCCGGATATAATCATCTTTCCGTAAGAAGTGCTGCGGCCATAGCCCTTGACAGGCTATTTTCAAACTATATGGACATATAGCCTTTTGATGGTATATTTTTAATCTTTTTATGAATTGGTGGATGTCAAAAAATTAAGTCAGCCAGGAGGAAACAGATGGAAATCGTTAGAAGATTGGAGCTTGAAGAGATGCGTATGGACATCCCGCCATTCAGGGCTGGAGACACTGTGCGCGTTC
Organism: Dissulfurimicrobium hydrothermale; assembly: GCF_022026155.1. Taxonomy (NCBI): domain Bacteria; class Deltaproteobacteria; genus Dissulfurimicrobium; species Dissulfurimicrobium hydrothermale. Next base: position 1,685,478 of record NZ_CP085041.1, on the reverse strand, counting down.
ATGTGAAGATACAGGAGACTGAGGAAAGGGAGCGTATTCAAATATTTGAGGGCGTGGTTATCAGTAGGAAGGGGAGCGGCCTCAATGAGACATGCACTGTAAGAAAAATCTCCTATGGAGTTGGTGTTGAACGTATATTCCCCATACATTCGCCGCGCATAGAGAAGATAGAGGTCACCTCTAAGGGGCGCCATGGTCGCTCTAAACTCTTTTATCTCAGAAATCTCAAGGGCAAGGCGGCCAAACAGAAGGTCTGTCGGCGATAAGGCCTTTTATCTTTAGTTATGGCTACAAGTCATTCCGGATGTCGCGGGCTATTCTTGAGTGAGGGACTTCGGGGTAGTGGCCTGTCTGTCGCCTGTGATGACCTCAATGATCCCCTTTTTTTTGAGAATTCAATGCAGACCATCGGTCTTGGACCTGTTGCAGGGGTTGACGAGGTGGGGAGGGGTTGCCTTGCAGGGCCGGTGGTGGCTGCAGCAGTTGTATTTCCACGCGGTTCCTTTATACCTGAGGTAAGGGATTCGAAGGTCCTTACGTCGAATGGGCGGATAGCAGTTGAAGGATTTATAAGGAAGGCTGCAAGTGCGATAGCCACTGGCGTAGTCTGGCCTGACGAGATAGATAGGATCAATGTCCTCAGGGCCAGTCTCAAGGCGATGGCTATAGCTGTAGATAGACTGAGGATTAGGCCCGGTGTCCTGCTTATCGACGGGAATCAGCCTATACCTTATCCATTGCCTCAAAAGACAATAGTCAAGGGAGACAGCCGTTCCTTCACCATTGCTGCAGCGTCGATAATTGCAAAGGTCTTAAGGGATACGATCATGGAGAGATTGTCTTCTAAATATCCGCAATATGACTTCGCCAGGCACAAAGGTTATCCAACGAGGGGGCATATTTGCGCTCTAAAACTCTATGGTCCCTGTCCGATGCACCGTAGGACGTTCAAGGGGGTCAGGGAGTTCTTTACAGAAACTGACCATGATCTTTCATGAAGACTGGCTTAAGGCCTGACTCATCGAGGGATGCAGGCATATTGGCAGAGAAGCTTGCTGCGGATTTTTTTATTAAAAAGGGCTATACTGTCCTTGAAAGGAACTATCGCGTCTCCTGTGGAGAGATAGATCTGGTCTTGACCATTGGAGATATTTTGGTATTTGTGGAGGTTAAGGCAAGATGGGGTCGGGGCTGTGGGCTTCCTCAAGAGGCGGTTACACTGCGGAAACAGCGCCAGATTTTAAAGGCGGCTCAACATTACCTCCAGGGACGCGGATGGCTTGACAGGGACGTGCGTTTCGATGTGCTGGCAATCAATTTTTTCAGAGATGGACGGTCTGAGATAGAACATATAATCTGTGCATTTGACGCTGCAGCAATAATAAAGAATTGAAGGCAACGGCCAGGGGTATTTTATGACCACACGAATGAAGCGTGACATAACAGCGATTAAAAATATGCTCCTTGAGATGTCAGGTCTTGTGGAAGAGGCTGTGCGTTCAGCGGTTTTGGCCTGCCAGAAACAAGATGTCGAACTTGCAGACAAGGTCATCGATGCTGACCACGAGATCGACAAGATGGAACTTGACATAGACAATTTCGTCCTCAAGACGTTGGCGCTTCAACAGCCTATGGCTGTTGATTTGAGGTTCCTGACGTCGGCCATGCAGATAGCCGAGCAGTTGGAGCGTGTCGGAGATCATGCGGTCAATATGGCCGAGCAGCTTGTATCCCTGATTCGAAAGTCTGATATTATAGATCTTTCCTCTTCAGCCTTGAAGGACATGGCTAATTCAGCGATCAAGATGCTTGGAAGTAGCATCAACGCCTTTGTCTACAGCGATTCGGGCATGGCCTACGAGGTCCTTAAGAAGGACAAGGAGGTCGATGATCTCTACGCCTTGGTCCTTAAGGAAGAGATCGAATCTATGGGCCTGAATAAAAGCGATATAAGGTCTGGCGTCTATCATATAATCCTTGCGCTTAATATCGAAAGGATCGCGGATCTTGCAACTAATATTGCGGAGGACGTGATTTTTCTCGTGGAGGGGAGGCTTGCCCGTCACGGCGAAGGGCTTCCTTTGTCTGTAGGTGGCGCTAGTGAAGGCGAAGTCGGTCTTTCTGAGGTGGATGCGGTAGGCACTTGTTCGGCCAAGCTGGGCAAGAGGCGCGAGCCGCTCGAATGTCTCGAAAACCATGCGAAGCAGGTTGTGCAGTGTATGGAGCAGGCCGTGGCAGGCGTGACGGCCTATATAAATGACGATGAAGAGCTCTTTAAAAAGGCGATCGCGGATGTGAGCGAGATAGAGCATGCAGCCGACCTGATAAAGCGCAATGTGCGGGCCCATCTGCCAAAAGGCATCATTATGCCCATAGATAAGTTTGAACTGTTTCTATATCTTAATGAACAGGATTCCATCGCCGACACGGCTGAAGACGTCCTTGAATGGTTGACATATAAAAAGATGGAAATCCCTTTGGTCTTGCGGAGTGGCCTCGATGACCTCCTGAATAAATGCCTTGAGGTCACAAAGATGCTTCCACCGATTATAAACGCCGCGCGCACGTTTTTTGAGACAGGTGACGAAGATGTCAGGAAGCATATCAAGGAAAACATATATAAATTGAGGGTTAAAGAGCACGAGGCCGATCTCATGGAACATGGGCTTAAAAAAGAGGTCTTTACACTGGATCTGGACCCTCTGCAGACATTCTATCTCATAAAGCTGGTGGAACTTGTCGGCAAGACGGCTGATCGTGCAGAAAACGCCGCCGACATCATGCGCTCAATGGTGGCAAGATAGGGCCTTGTTGCTGTAAGGCCCTACCGCTTCCCTTGAAATTCGCATCTCTTATCATCTTTACAAGCCTTGCGGATACTTCCCACTTGTTTAATGGGCTTATTATGTAAAGACCATCCGCCCATGGCGCAATTTTTGTTATAAGGGTCTCTGTAAATTCCATGGCCGCCTTTCGCTGGTCGTCGATCTTTTCATAGCTCCACAAGGTTTTTCTGAGATTGGATGGGATGGTGATTCCCGGTATTTCGTTGTGTAGAAAATCGGCGTTTCTGGCTGAGAGCAAGGGAAACACGCCTATAAAGATAGGGGCCCCGAGGTAGGCCACCGCCTCCATCATTGCCTCTGCATCGGCTAGGTCGAATATCGGTTGGGTCATTACAAAACGAGCGCCATTTGCTATCTTTTGTTCCAGCCTCTTTATTTGAAGCCCAGGACTCGATGGTCTGTAGCTGAAGGCTGCGCCGATGGAAAAATTTGTCTTTTTCCGCATAGGGCTGCCAGCCATATTGTAGCCTTGATTGAATTGATTGATAAGCCTTATCAGGCCGATGGAGTTCAGGTCGAAGACCCCATTTGCCCCCGGCTGATCGCTGGATGACGCTGGATCTCCAGTTATGGCGAGAATCGCCTCTATACCGAGGAGATGGGCGCCCATGATTTGGCTCTGCAGTCCAAGGACATTCCTGTCTCTGCAGGTAAGATGTACTACTGTCTGGATACCTGTTTCAGTGCGGATCAGATGCGCCAGAGAGAGGTTGTCGGCCCTTAAGATTGCAAGGGGATGTTCGGCCAGGGTTATGGCGTCCGCGCCGGATTCGGATAAGACCCTCGCCCCGTCAATTGTACCTGCTGCATCGAGGTGTTGAGGCGGATCAAGTTCAACCAGGATTGGTATCCTGCCTGGCTTCAGACTTTCCAACATACCGCCCCGCCCTAGGCCCTTGCGATCTGTTGATCTGCCTTTTTCTCCGCCGTAAATCGCCCGCGGGATAAGGGCCGAGGCATTGCTCTTTTTGAGATGAAGGGCCTTTTTAAACTCATGGATATGGGCGGGCGTTGTGCCGCAGCAGCCTCCTACAAGTCTTGCGCCGAGTTTTATCATCTCGACGATGGATTTTGCTATATATGCTGGCTGGGCGGAATAGACGGTCCGTTGCCCTATGATTTCAGGGAGGCCGGCATTGGGGAATGCGGACAAAGGTATACGATCTTTAAGGGTGGAGAGCCTTTCTATGGCCTGCAGTGTGGCCTTTACGCCCCTGCCGCAGTTAGATCCAAAGATAGAGATGCCTTTTTCGGCTGCGGCCTCGGCACAGTCTATTGCGTCTAGACCACGCGCCGTCTTTCCCTGGGTCGGGAAGACCATCTGGGCCGCGATCGGTATGTCGCTTGAGAGGTCTCTTGCTGCTTCTATGGCGATCAGGAGTTCATCAAGATGGATGAATGTCTCGATAAAAAGGAGATCGACGCCGCCCTCCAGCAGGGCCGCTATCTGTTCGAAAAAGGCCGCCTTCACATCTTCTTTGGTTATATCCTCGTCAAGAGGGAAATCCATGCCGGTAGGGCCCACGGATCCAGCAACATATATCTCCTTTCCGGCGGCCTTTAATGCCAGGGCTGCGGCTGCAAGGTTGACCTCCCTGACGCGGTTTTCATAGCCCTTGTTCGGCCTTAGCTTGAATCTGTTTGCCCCGAATGTATTGGTCTCGATAACCTCGGCACCAGCCCTTATGTAATCTTCATGGACCGAAAATATCAGATTAGGTTCAACTAGGTTTAATATGTCAATATTTTCACCATAATCCACACCCTTTTCATAGAGATATGTACCGATCGCCCCGTCCCCGAGCACAACCCTTTCCCTTATGATCTGCAAAAACGGCGTTTTCATGGGGGCAGTTAAAGAACAGCCTTGTCGTATATCTTTATCTTCGCCCTTGCTTTTAGATTGGCAAGCCAGTCTTGGATAAGTGTCCTTTGTTTGAGGGAGAGTAGTTGCTTGACGATTTCATCTTTTTGTCCTTCAAACCCGTTTGGATCCGCATCTTTTTTATCCTTGAAAGACAAGACGTAAAATCTGTCCCCAGTGTCTATTACATCATCCGGCAGACGTTTATCTCCGTAGAGGGAGAGCCCGACCTTTGCGGCCTGCATTGGCAGTTTTCCGTTCGCTGTGATGTCGGAACGTTTGAAAAAGCCTGTCTCAAGCACCTTGAGGCCCATCTCATTGGCGGCTTGATCAAGGCCGATCTTCTTTGCTGTGTCGAGCAGTTTCACGGCCTTCGCCCTGCAGAGATCCTTGGATTTTTTGTTGATTACAGCCTCCTCTACCCTGTCTTTCACCTCGTCGAGGGGCATGATGTAGGACGTCTTCTTCTCCGCTATCTGTGCTATGACGAACCCTTTTGGGGTTTCTATTATAGAACTGAGCTCACCCTGACCTAGTTTAAACAGTTGACTTGCTGCATCAGATCCAAGCATTAGGCCTTTGGGTTGGGATTTTTCAGAAAAGAGGCCCGTCGCCTCAAGCTTGATATTATGGCGTTTTGCATATTCAGCAAGGCTTCCTAGGCCGACGATCTCATTGTAGGCCTCATTCGCCTTTTTCCATGCAAGGTCTTTTGCCTTTGCAGCCTTTATTTTCTCGGCGATTTTATCTTTTACCTCATCAAATGGCAGTAGCTCCCCTGGCTTTGCCTTGTCTTTGACAAATTCAGCTTTATGTTCTTGATAATAATTTTTTTCTTCATCATCAGTCACACTTATGCCCTTCAAGAGCCCTTCTTGATCGAAAAAAAGATAATTTATATTTATCTGTGGTTCGGTCCTGAAATTTTCTTTGTGTGCATTGTACCATGTAGTCACATCCTGATCGGTCGCCTTGGCCTCGTTTCTACATTCGTTTGCATCCACCATCACATAATTAAGGTCTATCTGTTGGTTTTCATACATGTAATGGTCTCTTGCCTCATCATCTGGAACCATAAGTCCTGCACTCAGCAGGCCGACCACCCGTTCCGCAAGGAGCTCATCCCTTACTTTGTTTTCAAAAGATGCGGGAAGCATCCCCTGGCTCCTCAGCGTCCTTTCATATATAACCTTGTTGAACACGCCGTTTCGTTGGAAGGCCGGTATGGATGCTATAGCCTTTTGAAGCTCTTCATTACTTATCTTGATTCCCATTTTATCAGCTGCTTGGCGCACAAGCGCCTGTTGGATGAGTCCGTCTATGACCTGTTGCTTGATGTTTAGTTTTTCAAGGAGCCCTTCCGGTATCTTTCCCTGGAACATCTGTCTGTATCGATTGACGGCGTCGGAATAGGCGCTGCGGTATTCATCGACGGTTATCTTTTCACCGTTCACCTGCGCCACTGTCTGCAACCTTTGGGAGCGGAAATTCCCAATCCCCCAAAAGACAAATACGAGGACTATGGCCCCAAGGATGAATTTCAAAATCCAGGAGCTGGCATTGCGTCTGATAAGATCTAGCATAGAAAAGATTTCCTTTCGTTATTTGATAGCCGGTCCAGATCAAGCGCCTTGTCTCTAGAGATTTCTATGAACAATACGCCTCTGCCGCGCTTGGCATATCGCGAAAATATATTTTCCACCTCGGTTTTGTGCCTTTCATACCATCTTTCATAATTGGGCGCCATATCATCATCTCGTCGTATCATTTTTCGCCAGAGTCCAAGCGGTCCTGTGCCTTCGGCTGTGCAGAGACATATATCGCCCTTTTTTAAGAGGGACATGATGCGTTTATTTTCATTATCGTTCCTTCCGAGTATCAGCCATGATCCATCGGGAAACAGGAATCGTCTGCCTATTATGGCAAGAAATACGTCGTCAGGTCCGAATGAAGGCTGGATCTCTATGAATCTTTTGATGCTTTTGGATAGAATTGGGTCTGTAAGTACACAGCCACCGCCGGGTTGCGGATAGTCAGTTATGCCGAATTCTTCGGCAAGTGCGATCTGGGGCTTCCTGCTGCGTCCACTTATCCCCAAGAGCCTCGATCGATCCACAAGGCCCGCTTTTTCCATGGGGGTCGGCGGGAGATTTAGGGCCGAGAGAGGCCTTAATATCAATCCTTTGGCCCCTGCCTCTTTCTCTATGAGGTTGATCGTATCCCTGCGTTGGGAAAATGGCCTTTGGCCGACAACCTCTCCTGTTGCTATGAAGGTTGCACCGAGGCTGTCGAGCCTTGCAATGGCCTGCTTGACCATGAATATCTTGCAATCGATGCATGGGTTGAGGTATCTACCATATCCATATCTCGGCGATCTCAATATCTCTAGATAATCCCTTGAGACATCTATAATCTCGAGGTCTATCCCATATTTTTCAAGGGCCTCCAGCCTTGCTTCATCCTCGCGGTTTTTGAATTCATGCCCGAAAAACGGACTTATGAACCTTAGGGCCTTGACGGTGAGGCCCTGTCTCTCAAGTATTTTATATGCAATGATACTGTCAAGACCGCCTGAATAGAGCAACAGGCAGATTGTCTCAAGACGAGAGGAGTTCTTTCGCATATCTTTTGGCCGTGGCCTGATCCCCGCCGAGCATCCTTGCAATTTCATCCATGCGTTCGCTAGCTGTGAGATTTTTTATTTTGGTCAATGTCTTGCCTTCTTCAACGGTCTTGGTTACCACTACATGGTGATCGGCGAGCACAGCTATCTGCGGGAAGTGTGTTACCGCAATAACCTGCCCCCGATCGGCAAGGGCCTTGAGTTTCTGGCCGACGCAGCCAGCGGTCTCGCCACCGAGTCCAGCGTCTATTTCGTCAAATATTATCGTCTCGATCCCGAATTTTTCGGCAAGGGCGGCCCTTAATGCAAGCGTTACACGGGAAAGCTCACCGCCGGAGGCTATCTCCTCAATCGGACGAGGTGGCTCTCCTATATTGGGACTGAATATAAACCTTACCTCATCCAGGCCATTTGGGCTGACATCTTCAGCCTTAGGATGTTCAGGACCTGTTACTTCGGCTAAAAAGGCCGATCTCGAAAAATTTAATTCCTTAAGGCCTGCCTCGACTGCGCGAGACAGCCTCATCGCCGCCTCTTTTCTCTTTTTTGAGAGTCTCAACGCCGAGGCCAGCAGTTCGTTTTCTTTTTTTGAGATTTCTTTTTCGAGGTCTTCAATGGTCCCGTCAAGATTTTTTGTCTCATCAAGCCTCTTTTCGATCTTTGTTTTATAAGAGAGGACGTCCGAAAGTTCAGGGCCGAAACGCCTCTTAAGTTCCCTTAGTCTGTGTATACGCTCCTCCACCTCGTCTAGTCGTGAGATGTCAGAAGGCAGGTCTTTGAGGTAGTCTCTGAGGAAAAAGGCCGTCTCTTCAGCCTGATAGATAACCGATGCAAATTCCTGGTCCGCCTTTTTAACCCTTTGGTCAACGGCGCTCATGCGCTCAAGGGCTGCCTTGCATCTAGCGAGCCCTTCAAGAAGGGAGCCCTTTTGGATATATAATTCATTATAGCACGATTCACCAATTGCTTTTAGATTTGCAGCCTCTTTCAATACCTTCAATTCCTGATCCAATGTCTCATCTTCTCCATGTACAGGCGCAACCGACGCGATCTCCTGTAACTCTCTTTCAAGTCTCGATACAGTCTCTTCGGTAGCCTTCTTTTCTTTCAATGCCATGTCAAAGGCCTTTTTGGCAGAGAGTAGCGCTTGATGCAGGTTTGAAACCTCTGAAACATATGGCTCTAGGTCCCCAAAGCGATCCAGCCACACGCAGTGGTTTGCTGTGCTTAAAAGTCCTTGGAATTCATGTTGACCCCCAAGGCTTGCGATCGGGGCCGCAATCTCTCTCAGGGTCTGGAGGTTGACCATTGCACCGTTGATATAATTTTTTGTCCGTCCATTTATTGTCAGGTTCCTACGGATTATTATGACGTCGTCTTCTGGTATCCCGTATCTATCAAGAATTACCCCATATCCCTTAGGGGTCTCGAAGACGGCCTGGATAACGGCCTGTTCTTCGCCGGTGCGTATATGTTGCGGGGCTGCCTTTGCCCCCAAGATTATCTTTAAGGCCTGAATGAGCAGCGACTTGCCGGCGCCGGTTTCTCCAGTCACTACTGTGAGGCCTGGGGCGAAGGAAAGGTGCAGATGTTTTATAAGTACGAAATTCTCTAGACTAATCTCAAGTAGCATGATTAATTTATTAACTTAACCTATGATGACGTTCAAGTATATCTTGTTTCAGGGCTGAAAGGAGTTGGGATTAACAGATGTTTTTTATAGAGCAGATGGCCGAGAAGAGGATAAGGGAGGCCATGGAGCGGGGTGACTTCGACAATATAAAAGGCAAGGGCAGGCCGCTTGTCTATGAAGACGATTCATTTGTCCCGCCTGATCTCCGGATGGCCTACAAGATTTTAAAAAATGCCGGTTTCCTTCCGCCTGAACTTCAGGAAGGCAAGGAGATTAGGACGGCCATTGACCTCCTCAATGGGCTTACCGACGAGGAGGAGCGCTATAGGCAGGTAAGGAAATTAAATATCATGATAACAAAGATAAACCTTGCAAGAAAAAGACCGGTAAATCTTGAAGTGAACCAGCTCTATTACAGAAAAGTGGCTGAAAAGGTCCGTGTTTATAAAAATACGAAAGGTGCTGGTTAGTCAGTATCCGGACTCAATGCTACCATGCCGAGGGGTGGTATAGTTATCTCGACGGAATAATTCTTTCCATGGGCAGGGATGGGGTGTGCCGTAATGTGGCCTGGATTCCCTTGGCCGCTTCCCCAATAAGTCTCCCTGTCACTGTTGATTGTCTCTCTCCAATGACCGCCACATGGTACGCCGATGACATAATTATGTCTCGGGACCGGCGTGAAGTTGAATACGCAGGCTATCATATCGCCATTCCGTGCCCTGCGGATAAACGAGACGATGCTTTGGTTGCTGTCGTTGCAGTCTATCCATTCAAACCCTGCCGGTTCAAAGTCAAGGTCATAAATCGCCGGTGTGGTTTTTAAAAACCAGTTTAAATCCATCACCCATTTTCTAAGCCCTTTGTGAGGCGGATACTGAAGTAGATGCCAGTCAAGGCTTGTTTCAAAGTTCCACTCGGCCCATTGTCCGAATTCGTTCCCCATAAAGAGGAGTTTTTTCCCTGGATGCATGTACATATAGCCATATAGGAGCCTTAGATTCGCAAATTTCTGCCACTCGTCGCCCGGCATCTTGCCGATCATTGAGCCCTTGCCATGTACGACCTCATCGTGCGAGAAGGGTAGGATGAAGTTTTCGTGAAAGGCATAGAGCAGGCTGAATGTGAGGTTGTTGTGGTGATATTTCCTGTGGATCGGGTCTTTTGACATATAAAGCAGCATGTCGTGCATCCAACCCATGTTCCACTTAAAACCAAATCCCAGGCCGCCGAGATAGGTAGGTCTTGAGACCATGGGCCATGCCGTCGATTCCTCTGCAATGGTCATGGTATCCGGGTGTTCCTTGTAGATAGTCTCATTAAGATGGCGCAGAAACGCGATGGCCTCCAGATTTTCCCTTCCGCCGTAGATATTCGGCACCCATTCACCTTCATTCCTTGAATAGTCGAGGTAGAGCATTGAGGCCACTGCATCCACCCTCAGGCCGTCTATGTGGTATACCTCAAGCCAGAAAAGGGCGTTGGCAAGGAGGAAATTGGCCACCTCGTGTCTTCCGTAGTTAAATATATATGTGCCCCAATCTTTGTGTTCCCTCTTTCTCGGGTCTTCATGTTCATAGAGGTGGGTGCCGTCAAAAAAGCAAAGCCCGTGGGCATCTGTTGGGAAATGGGCCGGGACCCAGTCGAGAATGACGCCGATATCGTTTTGATGGAGATGGTCAACCAGGTACATGAAGTCCTGCGGTGTGCCGAAACGGCTGGTAGCAGCAAAGTAGCCGATTGTCTGATAACCCCAGGAGGCGTCAAGCGGGTGCTCGGTCACAGGCAAGAATTCTATATGGGTAAAATTCATTTCCTTGGCATATAAAGCGAGTTTTGGCGCTATCTCTCTATAGGTAAGCCATCTGTTGCCCTCTTCTGGCACGCGCATCCATGATCCGAGGTGCACCTCATAGATACTGATCGGGCTGTTTAGATTGTTTTTGCCCCGTCTCGTCGCCATCCATTCGCCGTCGCTCCAACTATAGTTTGAGATATCCCAGACGACAGAGGCCGTATTGGGCCTTATCTCAAAAAAAAAGCCATACGGGTCGGCCTTTTGTACCTTGTAGCCGTTGTATCTCGAGGTTATTGCATATTTATAAAGATAACCGTGACCTACCCCGGTTATGAATCCTTCCCATATGCCGGAATCCCCACGGCAGGCGAGAGGGTTTTTTGTCTCATCCCAGTTGTTGAAATCTCCTATCACGGATACACTCTCGGCATTTGGTGCCCATACGGCGAACCATGTCCCGTTTCTTCCGTTTGATTTACAGGGATGGGCACCCAGCTTCGTCCAGGCTCGAAGGTGTGTCCCTTCCATGAGGAGATGGAGGTCGTAGTCGGTCAACAGAGTCTTTTGTTCTTCATGCATATTGATTGTTGCTCCACTTTAAATTTTAATGCACTTGATCAATGAGTTGCGCATTTATTAGTTTTGGACGGCCAGCGATGGTGAACCCTTGGATTTCCATAATAACAATTTCAAGTCGAGGATAGCAATATGTCAGAAAAGATACGTAAAAAACCATTTCCATCAGCGCAGGAAGACTTAAAGGCCGCTGAACTCTTCGTGGAATCTCCACAGACCCTGTCACCATCGTACAGGCTTGCCTATATGGATAGGGATTTCCTCGTTCGGGACGAACTGAGACCGATCCGTCTCCAGCTTGAGCTCATGAAACCCGAGATCATGTTTGAGGAACATGGCATTGAGGCGACGGTTGTGGTCTTCGGCAGTACAAGGATACCTGATCCGGCAATTGCAAAAAAGGTCATGGATGAGGCATTTAAGGAGGTAGAGAAAGATCCGCAGGATCCAGCCGCAGCCCAGAAGTTGAAGATAGCGGCAAGGCTTGTGGAAAAATCTTCCTACTATGAGGAGGCGCGTCGGCTTGCCGGCATAATTTCCGAACATTGTAACAACAATGAGATGTGTAAGATATTTGTGATAACCGGTGGCGGACCTGGGATCATGGAGGCTGCAAACCGCGGTGCATTTGAAAAAAATGCAAAAAGCATAGGGTTGAATATCGTGCTGCCGCATGAGCAGAGGCCTAACAACTATATTACGCCCGAGCTGTGTTTTCAGTTCCACTACTTTGCCATAAGAAAGATGCATTTTCTCATGCGCGCACGGGCCCTTGTGGCATTTCCGGGTGGATTTGGTACTATGGATGAGCTCTTTGAGACCTTGACCCTCATCCAGACCAAAAAGATAAAACCCATTCCGGTGTTGCTCTTTGGCAAGGAATTTTGGGAAAAGGCCGTAGGATTTGATTTTTTAGTGGAAGAAGGGGTTATTTCATCAGAGGATTTGAATATCTTCCAATATGTAGAGACAGCCGAGGAGGCCTGGGAAATAATCAAAAATGCGCTTATTTTTTGATTGATCTACAATTTATGTACCATTAACAATTATGAAATAATTTTTTGCTGCATTTCACTGGACATGGATTGTTATGCCGTCATATACAACGCTGTTGTCGAGAAAACCATTTTTATTTGAATCGAATCCCATATAAAGGATATAGTCGCCTGGAGGGAGGTCGCCTTTATATAGCGAAAATATGCCGTTGGCTGTTGTATAGCCAAATGGAGTAACTTGACTTAGATCGTTAGGCAAAGGAATCCACTGTGCCTGGCTATTGAGGTATGACCAGTTTATCCCGAGTTGTGGGGCATATAAAATAAGAAATAGTTCATCTCCTGGCATGCTGTTTTTTATTTCATACTCTAAATTGACAGGATTAGTAAGGGTTACTTCATTTTTATCATTACGTTGAGCATGTGCATTTATGATAAGTGATGGTTTACCCATTATAAAATTTCCAAAGGCTATAGGTTGTTTTCCAACTTGGATAGTAGTAGAAACTATATTTGTGGCCAGTGGTATGACAGATATGCTGTTATCGCCATTATTAACTACGTAGGCAGTTGAACCATCAGGTGTAAAGGCTATACCAACTGGTCCACTTCCTACTGGGATTATATAAAAGACTGTATCTGTAATTGTATCGATAGCCGAAACTGTATTATCTGCATTATTTGTTACATAGACTTTATAACCATCTGGCGTAACTGCTAAACCATAAGGTATATTACCTACTGGTATAGTTGCTGAAACCATGTTTGAATTTATATCAATTACTGATACACTTGCACTTCCACTATTAGCTACATAAGCCTTTGTTCCATCTGGTGATATTACTATACCATGAGGTCCGTTGCCTACTGATATTGTTTTAATGACATTATTAGTAGTTGTATCTATTACTGAAACTGTATTGGCCATATTATTTGTTACATAAACTTTTGATCCATCAGGAGTAATTGCGGCGCCCCATGGTCCATAATCTACGGTGATTTTTTTAATAACTGAATTTGTTGATGTATCTATAACCGATACATCGCTTGCATTAATATCAGAATCATCGTGATTTACTACATATACTTTTGCATTATCTGGGGTTACAACTATTCCCATCGGTTCATTGCCTACTTTAATATTGGCAATAACTTTATTTTGTGCTATGTCTATGACAGAAACTGTATTATCAAGATTGTTTGTTACATATGCTCTTGATCCATCTGATGTGATAGCTATGCCAAAAGGCCATCTGCCAACCCCTATCTCACTTATAACTGTATTAGTTGTAGTATCTATGACATAGACTGAATCTTGATCGAAATTTGTTATATAGGCCAATGGACCGGCGTAGGCCACTCCGTTTAAGATGGCATAAATGAAAAGAGTCAGGTAAAAATTGCCCATCACTAGGCAAGATATACTCTTTTTAATCATGATATTTTTCTCCCAAAGGCACTGTCAAGATTTTTGTTTGAAATTGCAGCGCTGAATCTTTTGAGGTTAGGAAAGATTTTTACGCATCCTTCCTCTCAAATTTAATTCCCAATGTAATTCCATTTTTATATAAATGCAAGAATTCGGTAACAGACGGATTCTTCGGTTACCATCTCCTGGCCTGGGTTTCATTCTTTATTCAATCTCTCGGCCATATTGGCAATCTTTTTGGTTGAAGCGAAAATACCGGATTGAAAACCAAGTCAATCTTGTAACTTGGGCTGTAATCCAACCAATCAAATATCAAGGCGGAGCATTTCAAAAATCCTTTGCAAGAGAAGGCGCTTTTTTGCCCTATTCACAAGGGCAGGTTACTTGGCCTGCCCTTGTACGCTAAAAATTTAGTTTTCTAGATAAATTATGTTATATTGATAAATATTATTTTAAAAAACTACTTCTAATTGATAGCACTTAGCGATATCTTAATTATGCAACAGTATTTACAGTGGCGCCAGTAGTGGCATTAAAAGTAGAAGAAGAGTTTGTAATTGCGGCTGTGGTGCTTACAGTAGTATTGATTCCCCCGCCATGATGATGGCCATGATGATGACCTTGCATAGCCTGTTGCAGATTGCTGAATGCCTGCTGAGCTCCGCTCAGATCGCCTGACTGAAGGGCCTGCCAAGTTGCTGAAAGTCGGTGCGCCATTGCTTGTAATTGCTAGTTGTGTTTGTCAAGGTTGCTGGTTGAAGTGAAGTAATGCTGGAAATTTGCATGGTAAAGTGCCTCCTTATAATTTTTTTATAAAAGCAAAAAAACATACTTAATTTGATTTGCAAAAATAAAAATCATCCCTGTTAAAAGAATGAAAGCAGAATCTTTATATGGGCCGATGGGCCGATATAGGTCGCTTGAAATGACGCGTCATTCTACTTTTTAATATAGCAACGAATTTTTGTCTTTGCTCAGGGGTTAAGATGCTATAGAATTTTTCAAAATTCTCCGCCCTTATCTGGGCAAGAGTCTTAGTGTTATCCACTGCTGTGGATATAAAGACGGCCTTGTCAAAAATTGGAGATTTAGTGGCTTCCAGCATAGGATTTTTCAGATTTTTTCTGGCATTTCTGAATGCCTCAAAACCTTCTTTCTTTATAGCCCTTATCTTTTCCACCTGGGCATTAGAGAGATTTAGTTCTTTTTGAAGTTTTTGTATCCTCGCTTCAATCATCTGTTTTCTGTGTTTTTCACATCCTATGCAGCTTATCATCTGACCCATATGTTTATCCTGTAGTTGGTCTGCATAAGAAGAAGACGGAATAATTAAGATAGTTAAGATAGTGCAAATTATTTTTAGCTTTTTCATAAATAAACTCCCTTCGAAGTTATTTTCTAAGTTAGAGATAAGATTAAACTCCAATTCAGATTGGATAATGAGCAGGATACATAATCCTTATCTTCACCTCCTTTTTTAAAGATTATCTTGATTTTTGGAAAAAAGATACGAAACAAAAAAGGAAAAAATATGAAAGGAATAAGGAAATTTTTCTTTGGGGTTCAAATTTTATTTTTTTTCTTGTAATTTTTTATGGTAGCAATGGAATCAATTTGCGCATCATGTCCGGCCAAATGGAGGCGACGTGAATTTAAGCATTACCCAACGGATTTTCTTGGCAATTCTTACTGCTAGTTGTATTGTGGTTATCTGTATGCTCTTGATCATGCAATGGAGTGTCGGCCATGGATTTTTGGGCTATGTCAACAGGCTTGAAGAAGATAGGCTTGAAGATCTTGCCGAGAAACTTGGAAGCGCATATGCCGAACACCACAACTGGAATTTCCTGCGTGATGACCCGGAAAAGATGTATCAATTCATAGCAGAGACCATGTATGAGATCGCTCCTCAGGTCAGCCGCTTGCCTGCGCCAGAGTCAGGTGACAAATGGGCGAATCAAAGACCGTTAGGGTCGTTTGGATTAAGATATAAGTGTTATCATCTGGGAAAGCGCATCTTTTTGCTTGACTCTAAGCATAGACCGATATTCGGAACCGGGACTGCTTCCGAAATCAACAACTTTAAAACAATTACCTATGAAGGCCGCGTAGTCGGCTATGTGGGGTTTAGGCCGCGCAAATATCTCTCGGACGTGCACCAGCTCCACTTTTTGAAACAACAGAAACTGATCCTAATTATTACGGCTTGCATAATGCTAGTAGTGGCCGTAGGGCTGTCTCTGCCTCTTGCGCGCCATCTTGTCAGGCCGCTTAAAAATCTGGCCGATGCCACATATCTTCTCGCTTCAGGGCGGTATGATATCCGCGTTCCCGACAACTCCACTGACGAGCTGGGACAACTTTCCAAGGATTTCAATTTGATGGCTGAGACGCTCAAAAAGAATGAGCAGGCGCGCCGCCAGTTTGTGGCCGACATTTCCCACGAATTACGTACGCCTCTCGCTGTGCTGCGGGGAGAGATCGAAGCGCTTCAGGATGGTGTCAGGCAGCCGACTGTAGAGGCGATAGGCTCTCTCCATTCTGAGGTAATACGTCTTGGCAGACTGGTGGATGATCTCTACCAGTTGGCATTGTCCGATGTCGGCGCGTTGGTTTACAAGAAGACAAAGATAGATCTATCTAAGGTCCTTGTCGAGGCGGTGGACAGGGTGAGGCCTGAGATAATAAAGAAATCTATAGCCATGACTGTCAACCTGCCTAGGAGTAAAATGTGGCTTGTCGCCGATCATGAGCGACTTAGTCAGCTATTTGATAACGTGTTGGAGAATGCGAAGAGATACACCGATCCGGGCGGCCAGGTCAAAATCAATCTGGGGCACGGGCACGGATGGGCGATAGTCGATATCATGGACAGCATACCAGGTGTGCCGGCCTCTGAAATAGGGAAGCTGTTCGACCGACTTTATCGTGTCGAGAGTTCCCGCAGCAGGGCTTCAGGAGGGGCAGGTCTGGGATTAGCGATATGTAAGAAGATTGTCGAGGATCACGGTGGGAGAATAGAGGCCCACCCATCGCCTCTCGGTGGTCTGTGGATCAAGATCTTGCTGCCTTTGACCGGTTATCCGGGTGAAGACAGGGAACAAGATCAATGAACAATAAGATATTGATTGTCGAAGATGAATCGAAGATTGCGAGCCTGCTGAGCGACTATTTGAAACGGGCGGGATTTGAGCCTTCTTGCCTGGATAACGGCCTGGATGTTGTCCCATGGGTGCGCCAGAACGCCCCGGCCCTGATCCTTCTTGACGTGATGCTTCCAGGTCGTGACGGCATGGAGGTCTGTAAGGACATACGTTCATTTTCAGGCGTGCCGATCATCATGGTAACGGCCCGTATTGAAGAGATTGATCGGCTGCTCGGGCTAGAGCTTGGAGCGGACGATTACGTCTGTAAACCATTTAGCCCGCGTGAAGTTGTGGCAAGGGTAAAGGCCGTTTTGCGGCGTGCATCTGGTGGACAGCCAGCGGCTGCGCAAGGGCTTGTACTTGATGAGATCCGTTATCGGGCGACTTTTAATGGGCATGACCTGAAGCTTACCGCCGTAGAATTTAAACTGCTCAGCATCCTGGCTGCCCATCCAGGCCGTATTTTCAGTCGCACCCAACTTATGAATTACATATACGACGACCAGCGCATTGTCGGTGATCGCACCATTGACAGTCATATCAAAAAGCTGCGCAAAAAAATCAAATCGGTTGCCCCTGATGCTGATTTTATCCATTCGCTTTACGGTGTTGGATATAAGTTCGATTAGCAAAAGAGGGGATTTGATTCATCCTTAACCTATTGATTTATCGGTCTTTTGGTTGGGCTATATCCTTGCAAAATCTGTTTCGAGGTTATCGATAATCATCTATTGAGGTTCGGGCGATGATCATCTATTCCTCTTGACATATTATTGATCTTTAAGTTATAGTTACACAAAATTTAAAAAAGTGTTACATAAATACGTTTCGGGTTTTTGCGAAGATTTTTTAGGGGAGATTTTTGGGGATGGAGAGGGTGAAGATACTGGCGCATATCTTTTTGGGGATGTTTTTTTTGGCATCAGGCGGCATGGCGGGTATTGCCCTTGGAGAAGGGTCTGATGACGCCATTTCCCTGGAGGATGTCCTGGTCACGGCCACAAGGACGGAGCAGTCCCTGTCATCGGCGCCCGGTTCGGCCTATGTGGTGACAAAGGATGAGATGTCAAAAAGGGATATCCAGTCTATTGATCAGGCCGTCAACACCCTTCCGGGCGTGTATTCCAGCCGCGGAAAGGGGATGCTGGATTCCATCGCTGCGGTCTCCATGCGCGGTATATCCGGTCAGCAGAGAAACCTCGTCATGTTGAACGGCGTCATCTTGAATGACGCCTACTCAGGCGGCGTCCCATGGGGCGCCTATTCGCCTGAAGACATAGACAGGATAGAGGTGGTTGAAGGGCCGTTTTCAAGCCTCTACGGGGGCTATGCAATGGGCGGCGTCATCAATCTCATCACGAAGTTGCCGCAAAAGAGGGAGTTCAAACTAAAGACGGGCTATGGCTCAAGCTGGGACAGGGGCAATGCCCTCGATGACCTCCGGACGGATTATGTCTCTTATGGAGACAGATATAAAGACCGGTTCAGCCTCTTTCTGAGCTATGGCTTCAAGACCACCGAGGGCTATCCGGCAGGCCTTGATCTTCAGGGCTCGAGACCTCCGGCGGGCGTTACGGGTTACAGGTCTTCAAAGACGCCGAAGGGTGAGCCGAGGTATCTGATCGGAGATACCGGCGACAACAGGTGGTGGAACGACTCTCTTACGCTGAGAGGGGGCTATGACATCTCTCAGGACTCGGCAATCGAGTTTATGTTCATGAGGGCGAGATACGAATATAATTACGACTATCCGCATACATATCTGAGGGATGGCAAGGGCGATCCTGTGTGGTCCTATGGCAAGGTAAGGGAGGCATCCTATCTTTCAGGTCCGGGTGGAAAGGAACAGGATATCTATAACATCTCATACAAGACAAGGTTCGGAAGCCTTCAGACAAAACTGAACCTTGGGATCTCTGAACTGGATGATTCATGGTACACCATGGCCGATTCGTCATCTGCAACGAGATTTGGCGGTCCTGGCAAGGTATCAAACACACCGTCCAAAAATTACAGCGGTGACCTCCAGTTTACCCTGCCGGTCATGGACAGTCATATACTCACCTTCGGCTCATCCTTCAGACAGGGGCAGGCAGATACTAAAGAACATAAATTGCCTAATTGGCAGGTGGAAGACGAAAAGGGGGCTATTTCATATCAGTCGAAGGGAAAGGATCGGATATTCGCGCTGTTTGTGCAGGATGAATACATTATACTTGACAACTTGACCCTCTTTATCGGAGCAAGGCAGGACTGGTGGAAGACATACGATGGATATATAAATCAGATTGGTTCAAAGGGCTATCCAATAGATTGCAGCTCAAATACTGACTCTGCATTCAGTCCAAAACTTGCCATTGTATATAATCCGTTCAAAGAAATGACATTGAAGACATCTGTAGGGCAGGCATTCAGGCCACCTACTGTCTATGAGTTATACAGGACATGGACAGCAGTATCAGGTATAACTTATGCAGGAAATCCAAATCTAAAGCCTGAAAAGACCACATCATGGGATGCAGGGATTGAACAGGGGCTTTGGAAAGGGGCAAAGATAAAGGCTGTCTATTTTGAAAATTATCTGAAAGACGTTATCTACAGAAAGATAGTAACGGATAAATATCAGGAACTTATAAATGCAGGAAGGGCGGAGTCAAAAGGCATAGAGCTTGAGCTGGAACAGAAGCTGTATAATTCATTAAAACTGTTCGCAAATTTTACATATATAGATGCGAAGATAAAAGAAAATGCAGCAAAACCATCAACAGAGGGTAAGAGGATGATGGATGTGCCGGAAAAGATGTTTAACCTGGGCTGTGAATATACAGAAGGAAGGATTATGACATCTGTTATCGGAAGATATGTCGGCAAGAGATACGGCGATGATGAAAACAGAGACAGATTAAACGGGGTTTATACATCTTATGACCCATATTTTGTGGTTGATACAAAGATATCCTATAATTTGACGAATTATTCAAAGTTGTCTTTTTCAATCGATAATTTATTTGATAGAGATTATTACTCATACTACAAGACGCCTGGAAGACAGTGGTTCGGCGAGCTGGAGATAAAATTTTAGGCCATGAAGAAACAGACAGTCATTACAGGCCTGATAGTTATATTATCTTTGATGGATATCAGTCATGTATTGGCTTATACTGTCACATACAAAGATAAACTTGGCAGGGTGGTTACCGTTGATGCGCCGGTAAAGAGGGCTGTCATTCTTATCACATATGATCTCATACCGGCGCTTGATATCTGGGATGATGTGGCAGGGATAAACAGATGGGCCTATTCTCATGACGATCTATTCAAGGCGACAATGCCGGATGCCGAAAAAACCATACCGTCAGTCGGCACAGGGGATAATGTCAACATAGAGGCTATACTTGCCCTTAAGCCTGATCTCATAATCACATGGACATACAGGCCTGAGATCATGAGATTTATGGAACAAAAGGGCCTTAAGGTCATCGGCGTCTATCCAGAGGGTATCGAAGAGCTCTATGAGGTGATGAGGCTTCACGGAAGGCTGTTCAACAGAGAGAAACGCACGGAGTTCGTCATTAATAAGATGGAGGAGATATTCAGGCTCATCAGACAGCGGGTTGCAACTATTCCTGAGGAGAAGAGAAAGAGGTGCCTGTGGCTTGGCGGCAAGCCCACTACGGTTGCATGCGGCATAGGCGTAACTAACGATATCTTTAAGATGATAGGCTGCATAAATCCTGCCGGCGATATACAGGAGAGGAATAGGGATGTCTCGCTTGAAAGGATTATTACATGGAGTCCTGATGTGATATTTATATGGGGTAATGCAGGCTATCCGATCGAGACGGTTACAAAGGGCTCTCAGTGGGCGTCGGTAAAGGCGATGCGTGAAAACAGGGTTTACAGGGCCTCTGAATGGTCGACATGGTCTCCGAGGCTTGCGCCCATCGCCCTCTGGATGGCCATGAAGACCTATCCGGAATATTTCAAGGACGTAGATTTCGATGGTGTGGTTGACCGCTTTTACAGGAATGTCTTCGGGGTTTCCTATGGGGAGATAGATAAAATTGCGCAGTAAAAGGCCGGTGGTATGGATAGTGCTTTTGTCCCCGATCCTTGCAGGTATGTTTTCCATATTTATGGGGGCATACAACCTGTCATTTTTTGAGGTGCTGTCGATCCTGTTCAACGGGATTTTCAAAGGCGCGACCCAGGTAAGCCGTCCTGAGGCCGCCATCATATTCGACATAAGGCTTCCGCGGATACTCCTTGCAGGGCTTGTGGGCGTCGCCCTTTCCGGCTCAGGGGCCGCGCTTCAGGGGATATTCAGGAACCCCCTGGTGGACCCGTATCTACTTGGCATCTCAGCAGGGGCCGCCTTTGGTTGCGCGGTCTCCATCGGTTTTCTGCCATGGATACCTGTTCAGGTCAGCGCCTTTTTCTTCGGGATGCTGGCGGTTGCCCTGACCTTCCTTATGGCAAGCGCCCAGGGCGAGATATTGAGGCTGTCTCTCGTCCTCTCAGGCGTGGTGGTGTCATCTTTTTTTACTGCCATGCTATCTATAGTCAAGTTCATGGTCGATCCGAACAGGCTGCAAAGCATAGTCTTCTGGCTGATGGGGAGCTTTTCTCTCTCTGACTGGCGCTCTGTAAGGATCGCCTTTCTGGGTGTTGTCATCGGGATGTCCCCGGTCTTTTTCATGCGCTGGAGACTGAACGCCATCAGCATGGGAGACGATGAGGCAAGGGCGCTAGGGGTAAATGTAAGAATGGAGCGGATGATGCTTATCGGTTCGACATCCCTTGTAGTAAGCATCGCCGTATCGGTAAGCGGGATCATAGGTTGGGTGGGGCTTATGGTCCCGCATCTAATAAGGATGATGAGCGGCCCTGATCACAAGATGCTTCTTCCATTGAGCATTGCAGGGGGCGCCGCATTCATGATCCTTGCGGATACCATCTCAAGGGGCATGTCAAACCTTGAGATACCCGTTGGTATAATCACGGCGATCTCCGGGGCGCCGTTTTTTATGTATCTCATGAGAAGGGGCGAAAAGGGCCTTTTTAAGGGCTGATGATATGCTGGAGATCAAAGATATCAGCGCCGGTTATCAATCCGCCAGAACTAATGGACAGACGACGGACTGCCACGGTGTCTTGAAAAGGGTCGGATTCAAGGCGATGCCCGGGGAGGTTACGGCGATACTCGGGCCCAATGGATCAGGTAAGACCACGCTTTTCAGGTGCATATCAGGGCAACTCAAGCCGAAATCAGGCGCAATCTATCTTGAAAATCAGGATATAACCACTCTGGCTCCAAAGAAGAGGGCAAAACTCCTTTCCTGTGTCCCTCAGGACCATGAGCCACCGTTTCCTTACTCGGTCTTTGATGTGGTTTTGATGGGAAGGACCGCCCATGTCAAGGCCTTTTCCATGCCATCAGGAAAGGACTATATGAAGGCTGAAGAGGCGATAGAAGAGGTCGGCATAGCAGGGCTTAGAGACCGTCGATACACCATGCTGAGCGGGGGCGAAAGGCAGCTCGTCCTGATGGCGAGGGCTATTGCACAGGATACGCCTGTCCTGCTGCTGGATGAGCCGACTTCTCACCTTGACTTCAGAAATCAATTGCTCGTCTTGAAAAAGGTGAGAGACATGGTAATGCGAAAAGGTTTGATTACGCTCATGACTATACATGATCCTAACCTTGCGGCCTTTTTTTCTGATAGGGTTGTAATGATCAATAATGGTTCTGTGATATCTCATGGCAAGCCAAGTCAGGTTATATCTGAAGAGAGCTTAAGGCTGCTCTATGGAATTGATGTCTTTGTGCTGCATCATAATGGTATGAAAATAATTATTCCGTCTGCTCTATCTCTTCATTAAAAAGACAGGGGGCTATTGGCCATGCTGGCTGTGAATGGATTAGGTTTCAGACATAAAGGCCGTGAGATACTTAAAGACATCTCGTTTAGCATAAACCGTGGAGAGATAGTCTCTGTCATAGGGCCTAACGGTGCAGGAAAGAGTACGCTCTTAAGGTGTATCCTCAGGATATTTATAGCAACAGAGGGCTCGGTGACCATAGACGGCGAAGACGCCTTCTTGATGGGGGTGACGAGACGCTCGCAGCGCCTTTCATACATGCCGCAAGAAGGCCATTTCCCAAGGCCCCACATGACGGTCTTTGATGTAGTCATCATGGGCAGAAGATCATATTCAACGGCATGGCAACCCACTGAAGAAGATGTGGACAAGACGATCGCAGTGCTTGATGCGTTCAACATGGATCCGAACAGGGATTTTAATGAACTGAGCGGCTGCGAGAGGCAGAGGGTGCTCTTTGCCAGGGTCCTTGTCCAGGAGGCGGACTATATGCTCCTTGATGAACCGGCAAGCAATCTTGATTTAAGACGCCAGTTTGAGGTCATGGAGTCTTTGATGGCAGCGGCGTCACAAAGACAGATAGGTATTTTAATCGTGCTGCATGACCTGAATCTTGCCTACAGGTTTTCGGATCAGGTGGTCATGCTGCACAACGGACGCCTTGTATCAAAAGGGCCTCCTGGTTCCGTCATGAGCAAGGAAAATATGAATCTGGTCTATGGAGTTGAGACGGAAGAGGTAGATTGCAGTGGCTTCAGGCACCTTGTGTCCATCGGGCCGGCAGCCGATGGGAAGACGCTGCATTAAGAATTAGTGGGCATGGAGAACTGTATTGGAATTGTTTAAGGTCGCCGTTGACTACGGCGTGATAGGTCTTTTGATCCTTTTAAGTTTCGTTTCAGTCGGAATAGCCATCGAGCGGTATCTTCTCTATAAGAATATAGATGCAGGGCGCTATGCTGACAAAAGGGAGCTGGAGCTTGTCCTAACGGAGCGGCTACATATTATAGCCACTATAGGGAGCAATGCCCCTTATATAGGGCTCCTGGGGACGGTTCTGGGGATCATGCTGACATTTTATACAATGGGGACAGAGGGATTTATGGACACAGGTAAGACAATGATCGGTCTTGCCCTTGCACTCAAGGCAACCGCAGCCGGGCTCCTTGTGGCTATACCGTCTACAGCCCTTTACAACCTCCTCTTGAGAAGGGCGAAGGTGGTTATGATGCAGTGGGAGATCGACAGGTCAAAGAGAGACCAAGGAGGCGAAGATGGAAGAAAAGGGTTTTGATTACATGAATGTCATACCCCTTGTCGATGTCATGCTCGTGCTCCTCACCATAGTTCTGACCACCTCGGCGTTTATAGCCTCCGGCGCAATCCCTGTCGAGCTTCCGAGGGTGTCATCGAAGAACAGCGCTGAGATGTTGAAGACCAGGACTATAGAGATAGACAGGGGTGGCAATATTTATCTGGATTCAAGGCCTGTGTCCCTTGACGGGATGACTGGTTCAATGAAGGGCCTTGATAGAGATACCGCAATCCTGATAAGGGCTGATAGGTCCATAGTGCTTCAGAGGTTTGTAGATGTCCTGGATAGGATAAAGGGTCTCGGGTTCAAGAGACTGAGCCTTCAGACCACTGATGCGAACAGGCCATGAATCACGCCGCCAGGGGATTTCAGATATCATTTTTGCTTCATGTGGTCTTGTTGTCGCTGGTCTTCGGCCTTTCCCATTCCATCAGATGGAACAAGAGGCCGCCGATAGTCATTGACTTCAGTATTGCCGACGACATGAAGGGCGTTGAAGAGAAGGCGGCTCTCAGGCATTTGAAGGCGGATGTTAGAAAAGAAACAGGGGTGGCAAAATATATTGTGCATCGATCCACAGCAAAGGCCGCAGTAAGGGCGGTGGCTGGAAGGCCGATCCAGCGGCCCGCGCATATTATTGAAGAAGAGGTCATTGCGAACAAAGAGACGGCTCCTGTCCATGAGGCCGCTAAAGAAATGCCGACGGAGGCAGATGGTGATGCCTCTGATCAGCCGGCGCCAGATGACGCGTATAAACCCGGCCAGATCAGTGGTCAAAGTAGCGATCAATCTGGGGGTCATAGTCTGTCGGTCAGAGATGAGCAGAGACAGAGATACATAAGTGAACATTTCGCATACATCAGGGATATGATAATGCGAAACCTCTCCTATCCCATGCTTGCAAGAAAGATGGGGTGGTCGGGCAGGGTCGTGGTCTCTTTTACTGTTTTGGATGATGGACAGGTGGGAGATATAAAGGTCGTAAAGTCATCAGGCTTCGGCGTCCTTGATGCAAATGCGATAAAGACAATAGAGAAGACGGCACCGTTTCCGAAGCCCCCTGTCAAGGCGGAATTGATAATACCTATTGTGTATAGATTAAGCTAGACAAAACATGGATAATCAGGAGCCAGGCAATGAAAAAGATATTATCTATCATGTGGCATTCGCATTCTGGAACACTTAAAAGGGCGGGCAAGGCCTTGGAAGGGATTATAGATGTAGGGGTTTATTCATCAAGATATCTTGATGAAGGGCATGAAGATATAGGCGTTGTACTTAAAGAGGCTGAGGAGGCAGATGTAATCCTGCTTTATCGTTCAACAGAATCCATATGGGATGTTATAGAAAAGAGCCTGAATGAGATAGGAAAATCCGTACCGATAATATGCGTCGGTCATGACCCGTCGTACTGGGCCATGTCTAATGTAAAACCGGATATTGTGGCCAGGGTTCATACCTATATAACCTATAACGGAGAGGAAAATTTTATTCAAATGCTCTGCTATATCGCTAACGCAGTCTGTGGAGTGGATATTGATGTAGAGCCGCCAAAGCCGATCCCGTGGGAAGGGCTGTATCATCCCGATGCGCCGGATATCTTTGACAATATCGAAAATTACCTGAAATGGTATGGTTTATACAAAAGAAAACCCGATTTTCCCAAGACAGAAGGCGCTGTCGGCCTCCTCTTTTCACGTTTTCACTGGGTCAACAAAAACCTTGGAATCGAGGATACCTTGATAAGAAAGGTCGAGTCCCTTGGATTGGTCGTCATCCCTGTCTTTTCATATTCTGTAAGGGACGATGGCCTTGGGACAAAGGGAAGCGGAGAGGTCGTCTGCGAATACTTCCTCAAAGATGGGAAACCAAGAATAGATGCCCTCATCAATCTTCAGATGTTTCTTATTGGTTCAAGCCGAGCCTCCATGGAAGGCGGAAAGGTTGCCCTGGAAGGCGTGGATATACTTAAAAGGCTCGATGTCCCTGTGTTTATGCCGGTCACATCCTATTATAAGACAATGGAGGAGTGGTGGAGTGACCCCCATGGCACGGATGGAAGCAGCATCGGCTGGTCTATTGCGATGCCGGAGTTCGAGGGCAGGATAGAGCCGATAATTATAGGCGGGCTCAAAGAAAAAGGAGGCGATAAACGCATTGCCTTTGAAGAAAGAATGGGAAAATTGGCAAGACGGGTGGCAAACTGGATAAGATTGAAAAGAAGGCCTGTAGGTAGGCGTAAGATAGCCTTTATGCTCCATAATAATCCATGCGCATCAGTCGAGGCAACTGTCGGGGCGGGCGCTCATCTCGATACCCTGGAGTCTGTCGCAAGGATAATAAATAAAATGAAGGCGGCGGGTTATGATGTCGTTCCACCGAAGGACGGCAAGGAACTCATTGATGCCATAATGAATCGAAAGGCGATATCAGAATTCAGGTGGACGACAACCGATGAAATCGTAGAAAAGGGTGGCGTATTGAAGATGGTGACGAAGGAGGAATACGAGGAGTGGTTCAATGCCCTGTCTGAAACCGTAAGAAAGAGGGTGTGCGAGGCCTGGGGCGATCCTCCTGGGGTAGAAAAAGATGGGATTCCTGCCGCCATGGTCCATGATGGAAAGATCCTTGTGACAGGGGTTGATTATGGGAATGCAGTGGTATGCGTACAGCCAAAGCGTGGTTGCGCAGGCGCCAGGTGTGACGGCAGGGTATGTAAGATACTCCATGACCCTGATGTCCCCCCGCCTCACCAATACATGGCGACCTATCGCTATCTTGAGTATGACTTCAAGGCGGATGCGATCGTTCATGTCGGAACCCATGGGAATCTTGAGTTCCTGCCGGGCAAAGGCACGGCCCTTTCAGGAGACTGCTACCCCGATATAGCTATAGGTCATATCCCTCATCTCTATATCTACAATGCCGACAACCCGCCAGAGGGCACAATTGCAAAACGTCGTAGTTATGCGACCCTTGTTGACCACATGCAGACGGTGATGACACAAGGGGGGGTGTATGAGGAACTGGAGGAGCTGGGACGATTTCTGGGCGAATACGAACAGGTGAAGGGTCTGGATAAGGCCAGGGTCCATGCCCTTGAGCATCTCATAATGGATGCAATAAAGAAGACGAACCTGGATAAGGAGATAAAGGTCTCTACCGTCGATAAAGGGACGGGAAGGGTCAAAAGGGTGGGGCTTTGTGAATTGGACGACGAAGGACTTCACGCCTTGCCCTTTGACGAAATAGTCAGGGAGGCCCACGGCGCATTGTCGAGGACAAGAAACACCCAGATTCAGGACGGTATGCATGTATTCGGAGAATTGCCTGAAGGAGAAAGGAGGGCAGGTTTTATCTATTCGATCTTGAGATATGACGCCGGTGAAGATGTTTCATTGAGGCGTGAGATTGCGAAGATGATGGGGTTGGATTTGAGCGAACTACTCTCCAACCCGGGCGGCGTCCATCCCGTCAGAAAAAAGGGGCATGGTGAGCTTTTGGAGGAGATAGACCGCATAGGGAAAAGACTGATCGAAGAGGTAATAAATATGGAGGGGTGAAGATGTTCAACGCGGATGGAGATGCATTGCTGGATATTGCCAAAGGCGTAAATGTCAAGTGGAATACTTACCCATGGATAAAGATCAAGAAAAGGATACTCGATCTAAACAGGAGAATCGAGGAATCAAGGGAGATAGATGCCCTGCTGCATGGCTTTGAGGCAGGATATGTCCCTGCCGGGCCATCCGGGCTCATCACACGCGGCAGGGACGACATCCTGCCGACCGGGAGAAATTTCTATTCTCTAGATCCTTATAAAATCCCGACGAAGGCCGCGTGGGAAGTTGGGCGGAGGCTGGCGGATGCCGTAATTGAAAAACATCTGAGCGAAGAAGGCAGGTATCCTGAAAATATCGCTATCTTCTGGATGTGCAGCGACATCATGTGGGCGGATGGCGAGGGGATGTCCCAGATGATGTATCTCCTCGGGGTGAGACCTGTATGGCTTTCCAACGGAAGGGTAAAGGGGTTTGAGATAATCCCGCTTGCCGAGTTGGGCAGGCCGAGGATAGACCTGACAATTCGTGTCTCAGGCATAACGAGGGACAACTTTCCAAATTGCATGGAACTCCTGGACGAGGCCGTACAGGCGGTCGCCTCATTGGATGAGCCGCTTGACATGAACCATATAAGAAGACATACGCTGGCCCGGATCGGGGATGATGACCGATCATCTAAAGACGTGTGGCGCGACGCAACGCTTCGTATATTCGCCTCAAAGCCAGGCACCTATCAGGCCGGCGTCAATCTTGCCGTATATGCATCCGCCTGGAAGGAAGAAAAGGACCTCTCCGATGTGTTTGTCTATTGGAACGGTTATGCCTACGGCAAAGGGATATTCGGCGCTGAAAGACACAGACAATTGGCCGAAAATCTCAAGACCGTTGACGTCACCTACAACAAGGTCGTAACGGACGAATACGACCTCTTCGGCTGCTGCTGCTATTTCGGGACCCACGGGGGGATGACCGCAGCGGCAAGGACCATCTCCGGCAAGGAGGTCAAGACCTATTACGGCGATACGAGGGAGCCGGAACACGTCGAGGTGCGCGACCTGGCGGACGAGATAAGAAGGGTGGTCAGGAGCAAACTGCTCAATCCGAAGTGGATTGAGGGGATGAAGAGGCATGGATACAAGGGCGCTGGCGATATCTCGCAAAGGGTGGGGAGGGTCTATGGATGGGAGGCGACCACTCAAGAGGTGGATGACTGGATATTCGATGAGATAGCCCGCACCTTCATGATGGATGAGGAGAACAGAAGATTCTTTGAAGAGAACAATCCATGGGCGCTGGAGGAGATGGCAAGGAGACTGATGGAGGTGGCTCAGCGGGGCCTGTGGGACCCTGCGCCAGATGTCAAGGAGGCCCTGACCCAGTTGTATGTGGAGATAGAGGGGTGGATCGAGGAACGGATGGGTGATATTAAGGGCGATTTTCAGGGAGGCGGCATAGATATTGTCACTAAGGAAGAGGTGGAGGCATGGAAGAAAAAGATGGAGGAGGTCCTTAAATGATATTCCCGTTTACTGCGATAGTCGGCCAGGATGAGATGAAGACCGGATTGATATTGAACGTGATAAACCCATCGATAGGCGGGTTGTTGATAATGGGCGAGAAGGGGACCGCCAAAAGCACGGCAGTGAGGGCGCTTGCCGAACTCCTCCCTGAGATCGATGTGGTGAAAGGGTGTCCTTTTAACTGCGATCCGGACGGTCTTCTTTGCAGCGGGTGCAGGGAGATATTGGAGAGCGAAGGCAGTCTTGAACGTGAAAGAAAGAAGATGGAGGTCGTCGAGCTCCCGCTCGGTATCACGGAAGACAGGCTGATAGGCACGCTCGATATCGAACACGCCATCAAAAAAGGCGAAAAGAGATTTGAGCCCGGGATACTTGCCGCTGCAAACAGGAATTTCTTATACGTCGATGAGGTGAATCTCCTTGAAGACCATATTGTGGATCTGTTGCTGGACTCGGCGGCCATGGGGGTAAATACGGTCGAAAGGGAGGGGGTGTCCTTTACGCATCCTGCAAGGTTTATTCTTGTAGGAACGATGAACCCTGAGGAAGGTGACCTAAGGCCGCAGCTCCTGGACAGGTTCGGCCTGTGCGTGCAGGTTGGATCGATCCAGGACAAGGCGAAGAGGGTAGAGATACTCAGACGAAGGGCCGCCTTTGATGCCGATCCAGAGGCATTTGCAGCTGTTTGGCAGCCCGAACAGGATGGGCTTTCAAAGGGGATCATGGCGGCAAAGGGGAGGCTCGGCCGTATCATACCTCCTGATGCTGCACTTGAAAGAATCGTAGGCGTCACCACCTCGCTTGAGCTCGATGGCCACAGGGCCGATATCGTGATGATGAAGGCGGCAATGGCCCTGGCCGCCTTCAGGGGCAGGGTGTCCATAAGCGATGATGACATCAGGGATGTGGCCCAGCTCGCCCTGAGCCACAGAATGAAGAGGCTTCCATTTGAAGAGATGGGGGTAGGTATGGAAAGGCTTGAGACAGCGCTTACCGGGGTTCTGCGGGCATGACATTCAGTGACTTTGTCGGGCATGACGATGCGAAACTTGCGTTGATCTTAAATGCCATAGATCCTAATTGTGGGGGTGTTTTGTTCGCTGGTGAAAAGGGGAGCGGCAAGTCAACGCTCTCAAGGCTTTTTAAAGAGATACTGCCTGAAGCCTTCCCTTTTATAGACCTCCCGCTCAATATCACGGAAGACGCCCTTATGGGGGGCGTAAATATTGAAGATACGATAAAGACAGGCAGGAGGGTCTTTCAGCCTGGTGTCCTGGGCCGCGCCGATGGTGGCGTTGTCTATATTGATGACGTCAATCTGCTCTCACCCGATATAGCCTCGCTTGTCCTCGAGGCCATGGGCCGCGGAGAAAACATCGTTGAGCGGGAAGGGATTGCATTGAGACATCCCTCACGGTTTATCCTGGTTGCAAGCATGAACCAGGAGGAAGGGGTGCTTTCGCCCCATCTGCTCGACCGTTTCGGTATGATGGTCTTGTGGGAAGGGTTAAAAGAAGGGCCGCAGAGGATAGAGGTTATTAAAAAGGCGGCGCCCGATGTCTTTGGCCGGTCTTTGAGCAGGGAGGACCGATGCCTGAGGGATAAGATCCGTTCCTGTCGTTCTGTTCTGAAAGATACGGTCATCCCGGCTGAGACAAGGGATTATATCGCGCAATTGTGCATTGAAAACAATATCCCCGGATCGAGGGGCGACATATATCTCATGTATGCCGCACGGGCCCATGCCGCCTATTGCGGCCGCAAAGAAGTGACGAGGGATGACGTGGACGCCGTCGCCCCTCTTGTGCTTGCGCACAGGAAAAGGGTATCCCAGCAACAGCAACAGCAGCAGATGGAGCAGCAGACGGAACAACAGGAGGGGCGTCAGGAACACGGGGAACAGACAGGGTCTGACGGGCAGGAGAAACAGCATGGGTCTCAATCGAGCGGTAAACACCGTGAGCCTGATGGGTCCCGCCCCGATCAGGCCGGAATGGACGGGCCGGATGACGGCGGCCGCCAACAGATGGAATCAAACCCCAAAGAAGAGGTCTTTGAGACCGGCGGGCTGTTTAAGACAAAAAGGATAATACTCAGAAAGGACCGGGTAAACCGGTCTGTATCCGGCAGAAGGACAAAGACAGGGTCAAGGGACAAGAGCGGCAGGTATGTAAAGAGCGTCCAGAGAAAGAAGGATGATATAGCCATCGATGCAACGCTCCGGGCCGCGGCCCCTCATCAAAAGGCAAGGGGCAGGACAGAGGTGATCCTGATTCGCGACGATGACCTGAGATTCAAGCAGAGGGAGAAAAAGATGGGTCACCTCGTAGTCTTTGTTGTGGACGGGTCGGGCTCAATGGGCGCCAGGAGAAGGATGGTGGAGACCAAAGGGGCTGTCCAGTCCCTGCTCATGGACTGTTATCAGAAAAGAGACAGGGTCTCCATGATAGTCTTTAGAAAAGACAGGGCCGAGGTCATACTGCCGCCTACATCAAGCGTTGAAAACGCCTCAAGGAGACTGAGGGAAATCCCTGTCGGCGGCAAGACCCCTTTGGCGGCGGGGCTTTTGGAGGCCTACAGACTTATCAAACGGGCAACGGTCAAATCGCCTGAAATGAGGGCTATCGGCGTGCTCATAACAGACGGTAGGGCCAACCAGGGTATTTCAGGGGCCCCGATAGGTGAAGAGGTCAGAAAGATGGCCCAACTCCTCAGTGAATTGAGCTTGACAGATTACATCGTTGTGGATACAGAAGACAAGAGTGGGTTCATCAAGACCGATCTGGCCCTTCAGATAGCGTCACAGCTTGGTGCTGATTATCATACTATTGAAGGACTGAGAGCCGACTGCCTTGTTGAGATGGTACAGATGAAAAAGGTAGGAGTTTTTGGTTTTTGACCAGTTGTATACGGTTTTGAAGGGGGGTGATTGCAGGCGATTACCGCATGTTTTTTAAATCGATAAGGAATTTCTAAAAATACTATAGTTTGGATGCCAGGGAAGAGGAGTGTGATTCTCCCGCTGCCCCGCAGCCGTAAAAGGGAACGAAAGCCCGATTTAAAGCCACTGTCCTGGGTAACACCATGATGGGAAGGCGGGCGAGTAGGAAATTGACGTTGCCCTTAAGCCGGAAGACCTATCCAGACCATGAAAACTCAACAACAGACTTCTCGAGGGAGGAAGAGATGAAAAATACGCTATTTTCAGCAATAAATCTTATTTTTTCCTTGGTTCTTATCCTTTTTGCCGCTTCTGCGTCTGCAGATGAAGCGGCCATGCCATTGGGCGAGGTCGTCGTAACTGCAACAAAGATTGCGGAGCCTGAAAAAGACGTCCCTGCATCTGTCCAGGTAATCACCCAGGAAGACATAAAGAATTCTACCGCCAGGGATGCCGGAGACCTCATTGCAGAGGCTGGGATCGGCCATGTCCACAAATATCCAGGCGCACTTACAGGCAGAATTGAATTGAGAGGCCTGACAACAGATCTTATGAGTGAGCTGAAAAGCAGGGTGCTTGTCCTTATCAATGGCCATTATGCAGGCACGGTAAATCTTGCAGAGATACCTGTTGACGATATCGAAAGGATTGAGATAGTAAAAGGCCCTGCATCTGTCCTCTACGGCTCTTCTGCAATGGGTGGTGTCATCAACGTCATAACAAAAGAAGGGAGAAAAGAGGGCGTCCACGGCTCCATTGGCGGCGAGGCCGGCTCATACGACTACTGGAGACCAGAGGCGGAGCTGAGCGGAAAGAAGGGGCCCTTTGATTTTTATTTCTCCGGCAGCCGTTCGTCAGAGGATGACTATGATACCAGGAACTACGGCAGGATTAGGAATACGGCTTATAACGACGAGACGGCGTCGCTACGTCTGGGTTACAAGTTTCTCGACGGCCATCACATATCCATGGGCCTTCAGCACTGGAGGGGATGGGCCATAGGCTCTCCAGGGCCGAGATATGCCCCTGATCCTGATAATTTTGACAGGAAGGAAAGGGACGGCGTTGATGTGGAATACAAGACAAAAACGATCGACGCAGGCTATTATCACGTAACCGAAAAGGGCGAATGGCATGGGGGCATGAATTTCGGCCCCGGCAACTCAAATATCACATCGATAGATACATATACGCAGGGGGCTAATCTTCAAAAGACATTCGATCTTGGCGGTGACTTCAGGCTTGTCACAGGCGGCCAATGGGACAGGATAGAGGTTGATAGTTCGAGAAACATAGGTGCGCCTTATAGCCCGAATTCAAGATATGACAGCTATGGCGCATTTACAGAAGGCAGGCTCAGTCTGCTCAATAAAAAACTTTTGCTGAGTGCAGGGCTTCGTTATGACTATTTCGAGGACAAGATACTTTCAACAGCAGGTATAAAGGGCCTTAATCCAAGGGAGGAAACCTTGGACCATGTGACGGAAAGGGGTGGGCTGGTATATAAAGTCACAGATAGCTTCGAGCTCAAGGGAAGCATTGGCACTGCCTTCCGTGCGCCTGCGCCTGACGAGCTGGCGACAGACTATGTATCAGATTGGGGGACGCATTATATCGGGAATCCGGGTCTAAGACCTGAGAAGAGCACGACATATGACGCAGGGCTTGGGTATTCAAAAGGTCTTTTTAAGAGTGGTCTCACATTCTTTCATACGGACTTTAAAGACAAGATATTGAGCTATTACGACGGTGCGCTCAAGGCCCAGACCTTTAAAAACGTTGACGGGGCGGCCATCCAGGGCATTGAGGCCAATATCTCTTATGATGCGGGGCTGGCGGCCGGGTTAAATCTATCCATTGAGCCGTTTGCCAATATCACCTACCTCACAAGATATTCGAGCAAGGACGAGCTTGAGATCGGCAAATACGGAAAAACGCTTCTCTATACCCCCAGATGGACCGGGGCGTTCGGCGTGAAGGCCGGTCAGGAGAGGTGGGACGCCAGGCTCATTGCAAATTACACAGGGGGTGAAAAGGTGCAGGACTGGAGCCCGCCATCGTATGGAAAGGTCGTGGTAAACAAGGGTGGCTTTACCGTCGTCAGTATAAAAGGCTCCTATAGACCTATAAAACACCTTGAACTTACGGCGTCTGTGGAAAACCTCTTTGACAGGGCGTATCAATATGTCCTGAGCTATCCCATGCCTGGCAGGACTATAGCCGTCGGGGCAAGGTGGCTGTTTTGAGATGCGCCGATGAGACCCTTGCATAACTCCATGATCAGGGCATGGCTGGGCATAGGCGCCCCCCGCAATGGCGGCTGTGGAAAAGTGTCATTGCTGTCGGCGGACGCGCAGGGGTGCGGTTGATCATGTCTCTGTTGCCTCTGGCCTTGATATATTCGGCGTCCATATCGTGGGCTGCGGAAATAACCTGTCAGGACTATCTAGGCAGGGCTGTCAAGATACAGGTCCCTGTGAAACGAGCCGTAATCCTCGTAGGTCCCAGTGATTTGATCCCTGCTCTGAATATCTGGGACAAGGTCGTCGGCGTCAGCACTTATACATATGCTCATGATAATCTGCTCAAGGCCGCAAAGCCGGACTGGAAGGACAATGTCGTACCTGTAGCCAGCGGCATGGCTGATGTGAACATAGAGGCGCTCCTTAGACTCAGGCCCGATATTGTCATTACATGGTCATACTCCCATGAGACGGTAAGATTCATGGAGCAAAACGGATTGAGGGTCATAGAGATAAACCCGAAGACCCTTCATGAATTCTATGGTGTGATAGATCTTTTTGGAAGGCTGTTTGGGAGGGGAAGAGAGGCAGAGAAGACCATCAACGAGATGGAAGGGATCTTCAGGCTCATTCAGAAAAGGGTGTCCAGGATACCTGCCGACAAGATAAGAAGGGTCCTCTGGGTTTACTACGGAGGGAGACCGACAAGCGTTGCATGTAAGGGCAGCCTCCTGGCCGACGTGCTCAAGGAGATCCGTGCGGTAAATCCCGCATCATCTATTACACAAGGCTGGGGCGGGAGCGCCGATGTATCCATGGAGAAGATAATCGCCTGGAATCCTGATGTAATCTTCATCTGGGGATATGCGCCATATAAGGCCCTGGACATCCTTAATAACCCCCAGTGGAGGTGTATAAAGGCGGTAAAAGACGGCAGGGTCTATAAGGCCCCTGAATGGTCGACATGGTCTCCGAGGCTTGCGCCCATCGCCCTCTGGATGGCCATGAAGACCTATCCGGAATATTTCAAGGACGTAGATTTCGATGGTGTGGTTGACCGCTTTTACAGGAATGTCTTCGGGGTTTCCTATGGGGAGATAGATAAAATTGCGCAGTAAAAGGCCGGTGGTATGGATAGTGCTTTTGTCCCCGATCCTTGCAGGTATGTTTTCCATATTTATGGGGGCATACAACCCGTCGTTTTTTTTGAGGTGCTGTCTATTTTGATAGGAACTACGTTTACGTCCTAACTATCCGATGCCGGCAAGGACATTTTGGGCAGGGCTTAAGTGGCTGTTTTAAAACTATAAAACTGAAAAGGATTATGATCTTTCTGTCGGGATGCATTTTTATTGGATAAGAGGCTGCAATAAAGGCATGCAATAAATAAATCCGTTGCCATTTGTTAGATGAAATAGTATAAAAATTATGAGATTCATGTTCATTTTGTGATAGAAATAAAAAACCTCTGTGCTGCTGTTCCGGTTGGACTCCTTTTAATATGGATATCCTGTCCACAGCCTCTATCCGGTTGGTTGGGCAATTGAATGGATAGGCCAGGCATGGGTTTTTTGAATTGCTTGAAGGCGGACTTGTTGATGGCAAGGTCTTGCAGACAGATTTTGACCATAGACTGGGCGGGAGAAGACCTACCAACCCTTCCTTCAGTTGTCCATAAACTACTTGCGGTTGCAAGCGATGACAAAAAAAAGATATCTGATCTGGCCGATATTATAAGCCGAGACCCCACCATGGCGATCAGGGTGCTCAAGGTTGTAAATAATGCATTTTATTCCATAGGGGTAGAGGTTACATCCATAAAACACGCGATATCGCTTCTCGGTTTCAAAGAGATAGTAAGAATCACATTTGGGGTCGTCATGTCAGAGCGTTTCTTGACCGTAGCCCCCGAGGTTCGCCTTTACGCCGAGGCCCTCTGGAGGCACCTTATCGCTACCGCTGTCATAGCACAAGACCTTGCGCCTGATGGCGGGGAAGAGGCCGATCTTTATACACTCGGGCTGTTACACGATATCGGATGGCTGGTACTTATGGCGCAGGCACCGATGGTCATGATTAGGCTCGCGGAGGAGGAAGGCACCACTAGGCAGGAGGCTGAATGGCTATGGGGGGTCGATCACCAGCTTTGGGGTGCCAGACTGGCTGAAAGATGGGGGCTCCCCGAGCCGTTTCAGATAGTCGCCCTGAGGCATCATGATCCATTTCTCGAGCTTGATCCGCCTGATTATCTGGTAAGGATAGCGCTGGCCGATTATTTGGTGCACTACATGGGCGCGACAGTAGTAAATAAGCCTGAAAAAGAGATTGATCCGATGGTGTTGGGACGTCTGGCTATATGCGACGACGCTTTTGATGAGATAAAGAAGTCGGTCAAGGCAAAGGCACGAGGGATCGAAGACCTTTGGCGCAGCATGTCTTCTTAACTTGATTAGTGCCTGTGCATTCCAGTATCTAGCTTTCCCAAGAGGCTTATCCCTAAAAACATATAGTGTGCCCCTGACGAGACCGTAAGCGCTGCCGTCAGGAGACCTGAAACTCGGACAAGAGGCGCAAATACCCCAATCTGTTGGCCTAGAAGGACTATGAATATAGTCCCAAGCTGTGAAAGCGTAGTGAGCTTTCCGAGGACTGTAGGTTTTATCTCTACGTCTTCTTGAAGCAGGAATAGGATCAGGACGCCTGCTACTATTATGATATCCCTGCTTATTATTACGATGGCGAGCCAGTTTGGCAGCCTTCCGACAACCGCCAGCGTTACATAAGATGATGTCAAAAGCAGTTTATCAGCTATCGGATCGAGGATCGCCCCGATCTTTGTCTTTTGTCTGAGCATCCTCGCTATAAGTCCATCAAGGGCATCAGTCACTCCTGCCAGGCTGAATACGATCAGCGCCTCAAAAAATCTCCCGTTTATTAGAAATATGATCAAAATGGGGATCAGGACGATCCGTATCAAAGTGAAAAGATTTGGTATGTTCAATTGCCTAACCCCCTGAGATTGCGGGCCATATCTTTCCCCGCCTTACGAGATCGTCTGGGTGAAACCACTTCACCCCTGGTTCCTTGCGGAGCCAGATAAGCTGGCGCCTAGCGTAACGCCTGTGATCCATCTTAAGTTGCCTTATAGTATCGGCAAAGCTGACCTCGCCTGCAAGAAACCGGATAATATGCCGATAGCCAAGCGACTGCAAGGGCTTGAGCCTAGGATCGAAGCCCATTGCCAGGAGTCGCCTTACTTCATCGACAAGGCCGGCATTGATCATTTTATCAACTCGTCTGTCTATCTTTGTATAGAGTTCATCTATAGGGCGTATGAGGCCTATCTTGATACAGTAAGGCCTAATTTTTGTGTTATTTCGGTGTATTTCATGCCACATAGAAAGCGGCTGACCGGTTAGGATGTAAATTTCTATAGCCCGTATCACCCTGAAGCTGTCGTTGGGATGTAGACGGGCAGCTGTTTTGGGGTCTATGGTGGCGAGAAATCTGTACAATTTCTCTCGTCCTGATTCCATCAGGATCCGCTTGAGCCTTGTCCTCAAGGCGCGGTCTTCGCCCTGACAAGGCGCAAGGCCCTCAATGAGCGCCCTTAGATAGAGGTTAGTGCCCCCTGTAAGGATAGCAATCTTCCCTTTAAGCTTTATAGAGCGTATGGTCATCTGTGCCCTTGCGGCAAACATGGCCGCATCGAACGGTTCGTCGGGTTCAAGTATGTCGATGAGATGATGCGGTATGGTTGCCATTTCATCCTTTGTCGGTTTTGCTGACCCTATATCAAGGCCTTTATAGACCTGAATGGAATCAAAATTTATTATTTCACCCTTGATTTCCGCAGCAAGGCGCAGGGCTATGCCCGTCTTTCCTATTGCCGTCGGGCCAAGGATTGCTATCATCGGGAAAGGACAAGGTAGATTGTGTTTCAAAGTAATGCCTCCAGGGGGATTCAAGCAAAGCCTTTGTGTAGATATCCATCCATGGTTTGGTAGATCTAATATATTTCTTCTCGGCAGCAGGAATCCTGTTCAGCGGTATGCTCATCCTGTCTGGACCGAGCAGGCTGATGGTGCAGGATTTTGCCTATGATAAGGCATAATTATAATAAAAATTATGGATATAGGGGGATATGAACATGGAAATTATACCAATTGAGACAAAAGTTCATACCGATTTGGTGGATATTACAGATCAAATACACCGCGTTATCAAGAAAAAAGGCGTAAACGACGGCATGGTCTTTATCTATTCACCGCATACAACGGCGGGGATTACTATAAATGAAGGTGCAGATCCGGCGGTCAAGATGGATATCATTAATATGTTGGAGAAGATCGTCCCGCGGGGTTTTGATTATCGACACCTTGAGGGCAATTCTCACGCCCATATAAAGGCCTCGCTCGTTGGTTCAGGTGCAACAGTTATTGTTGAGGATGGCGACCTTTATTTAGGGCGATGGCAAAGGATATTTTTCTGTGAGTTTGACGGTCCAAGGTCAAGGCAGATCTGGGTTAAGATTGGAAGGTTGTCCTGAACCGGTTTGTATGGTAAGAAATAATCGACCTTTGTTGTCGGATAATCGCCAGTTTTTTGCCCTTGCATAGCAACTGCCGGAAGAACGACGGCAGATTTATCTCAAAATGGGAGGATGCCGTGTCATGATCAGGCCTCATCTGAGATTCATATCGATCTTTTCCCTGATTGTTTTTGGATTTTCCGCACCAATTGTCTACAGAGTAGTCTATAAAAAAGAAAGGGTCAGGCCGCAGTCGCATTTTATTACCTTTATGCAAACAGATCCTTATGGTCCTCTTTTACAATCGGCCGGGTATCCGGATGCACCAGGATCAGCAGCTAGACCGTCCTTTATTTTTGGTGCGCAATCGTCAAGGATCCAATACCATGGCCCCTCTGCCGAAGGTAAAAGGCTTGAGACGACATCTATGACGCTGGAACAAGGGGACAGCTTCCAGGCCTTGATAGACAAGATTTTTCAAAAAAGAGATATCGGGGACGAGTTGGCCGCGGACGTGACAAAGAAGCTCTCTAGACTTATAAATTTTAAAAGATTGCAACCCGGCGACGTCTTTTCCGTCTCTACAGATTATGCAGGGCACCTTGTAAGATGTACATACGAGAGAGGGCCCTTTGAGCTGTATGCCATCGAACCCGATCAAGACGGCGGATATAAGGTCTATCAAGAAGATGTGACGCTTGAACGCAAGGTGGTCAAGTTGTCCGGTGTCGTAGGTGATTCGCTTTT
This sequence comes from Dissulfurimicrobium hydrothermale, assembly GCF_022026155.1. Taxonomy (NCBI): domain Bacteria; class Deltaproteobacteria; genus Dissulfurimicrobium; species Dissulfurimicrobium hydrothermale. The sequence goes on along the minus strand of NZ_CP085041.1, from coordinate 1,645,825 downwards.
CGACGGTTTTTCGAATATCGGCGAGCAGCCGAAGCTGGCACGGGCCTTTGCCAATATCTTTTCATCACAGATAGATTTCAATACCGAATCCATGCCGGAAGACAGGTTCGACCTGATCGTCGAAAAGTATTTTAAACACGGCAGATTCATAGGGTATGGCCGGATACTGGCAGCCAGGTACGACGGGGTGTTGAAAGATATAAACGCCTATTATTTCAGGAGGAAAGGGGCCAAAGAAGGGCATTATTTCGATGCAAACGGACGTGAGATAGGTACGGCCTTTCTGAGGTCGCCTCTTCCAGTAATCAAGATCACGTCCAGATTCAGCTTTCACAGATTGGACCCGATCCTGGGGTCTGAACGCCCCCATCTGGGTGTTGACCTTGCAGCCCCTATAGGCACTCCGGTCATGGCTGCGGCAGACGGCAAGGTCGAATTCGCAGGGTGGGAGAACGGCTTTGGGAAAACCGTGCGTCTAAGGCACTCTGGCGGGATCGAGACCCAGTATGCGCATCTGTCAAGGTTTGCAAAGGGCATAGCGGTTGGAGCGAGGGTGAAGCAAAAGCAGGTGATCGGCTATGTTGGCATGAGCGGTCTTGCCACCGGCCCTCATCTTGATTATCGACTTGCCGTAAAAGGTGTGTTTAAAGACCCATTCAGCGTAAAATTCATGCCGAAATCCATACTTGCAAGGGCCGATCTCAAGCGTTTTGAGTCCCAATCCTCTAAATGGATGGCCTGTTTAAGACAGGAAAATCCTGCCAAAAAGGTACTATTTGTGGAATTGCGCAAGGTCAAAGGGCCCCCTGATGGCTGGCTTGGCTAGTAGATATTCAAGGCCGTTATTTTTTATAACAGTGGCTATCTTATTTGCTGTCTGTCTCCCTCATCCGTCTTCAGAGGCAAACAGGGTGGCTGTGAATTGGACCCCTTTGATAGAACGCCTTATAAAAGACGGTGAAGATGGGGCGAAGATGAGGCGCCTATTTGCCAGGTCGGAGGTTAGATTCGACCCGAGAGTAATGCCTAGAAAACTGACCCACAGTGAGGCAAAACTTGATTACGCCCAGTTTCTGCGTCCTGACAGGATAGCCAGGGCTGAGAGATTTATTTATGCAAATTATCAATTATTGACAAGGATCGAGCAGGAATATGGCGTTCCAAAGGAGGTATGTGTCGCTATACTTCTTGTTGAGACTGATCTCGGGAGAAATCCAGGCGGCGCTCTTGTCTTCAATGTACTTGCAAGCATGGCCCTGGCCTCTGATCTAAAACAAGTGCGTCCATGGCTTCCGGATACCCTCTTTTCGTCCAGCGAAAACGATATGCTAATGGCAAGTATCCAAAAGAAGTCGGAGTGGGCGTATCATGAGCTCCATGCCTTTTTGGATTATGCCTATCAAAACAATATAGATCCTTTGAGTATAAGGGGCTCCATATTCGGTGCCATAGGGATATGCCAATTTATGCCGACGAACGCCATTCTTTTTGGGGTTGACGAGGACAAAGACGGCAGGATTGATCTCTTCTCCAAGGCGGACGCTATTGCAAGCATGGCCAATTATCTTAAAAGCTATGGCTGGTCGCCTGGGCTTAATTATGATGATGCGGTGCAAGTTATTTTAAAATATAACTACAGTCGGCCGTATGCAGAGACGGTCCTTCAGGTGGCGGAAAGATTGGGTCTTAAGATAGGAGATAACAGTGTTGTTGCAGGGGTCCCTGACGCCGCAAGCCGAGCTTTTTGAGCGTACGAGGCGATTTCAAGGGCATTTGAGGGATCTGGGGATAGAGCTTGCCATGCTGCGCCAAAATGCCGATCTTTATTACTTTACCGGTACGGTGCAGGATGGACATCTGTTCATACCTGCTCATGGTGAGCCGCTTTTTCTGGTCTGGAGGGTCTTTGAAAGGGCCATCAAGGAGTCTGCTTTAAGAGATATAAGACCGCTTTCTGGCATGAGCGGCCTGAATGAGGCGCTCAAGGAAAAGGGCCTTCTGGATGCCGCGGTTGTCGGGCTTGAGCTTGATTGTCTTCCAGCGGCCTTATACCTCTACTACAGTAAAAATATCTGGCCAGGTGCGAGATTTGTTGATGTAACCCATGCAGTGCGTCTTACCCGTGCCGTAAAGTCCCGCTGGGAGATCGATCGGATCAGGGAGGCGTGCGGCCAGGTGGCCGAAGCCGTGGCCTGCGTCCAGGAAACCCTGCGTGAAGGCCTTACCGAGCTGGAGCTATCCAGCCAGATTGAAACCAGGCTCAGATTGCAAGGACATCCCGGCTACCTCCGCATGAGGGGATGGAATCAGGAGTGCGGTATGGGACATGTGCTCTCCGGCGCGGATGGGGCCATGCCATCATGGACCAATACGCCTGGCGGAGGCCTTGGGACATCGCCTGCCTATGGTCTGGGCGCAGGCACAAGGACAATCAGGACCTTTGAGCCCGTGTGCATCGATTTTGGTGGTTCATCAAACGGCTATCTCTGTGACCAGACAAGGCTTTTTTGCATAAAAGGCCTGCCTGAGCGCCTTTTGGATGCCTATAAGGCGGTCTTGGAGGTTCATCAGGGGATCAAAGAGCGGCTTGTCCCGGGTGCAAGCTGTTCCTCGATATATGACTGGGCGATAAATCGGATGGAAGGTCTTGGATATGCGCAGAATTTTATGGGATTTGGCCGAAATCAGGTGATTTTTATCGGCCATGGCCTTGGTGTAGAGGTCGATGAGTACCCGTTTCTTTCAAGAAAGAACCCGATGCCTTTGGCTGAAGGCATGGTTGTTGCCGTTGAGCCGAAGCTTGTATTTCCGGATGAAGGCATTGTTGGCATAGAAGATACCTATTTGATTACGCAAAACGGCGCAGAGCGCCTGACCACAAGCCCGCAGGAGCTGATAATCTGTTAGATCCGCCATGTCTGAAGAGCTTTTAAGGTCATTGTTCCCGTTCTCGGCCCTCGAATCCGCCGGCCAGGGCCATAATCTGCCCGAAAGACAGGTCTGGCAGGTCTCAAGGCTCCTTTCTGAGATAAATTACCTGCTGGATGGGGCCTTCCATTATATCTGGATCGAGGGTGAGGTATCTAATTTTAAGAGGGCCTCCTCCGGGCATATTTATTTCACATTGAAGGATAACTATGCACAGATCAGGGCCGTGATGTTCAGGTCACAGGCGGCTTCCAGCTCATCCGGCATCCAGGACGGCCAGCACGTGACTTGCCTTGCCAGGCTGAACGTCTATTCCGGCAGGGGAGACCTTCAGCTCGTGCTCGAATCCATTGAAAGGAAAGGGGAGGGGGCCTTGATGCTGGCCCTTGAGGCGGTCAAGGCAAGGCTCGCGAAGGAGGGGCTCTTTTCAGAAGGGCGCAAGAGGCCTCTGCCGCTTATACCTGAGAGGGTATTTGTCATTACATCGCCGACAGGAGCGGCCATACAGGACTTTATACGTACGGCAAGGGGCAGGTTCAAGGGCGCCAGAATTATTATTTGTCCTGTAAAGGTGCAGGGCGAGGGTGCGAGCGAGGAGATTATCGCGGCCTTAAGGATGATATCTAAGGTTGTAGGGGATGGCGATGTTATAGTCCTTACCAGAGGCGGCGGTTCAATAGAAGATCTGTGGGCCTTTAACAGCGAGGACCTAGCCTGGGAGATATCTAGGGCACCGGTGCCTGTTGTCTCTGCGGTCGGCCATGAGATAGATTTTACTATTGCCGATCTTGTTGCCGATTATAGGGCCGCGACGCCTACCGCCGCGGCCCAGGCGATATTTCCATCTCAGAATGTATTGTTAAGGCGGCTTGAGGGCCTGAGACAAGACCTTCTGCGCGCGGCTTTAAATAGGATAAGGTTTGAAAAGAAGGGCGTGCAGATGCTTGCCTATCGCCTTAAAGACCCAAGGCATGCCCTGAGAGAGCGACAGTTAAGATATGATAACCTTTTTGGAAGACTTGAAGGTGCGCTCAATGGATACAAAAGACGCTGCAGGGTCTTAAGCGCCCAGATGGAGGCCATCTCTTTAAGATGCGTAAGGGCCGGCAGTCTATATATTGAGCGGAAAAGGACAGCGCTTTCAGGGGTTGTCGGGCGTCTTGAGGCGGCGAGCCCGCTGTCGATCCTTTCGAGGGGCTACAGCATCGTCTATAAAGGTCTTGGCGATGAGGTGGTCAGGGATGCGGAAAAGGTTAAGGCCGGGGAAAGGCTGGTAATAATTCCACGGAATGGGGCCATCCTCTGTGAGGCATTGTCCGTGGCAAAAGACAGATATGTATTCAAAAAGACAGATCAGGCCAATCAGGTTTAGGATTCCATTCCATGTAATGCCGCCAAAGCCCTTTGATATTTTTGACAAAGGCCATATCTTCCTCAATCGTTCTGCCTCTGACGGTCAAATATCCGCCTACGAGCATGGCGTCGGCCCCTGAAAGAAATGCAAGCACCTGGAAGTCCTTGAGCGCGGTCTCGCGACCTCCGGCTATCCTTATGGCCTTGTCCGGCAGTGCAATTCTGAAGACGGCTATTGTACGTAATATTTCATATATAGGGATAGCTGGGGTTGAGGCAAGCGGAGTGCCTGGTATAGGCACGAGGATGTTTATGGGTACGGAATCCACATTGAGATATTTGAGCGTAGCGGCCATGTCGATGCGGTCTTCTGAGGCCTCGCCAAGGCCTATTATGCCGCCGGTACAGACCTCAAGGCCAGCTTCCTTTGCAGCCAGGATTGTGTTGATCCGTTCATTGAAGCTATGGGTCGTTACTATATTGGGATAAAACCTGGCTGATGTCTCTATATTATGGTGATAGCGGCTCAGCCCAGCCTCTTTCAGTTTTATGAGGCTATATTTGTCGATTATCCCAAGGGAGGCGCAGATATTTATTCCGACTCTGCTCCTTATAGCCGATATCCGTTCTGCATAGAGGTCTACCTCTTCATCATTGGGGCCGCGTCCGCTTGCGACGAGGCTGAAGCGCATTGAACCAGCTGCCTTGGCCCTTTGTGCCTCTTCGACGATCTCGGCCGTGGATTTAAGTCCATAGACAGGGCTGCCGGTCTTGAACCTTGCCGATTGGGCACAAAATGCGCAGTTTTCGGTACACAGCCCTGACTTTACATTCATAATCGTGCAGAGGGATAGACGATTGGACCTATGCTTGAATTTGACCTCAAGGGCCTGATCCAGGAGTGTTTTTAACGGAAGACCTGAGAGCAGCGATAATTCTTTCGATATAGCGTTCCAGGGATTCATGTCTTGGCCTCAAGTGAAGACAAGACTGAAAAGAGTCGGTCGAGTATGTCTCTGATCTCGCCAATAGTTACGGAAAGGGGGAGGAATAGATAGATAATATCACCCAACGGCCGGATTATCAGGCCTTTTTTGAGCCCCTTCATGTATGCGAGCCACCCCATCCGCATCTTCGGATCAAAAGGCCTTTTCGTGGCCTTATCCTCCACCAGCTCGAAGGCGGCAACCATGCCAATTCCCCTTATATCCCCCACGATCGGTATGTCCCTTGCTCGTTCCTTTTCTCTCTGCAGAAATGCGATCTTGTCCGCGGTCTTCTCAAGTACCATCTCTTGTTCAAATACGTCGAGTGATGCGAGCGCGGCAGCCACAGCCAGAGGATTTGCCGTAAATGTATGGCCATGGAAGAAGGTCTTGCCCTTTTCGTAATCGTCATAAAAGACCTGGAAGACCTCTTCTGTCGTAAGGGTTGCGGCCATCGGGAGATATCCCCCTGTAATACCTTTTGAGAGGCAGAGAAAATCCGGCTCGATCCCGGCGTGTTCAAGGGCGAACATCCTGCCTGTACGCCCGAAGCCTGTAGCCACCTCGTCAAGGATAAGGTGTGCCCCGTAGGCCTTGGCAAGATTTGCCAATTTTTTGAGATATTTTACAGGATAAACTATCATGCCGCCAGCCGCCTGAAGGAGCGGCTCGAGGATGATGGCTGCTATGCCGCCCTCGTCTAGTAAGGTCTCAAGTGGAGAAAGACACTCGAGCGTGCAGTCATCGGCGCATGGCTTTTCGTAGACGCAGCGGTAACAATATGGCGAAGGCAGCCGATGGGTCTTGAAAAACAGGGGTGAAAATATGGAGTGGAAGCCGCCGGTGCCGCCTACGCTCATTGTGCCGATGGTATCTCCATGATATCCACGGTCAAGGGCGACAAATCGTTCTCTTTCAGGATGTCCTGCCTGTTTCCAATACTGGAATGACATTTTTAATGCAACCTCGCACGCTGTTGAACCGTTATCGGAATAAAAGACCCTGGTAAGATTGGGCGGGGTGATCCCGACGAGGCGCTCAGCCAGTTTGATGGCGCCTTCATGCGTGGTTCCTGCAAAATGAACCTGTTCGAGGCGTCCGAGCTGGGCCTTTATAGCCGCATTAATATAAGGGTGATTGTGGCCGTGGACGATGCACCACCATGAAGAGATGCAGTCGTAATACGCTGTTCCATCCCTGTCATATAAAAATACGCCGTCTGCATGATCCACAAAGAGCAAGGGCACCTTTTCAAGGTCTTTCATCTGTGTATAGGGGTGCCAGAGAAACCTTTTGTCTTTTTCAACTATGTCCATTTAGGCCCTAATTCGTCTCTCTTAAACAGTCGAGTAGATACTGTACCATAGGTTCTATAGTGTAAAGGGCCTCTCTGGGTTCTTTTACGCGCTGGATCGGCCCGAATACCGGGAGGTCACCGAATTCCCCGATTGTCTTTAAGTTATCATTGACGATTAACGGATCAGGGACATCGTTCTGATTATTAAGAAGCACGCACAATATATTAATGCCCCGCCTCTCCATCGCCTCGATTGTAAGTAAAGTATGATTTATCGTACCGAGTCCGCTCCTTGCCACCAGGACGACTGGCAGTTTAAGCTCGCCAACCAGATCTATGGTCAAGAGATCTCGGGACAGAGGTACAAGAGCGCCTCCGGCCCCTTCAATAATAAGGATGTCACATTGTGCGGCAAGAGAGCGAGAGGTCTTGATCAAATGCTTTTTTTCTATGGATACACCTTCCGTTTCAGCAGCAAGGTGGGGCGAGGCCGGGAAAGAAAGACAATAAGGAGATTCAAAGGAGCCTGCCTTTGGCAGGTCTTTTTCTCCTATGAAACTATAGATAAATGCCAGGTCATCTGAATAGGCGCGCCTGCCGGTACTTACCCACTTTTGAACCTTGACTGCAAGACCGCGGTCAAGAAAGGACCTGGCAAGGAGGCTGGCGGCGAAGGTCTTTCCTATATCTGTATCTGTCCCTGTGATGAAGATGATCATTAGTCAGATATCTACCGCCAATCGATATTTGATTCAAGAAGGCTATGTTTTTGTGAATATGTAAAATAGATTACCAGGCCTATGGCCAGCCAGATAAAAAACCGTAACCAAGTGATGAGCGGCAGACCGGACATGAGATATATGCAAAAGGCTGCCCCTAGAGCCGGTATTAATGGGTTTAGAGGTGTCCTAAAAGGCCTTTTAAGCTCAGGATGTGTATGTTTCATGATGATAACGCCGAGACAGACTATGGTGAATGCTGCAAGCGTGCCAATGTTGACAAGTTCAGCTACGTGAGAGATCGGCGTGAAGCCGGCTACCAATGCCATTAATATACCGCTTGTCAAGATTATTTTGACGGGCGTTTTGGTGTGCGGATAGACGTCTGAAAAAAAAGCTGGTAAAAGTCCATCTCTGGCCATGGCCAGGAATATCCGCGTCAGGCCGTAATACAGGACGAGCATGACGGTTGTAAGTCCTGCAATGGCCCCTGCAGCTATCAAGGCCGATGACCAACGATATCCTATCCTAAGTAGGGCCTCTGCAACAGGGGATGGGACGTTAAGCGTTTGATACGGGACGATGCCAGTCAGCAGACCGGAGACGAGCATGTATATAAGCGTGCATATTCCGAGCGAGGCCAGGATGCCTATAGGTACATCGCGTTGAGGCCTTAGGGCCTCTTCGGCTGCTGTTGATACGGCATCAAAGCCTATATATGCAAAAAAGATGAGTGAGGCGCCTCCCACCACGCCTTTCCACCCAAACGGCATGAATGGGTTCCAGTTGGCTGGATTTATGTTGCCGGCTGCTATGATTATAAATACTGCAATAGCAAAGAGCTTTACAGCCACCATGGCTGCATTGAAATGTGCGCCAGCCTTTACGCCTATGATCAGCAGGAGCATCAGTAGGAGGATCACCGCCGCCGCCGGAAGATTGATAAAGCCGTGGGCGTTTTCGGCAAATGATGAAAGTATGCATTGCGGCAGATGGATATTGGCCGCCGTCAATGCGTTGTTGAAATAACCTGACCATCCGATAGCTACGGCAGGGGTGGCGACGCCGTATTCAAGTATCAGATCCCAGCCTATGACCCATGCTATAATTTCACCGAGTCCGGCGTAGGCATAGCCGTAAGCGCTCCCGCAACCTCCAACAGCGGAAGCGAGTTCGGCATAGGCTAGCGCTGAGAAGGCGCATGCAAGGCCGGCCAACACAAAGGAGAATACAATGGCCGGCCCGGCCTTTGTGGCTGCTGCAATACCGGTCAGGACAAATATGCCGGCCCCTATAATCGCCCCTATGCCGAACAGTGTCAGATCTAGGGCATTGAGACAGCGCTTTAATTCAGTCTCACAAAAGAGACCGTTTGTCACCTTCTTGGTGCGAAATAATCGTTTAATATCCATGGCAACAGCATTCACCTATAATTTTGATGCTTGCACAGATTAAACTAAATAATAGGCATGGATTGGGACGTCAATGGGTAATGTCGATTATTGCATATGCATTTCATCTAAATTAGTATTTATTTATCAAGTTTTTTAAAAGCCTAGAATTTCATATCAACAAAAAATATATCCGGAGGCCAATACAATGAAAATAATAGCATTCGGCGACATACATATGGATTATCAGGCAGCTGATGATATACCTGTCGTGAGGGATGCCGATTTGCTCATCATTACAGGTGATTTAACCAATTTCGGCGGAAGGGATGACGCAGAAGCGGTGTTGAGCGCCGTCCGCAGCCTCAATAAGAACATATATGCCCTGCCTGGCAACCTCGACCAGCCAGCCGTAGGCGTCTTTCTCGACGAGATAGGCATAAATCTGCACGGCAAGGGTATAAAAATCGGTGGAATAGGTATATTCGGCGTAGGTGGATCTAATGTAACGCCGTTCAATACGCCGACGGAATTTTTAGAGAATGAGCTCTATAGGTTGGCGATAAAGGGGTATAAAGAGATAGCTTCGCTCCCTGTGAAGATATTTGTATCTCATACGCCGCCCCTCAATACCTCTGCTGATAGGATAAAAAGCGGGGTTCATGTAGGAAGCGAGGCTATTCGGAGGTTTATAGAAGAAAAACAACCCGATCTCTGTCTCACAGGCCATATCCATGAAGCCAGGGGGGAGGATCGGATTGGCAAGACAGTTATATTGAACCCAGGCATGCTAAAAGTGCCCGGCTGGATCGAGATAGAATGTGATGAGACAGGGGTGCGGGTTGCCCGATTAAATCAATTTCTTGCATAGTCTTTTAATCAAAAAGATAAAGGCGCATCAATGCAATGCGGGCCTGTAAATAATTTTGTGTAAACGGTCTTGTTTTTTCATATTCAATAAGCAGGCATTCTGTCACCAAATAAGATGGAAAAGCGGTTCAATGCGGCCTTCCAGTCTCTGATTGGCATAGTCCATTTCCTGGCGATATTGTTCAGCGCCAGATAAAGCAGTTTGAGCATAGCCTCGTCATTGGGGAACGAACCCCGGTTCTTAGTAACTTTGCGCAGCGACATGTTCAACGATTCTATAGCGTTAGTCGTGTATATCACCTTGCGTATCTCCGGCGGATAGGCAAAAAAGGGATAATGCGCTCCCAGTTCCTGCGCCAGGATTGGCCGATGGACGGATGCGTTTCATCCCATTTTTCCTCAAAGGCCGTAAGATTCATCTCAGACTGCTCGGCGGTTGTCGCCTGGTAGATGGTCTTGAGGTCCGCAGCTACCTCTTTGCGCTGTCTCCATTAGACATATCTCAGGGAATTGCGCACCATATGGACAATGCAGAGCTGTATCCGGGTGCGAGGAAAGACCGTCTCAATGGCCTCGGGGAAACCCTTCAGGCCATCCACACAGGCAATAAAGATATCCTGTACCCCACGATTTCTCAACTCTGTCACTACCTGCAACCAGAACTTGGCGCCTTCGTTTTCCGCAACCCACATCCCCAGGACATCCTTGACCCCATCCATGGTGATACCGATAGCCAGATAGACCGCCTTGTTCATAACATGTCCATTATCGCGTCCCTATAGATGATCGGGTAAACAGTGTCCAGAGGGCGATTCTGCCAGATTTTAACCTCATCGGCAACAGCGTCAGTGACCGCTGAAATCAGGCTGGGAGAGACATCAACACCATAGATATCCTCCAGATGCCCCTGAATCTCCCTGGTGGTCATACCCCGGGTGTAGAGTGAAATAATCTTGTCATCAAAACCGGAAAAGCGGGTTTGCCCCTTCGGAATGATCACCGGATCAAAGCTGCTGTCGCGGTCACGAGGGACATCGATCGGCAGCTTGCCAAACTCACCCTTGATGGTCTTGACGGATTTGCCATTACGGGCATTTCCGCCTTTGACGGCTATTGCACCATGTTTCTCGTGTCCCAGATGGACAGCCATTTCCGCCTGCAGCGCCCTTTCCAGAAGGGCCTTGGTCAGTTGCTTGAGCAACCCGTTTTCCCCGATCAGCTCTTCGGGTCTTTTACAGTCGTAGCCGACAAACAGACGATCCAACAGTTCTTTTTCAATGGCCATAATGATCTCCTTTTAAAGGGTGGGATATCGACATACCCCTGAATGGCCATTTACACAAATTATTTTACACCCTCTGCAATGCGCCTTTATCTTTTTGATGGTTCGGATTTAAAATTATTTTACGTCTTCGAAATCGGCGTCTACTACATCTTCATTGCCGCCGCCTTTTCCCTTGCCTGACTCTTCACCGCCGCCTGCCGTGCCGCCTTCCGATGCCTTTTTATACATCATTTCAGCCAGTTTATGGGATGCCTGTATAAGTTCATCCTGTGCCTTTTTGATGGCCTTGATATCAGTCCCTTCAAGTTCTCTTTTGAGTGCCGCTATCTTGTCGTTTATCTGGGTCTTTATGGCCTCATCCACCTTGTCCCCAAGGTCGGCGAGACTCTTTTCGGTGCTGTAGATAAGACTGTCGGCGTGATTCCTGGCATCTATGAGTTCTTTGCGCTTGCGGTCTTCCTCGGCATGAAGTTCGGCATCTCTTATCATTTTTTTGATCTCTTCCTCAGTGAGGCCGCTTGATGCCTGGATGCGTATTGATTGTTCTTTACCGGTTGCAAGGTCTTTGGCCGAGACATTTAGGATTCCATTTGCATCTATATCGAAGGTGACTTCGATCTGTGGTACGCCCCTCGGCGCAGGTGGGATGCCTACGAGTTCAAAGCGCCCTATGGTCTTATTGTCGGAGGCCATTTCCCTTTCACCTTGAAGGACATGAATGGTAACAGCATTCTGGTTGTCAGCAGCAGTCGTAAATATTTGGCTTTTTTTGGTGGGGATGGTGGTATTTTTTTCTATGAGCTTTGTCATAACGCCGCCAAGGGTTTCTATACCGAGTGAAAGCGGCGTTACGTCAAGGAGAAGTACATCTTTTACCTCGCCCTTCAAGACAGCGCCTTGGATTGCTGCGCCGATGGCCACAACTTCATCAGGATTGACACCCTTGTGAGGCTCTTTGCCAAATATCTCTTTTACCTTCTCCTGCACCCTCGGCATGCGGGTCATGCCACCCACAAGGATCACTTCGTCTATATCAGCGGCCGTCAGCCCTGCGTCTTTGAGCGCCGTCATACACGGCGGCACCACACGGTCTATCAGGTCGGAAACCATGCTTTCAAGTTTCGCCCTAGTCAGCTTAACCACCAGGTGTTTGGGGCCAGAGGCATCTGCCGTGATAAACGGCAGATTGATCTCGGTCTCGGCAGTGGTTGAGAGTTCACATTTTGCCTTTTCAGCGGCCTCTTTGAGCCGCTGCAGCGCCATTCGATCCTGTCTTAGATCTATGCCATTTTCCCTCTTGAATTCATTGGCGAGCCAATCGACGATCTTGAGGTCGAAGTCCTCGCCGCCCAAGAATGTGTCTCCATTTGTAGCTTTTACCTCGAATACGCCTTCCCCTATCTCGAGGATTGATATATCAAATGTACCGCCGCCAAGGTCAAAGACTGCTATCTTTTCCTCTTTTTTCTTGTCGAGGCCGTATGCAAGGGAAGCGGCTGTCGGCTCATTTATTATGCGAAGGACGTTAAGTCCTGCAATGCGGCCCGCGTCCTTTGTGGCCTGGCGCTGGCTGTCGTTAAAATATGCCGGCACGGTTATTACCGCATCTGTTACCTTTTCGCCAAGGTAGTCTTCAGCGGTCTGTTTCATCTTTGTGAGTATCATGGCGGATATCTCAGCCGGGCTGTATTGTTTTCCTCTGATTTCGACATATGCGTCACTGTTGGGGCCCTCGACGATCTTATATGATACGATGCCCTTTGATTTTTGGACCTCGGGATCGGAGAATTTCCTCCCAATCAGCCTCTTTACCGCAAAGACCGTATTTTCCGCATTGGTTACGGCCTGTCTTTTCGCAAGCATGCCTACCAGTCGTTCGCCTTTGTCGGTAAAGGCTACAACCGAAGGGGTAGTGCGGCCGCCTTCAGCGTTGGCCAAGACCTTCGGATCACCACCTTCCATTATGGCAACACAGGAATTTGTGGTGCCTAGGTCTATCCCAATAACTTTAGCCATATTTCTTTATCCTCCTTATAAAATCGTTGTATTTTTGTTTAAAATAGCGCTTTTGGATAAACTAAGCACTTGTTTCGCCTTGTCCACTGCCGCCGCACGGTTTTTTTGATACGACCACCAATGCAGGCCTCAGGAGTTTTTCGTGCAAGGTGTAGCCCTTTAAGAGTTCTTTTATAACAGTGTTTTCCTCATGTTCGTGGCTTTCTTCGATGCAGATGGCCTCATGTAGATTTGGGTCGAATCTCTGTCCTTCCGCTACAAAGGTCTTCAGACCAAACCTTTCAAGGGTCTTGAGATAGCCTGAAAGTGTAAGTTCGAGTCCTTCGATCAGCCTGTCGATGTCTCTGCTTTCCTTAGAGGCAGCCACCGCCCTTTCGAGATTGTCTAGAAAGGGCAGCAGCTCATTTGAAAAGGACTCAAGGGCATATTTCATGTGCTCTTCTTTTTCGCGCTCGATCCGTTTTTTGAAGTTTTCAAGCTCTGCTGCCAGGCGCAACATCTTGTCTTTGCATGCAGCTATCTCTTGATCTTTTTCTTTAAGTCTGGCGACTAACTCTTCGTAATCTTCTTGTCCACGGGTTTGTTGTTGATCTTGCCGTTGATCTTGTTCTTTATTTTGTACCTCAGTTTGTTGTTCTTGTTGTTCAGTTTCATGTATATTCATAATCTTCATAACTCCTTTAATTTTTCGCTTAAGACCTTGGCGGTATATTCAACAAGGGGGATCATTCTGGCGTAATTCATCCGCATAGGTCCTAATATGCCGAGGGTGCCAAGCGGTCGGCCTGTATCGGAATATGAAGAAAGTACTATACCACAACAAGGGCCTTTGTCTCCAAAGCCTTCATAGCCTATGAATATCTGCATCTTGTTTGATTCAAGGCACTTATCCAGGAGGGTAACCAAGTTTTTTTTCTCTTCGAGCGTCTTTAACATAGCCCTAAGACGGGTGATTTGGTAGAATTCAGGTTGATTTAAGAGATTTTGTCTCCCGTCTATAAAGAATTCTCCATAGGTTTCGGATGATTCCTGTCTGTCTAAAAGTTCGTTGATCAAGATGTTGAATATGCGCTTTTCCTCCTGAAGTTCCTGCATCACGGCGTCCCTGGCCTCTTTCAAGTCCTTGCAGCGATCAAGGAGGTTGTTTAGATATGCTGAGAACCTCTCCATTCGCCTTTGGGAAAGATCAGTTTCCGTCCTGATCAGTCTATTTTGCACAACCCCGGAATCGGATACGGTCACAACCAGGACGAGGCCAGGTTTTATATGTATGAACTCGATGTGCCTGAGCATGTCTCTGTCAGGCCTGGGCGCGCTGACTATGGCGGCGTGACCCGAGAAGACAGCGAGTATCTGCGCCGTTCTGCTCAAGATAGCAGTAAGATCATCATGTGTGCTTGAGAGCCCTTCCTCAATGGCCTCCTGATCCTTCAGCGAAAGGGATTCTTTTTCAATCAGATGGTCGATATAATATCGTATGCCGGCCTCGGTTGGCATACGTCCTGCAGAGGTGTGCGGTTGTACGAGAAGCCCCATCTCTTCGAGATCGGCCATAATATTGCGTATTGTCGCAGGGCTGAGGCCAAAGTCGCATTTCTTCGAGATAGTCCTAGATCCTATGGGCCCTCCCTTGCTGATGTAAGCATTAACGATCGCCTTGAGCAGATACTTGCTGCGATCCGATATGTCTATAGTGCGATCGGATTTTAACATAAACTTTTCCGATTTTAGATTTAGCGCTTAGGTTATAAGAGAGTGCTAGTGAAAAATAATTCCACCGAGTTTGGATGTCAACTTGATGGGCATATGACTTTTAGGTTGAATAGCCGCCAAGGTTAATGTTATATATTTAAAACTCTAGGAGAGATTAAATGAGTGAAGGTTTTAAAATCCAACTTGATGAAAAGGACATTCCTGATGCGTGGTACAACATCCTACCCGAGCTTCCCACCCCGCTTGCCCCACCCCTGCATCCAGTTACCGGAAAACCAGTCACGCCTAATGATCTGAAACCTATATTCCCTGAGGCACTCATAGAACAGGAGATGAGCCAGGAGACATTGATAGAGATACCAGGGCCTATCAGAGAGATATATAAGCTCTGGAGACCGACCCCGCTTCACAGGGCAAGGAACTTGGAAAGGGCCCTAAAGACACCGGCCAGGATATATTATAAAAATGAGGGGGTAAGCCCTCCCGGGAGTCATAAGCCGAATACAGCTGTAGCGCAGGCCTATTACAACAAGGCGGCTGGCATGAATAGACTTGCTACGGAGACAGGGGCGGGCCAATGGGGAAGTGCCCTTTCCTTCGCATGCGCCCTTTTCGATATGAAGTGTACGGTTTATATGGTAAAGGTAAGTTACAATCAAAAACCGTATAGAAGAATCCTTATGCAAGCATGGGGTGGTGAGGTCTATCCGTCCCCAACCGATAGAACCAGTTATGGCAGGGCCGTCCTTGCAAAGAATCCTGATTCAAACGGTAGTCTCGGCATGGCAATTTCAGAGGCGGTTGAAGATGCTGCAACCCATGAAGATACAAATTACGCCTTGGGCAGTGTCTTGAATCATGTCCTTCTTCACCAGACGGTCATAGGTCTCGAGACCCAGAAACAGCTTGATCTTGTTGATGACAAGGCCGATATAGTTATAGGTTGTGTGGGTGGCGGATCGAATTTCGGCGGCATGGCCATACCCTTCGCAAGGGATGTGATCAAGGGAAAAGAGACCGTTGAGTTGATAGGCGTTGAGCCTACATCCTGCCCGACGCTTACCAAAGGGCAATTCAGATATGACTTCGGCGACGCAGCCGGCATGACCCCGCTGCTTCTTATGTACACCCTTGGCCATAACTTTGAACCGCCGGGTATACATGCAGGCGGTCTGAGATATCATGGGGACGCCCCTGTCCTTTGCAATCTTGTGCATTCGGGCCTGATAAAGGCAAGGGCCTATCCACAAAACCCTGTCTTTGAAGCTGCTCTTTTGTTTGCAAGGACAGAAGGTATCATCCCTGCGCCAGAGACATCACACGCCATCAGGGCCATGATAGACGAGGCCTTGCGGTGCAAGGAGACCGGGGAGGAAAAGTGCATAGTTTGTTGTTTAAGTGGGCACGGCCACTTTGACCTTTCTGCCTACGATGACTATATGGCTGGGCGGCTCATTGACTTTGAATACCCAGAAAAAAAGATAGCCGATGCATTGATGGATTTGCCTAAGTTCCCTACAGGCATATAGTAATGAGCAAGCAACCTCAAAAAATTTAACTAGTTTTTTTTAAAATACGAGGGAAATTTAAGGGCGGCGAGGTTGACGGCCTTTTTATGGATATAGCCACACTGGCTGGACTGATTTCTGGTATCGCACTGATCTTGGTAGCCATTTTCCTGGGCGGTGGCGTTGCAAGCTATATAAACCTACCCGGGGCCTTGATTGTTTTGGGCGGGACGCTTGCAGCTACATTTATCAGGTTTACATTTTTTGATCTCGTAAATAGCATGAGAGTTGCAGCAAAGGCCTTTTTTGTCAAGACGCCGTCTCCGGAGTCGATTATCCAGGAGATAATATTCCTTTCTCATATTGCACGGAAGGAAGGGATTCTCAGGCTTGAAAAGGTCCCGATTAACGATCCGTTCCTTAGAAAGGCCGTCATGTATTGTGTCGATGGTTATCAGCCAGAATTTATAGCCCAGGCGCTTGACAGGGAGATAGAATTCACGCTCGAGAGACATGGCGTTGGCCAAAGCATCTTTATTGCCATAGGAGAGACTGCGCCAGCCTTTGGCCTGATTGGCACCTTGATAGGGCTGGTTGCCCTTTTGGGCCATATGAAAGAACCTTCGTCGATCGGACCGTCTATGTCTGTGGCTCTGCTTACTACGCTCTATGGGGCTGTAATAGCCAACCTCATAGCCTTGCCGATCGCCGACAAGCTTAAGCGCAGGAGCCAGGAGGAGGAGTTAAATAAAAGATTGGTTGTTGAGGGTATACTCGGGCTACAGAAAGGTTTGAATCCAAAGATACTTGAGGAATTTCTCAACAGCTTTCTGCCAGCGCAAAAAAAGGTTGAGACGGTTGATTTATGAATAAAAAATGGGGATTGAAGATCAAGAAGAAGGGTACGCCCATTTGGGTGCTTTCATTCAGTGATTTGATGACCCTATTACTCGGTTTTTTTGTGTTGCTTCTATCATTTTCTTCAATGGATGTAGCTAGATACAAAGAGATATCGGATTCCTTGAAGCAAAGTTTCGGGTTGCAAAAGGTTGAGAAAAGGGTACTGAGCGGTGAGAATATCTCACGTGAGACATCGATCAGGCTGAAGAATGAATTCATAATGAAAAAGATAAAGGCGGCGCTCGGGCCGGAATTGACAAAGAAGTCGATAGAGGCAGAGACCGTCAATGACAAGGTGGTTCTGAGGATGAAAGATGATGTCCTCTTCGATATAGGACAGGCCAAGATAAGGGAGGACGTAAGGCCTGTTTTAGACAAGATAAGGGAGGTAATAGTAAATGTTCCTGGCGATGTAATGGTTGTGGGTCATACTGATAATCTCCCGATCAAGAGCCCTCTCTACCGTTCCAATTGGGACCTTTCCGCCGCGCGGGCGGCGTCGGTGGTTGATTATCTCCTGGAATCCAAGGGCATTGATGCAAAAAGGTTTTCCGTCGTTGGTAAAGGGGATAGCGAGCCGAGATTTCCGAATGATACGCCTGAGCATATGGCTGGCAACAGGAGGGTCGAGATCATTTTTGTCCAGTCAGGTCATCCAAGCGACCTTGACGTCACACCGCTTATCGAAAAGAAGATCGGTGACGACAAGGGGCTGAATATGAGGACGTCATGATCGGCAGCACAAGGAGAACGGTAGGATGAGGAGATATGACGATGAGGCGAAAAAAGACAACAGATCATATGTCAGGATAAAAGATGAGGTATTTCTGCGGGTTACAGCAGTGGAGGAAGACGAATATACAAAGGCCATGGATCTGCGCGAGAAGGGGCAGGATCTTAGATCGTCAGGCAGTACGTATCAATTTTTTGATAAAAAGCTAAGCCTGTACATCCAGAGGCTCAAGGAAAGAGACGATGTCTTGGCGAATATCCTTGAGATGTTGGATAAAAAATTGGATTTTATCCTAAAAAATCTATTGGTTGGTAAGGGGGATAGTCTTCCTGATGAGCTCTATGAGGTCGACATAAGCGCCGCAGGGATCGGTTTTAGGCATAGTGAACCATTTTCAAGGGATCAATTGCTCAGGATAGAGCTGCTCATCCCGCCTGAGATGATATTTATAAGGTGCTATGGTAGGGTTTTGAGGTGCATCAGTGATGCCGATGGGGGTTTTAGGATAGCCGTAAGATTTATATGGGTAAATGAAGCAGACCAAGATCTGCTTGTCGAGCATATCTTTAATAAACAGATGCTCCAACTGCAACTTGTACGCAGACAAAGGGAAGAGACCAAGTCTTAGGTATTATAAGGATTGTTCCTGTAGTTGATCCCTTTTCTATTTTTTATAGATAATTTGGATACTTCCCAAATCTTAAAAGGGATGAAATTGTCACGGCGGCTTTGGGAGTGGCGGTTTTAGCTATTGTTTAAATATTAACGATAATGCCACTGCGTTGTAGCTTCAATGAAATCCCCAATTAGGCTGCCAGGAATGACAAATTTGCATTGATCATAATATTAAGCCAGGTCATCTCCCTGGCCTGGCCGTCCAGTCAGGTGTCTTCGATGTCGAGGAGTTCGCCGCGACGTAGTTCTGTAACCTGTACATATCCAGCTTCAAGTCCGTTTTTGATGCCCTCCAGCACCATATATGCCTTTTCGCGGTCGCTTGCATAGATATCGACCGCTGCATATTTGTTTTCAGGCCATGTGTGGATGATTACATGCGCATCGGGCATCTTGGCCGTGCCTGATACGCCGTATGGGCTAAATTGGTGCACTATTACCTCGAATATGTATGAATCCTGGCCGTCTATGCCGGTAGCGTCCTTGCCGAGAAGATTGAGCGCTTTTTCTATGACCTTGGCGTCGGCCAGTGTAGCAAATGGAGATTGCCATATCTCGGCCAGAAGATGGGTGTCCATCACAGCGCCCATCCGTTGCCTTGCCAGTTCATGCCCAGGCTGTTTCTGATTCAATCCGTTGTCATTTGCAGCGGCGAGATTAAATGTCATGGCCTTGCCCTCCTTAACAATCAACAATTTAGACATGCAAAAAGCCCTTTACCCATGCCATGGGTAAAGAGCCTGCTGATCCCGGCAGGATACAGCCAGAATTCAAGCCTACAAATGAAATTGGTCGGGACGAGAGGATTTGAACCTCCGACTCCCTGAACCCCATTCAGGTGCGCTACCAGGCTGCGCTACGTCCCGAGATCTATTTCCTTTCTTATGTTGAAACGATAAGAGCGGATAACATTTTTTTTTATCTACGTCAAGGATTAAATAGCAATAAAACTTCACAAAAAGTTTAGCAGCATTGATAATGCAAGATATCAAATATAAAGTATATATTATTTTTATGGATAGCTTGATAGCCCCCGAAAATGGAGAGTTGATCTTGTCGGGGCGGGTCGAACGCGTCACTTATGCATCTACAGAGACCGGTTTTGCGGTGCTCAGAGTGCGGCCTAAGAACGGCGCCGTTTTTACGGCGGCGGGATATGTGCCTGATGTTGTCAACCAGATAGGTCTTGAAGGGGCTGATCTAGAGTTCAGTGGGCGTTGGACTGTTACGAAATATGGCAGACAGTTTGCCTTTTCAGCCTACAGGCCCGTAGGGAGCGAATTGCTATTCTTTTTTTCAAAGGTGGTAAAAGGGCTTGGCGCTAAACTCGCCGAGACGCTTATGGTGAGCTATGGCGAAGAAGGGCTGATAAAGATGCTGGATGAGGCGCCCGAGAGACTTCTTGAGGTCAAAGGCATAAAGGAAAGACGCCTTGGGATCATTATTCGTTCATGGCGTAAATACAAGGGGTTGAGGGAGCTGGCCGAATATCTAAGTGGGGCGAAAGGCGCTATAACACCGAATCTCCTCATTCGCATCTATAATCATTTTGAAGACAAGGCCATTGATGTCATCAGAGAAGATCCTTACAGGCTCACAGAGATAAGGGGTATAGGCTTTAAGACAGCAGACAGGATAGCGCTTGGTCTTGGTGTGGCACCTCATTCACCATCACGCATGCGCGCTGCCGCTGTGCATCTCCTGGTCAATGCGGCTGAGTCGGAGGGTCACTGCTATCTTGGCGAAAAGAAGCTTACAGGGCTTATGGCCGATGTCTTATCGTATGATGGGCAGGTGCCTGAGGACGATATGCTGAAGGGCGTTTTAAGCTCCATGATCCTTGACGGTGTTTTGGTTGCAGGACCTGACCGTGAGATAGGGCTCTCGCAGTATAAACATATGGAGGACTGGCTTCTTGATTTTTTTAAAGAGCGTTCCTGCGAATCTGACCGTAAGGTGGTATCCTGTGATACAGTCGATGAGTTTACTGGCCGCTTTGAAGAGACTGTCGGCATTGACCTATCTTTTGAGCAGAAGGAGATAATAAGGCGTATCGCTGTTGAGCCGAGGCTTGTCTTCGGTTTGGCAGGCTATGCAGGTACTGGTAAAACCACTGTCTGCAGGGCTATTTTAGATCTCGTTGCCAAGCATTTTGCGGCACGGGACCAAATAGTATGCTGTGCTTTTACCGGTATGGCCTCGGCGAGGCTCAGAAAGGCCACTGGATATGACGCCTTCACCATCCACAGCCTGTTGAAGTATCAAGGCGAGGGGCGCTTTGAGCATGGTCCTGAAAGACCTTTGCCGCATAGGGTTGTAGTGCTGGATGAGGCCTCTATGGTCAATCTGCCTATATTTTTCCGCCTTGCCCGTGCACTGAGGCCGGATGCACTTCTCATTCTGGTCGGAGATCCTGCCCAGCTTTCTCCAATTGGTGCGGGCAATGTCTTTTCAGATATCCTTGAGGCGGGACTTATCCCAGCGGTTCATCTGACCAAGATATATCGGCAGAGTGAAGACAGCGTGCTTACCATCTTTGCAAATGAGATCAGACAGGGGCGGGTTCCTGAGGGCGTTGAAAGGCAGGGCTGGAGAGATTTTGCCTTTTGCAATGTGGAAAAATACAACATCTTTGCCCTTAAAAAGGGTAATAAGGGCGAGGCTGAGTTAAGGAGCTTCAGGGAAAAGAACAACAATGCCATTTTGGGGCGGATAGAGGATCTGGCGCGGCAATATAAGGAAAGGTTGACCCATCCCATATGGGATTTTCAAGTACTGACACCCATGAGGGTGGGACGCCTTGGCACAGAGGCCCTAAACCCCATACTTCAGGGTATATTGAATCCAAAGACAGGATCGTATGTCCAAGCCAAAAGTGCAGGCATGACTATCTTCGACGGCGACAAGGTTGTTCATCTCCAAAATAGAGACATGGAGATTATGGCCTGGGAGAATTATATAAAGAATGGCAAAATATTCAATCGAGAGGGGATAAGGAGGATATTCAACGGCAACATAGGTCTTGTTGCCGGCATAGACCAGGAGGCAGGTCGTTTTTATGTCGTCTATCCCGAGCGGATTGTGGTCGCTTATGATTTCGACTATATTGGGGACATTGTGGAACTTGCCTATGCGCTCACTGTACATAAGGCGCAGGGTGGGCAGTATCGTATAGTCGTCATCCCACTCACCAATTCACATTATATAATGCTCAACAATAAATGGTTCTATACGGCCATTACCAGGGCCGAGGAGAAGGTGTATCTGGTTGGACAGCCCTCCGCCTTGAGGCGCGCTTGTAAAAATGTGCAAGGTGTGCAGCGGAATACTTGGCTCGGGATGTATTCAAGGTCTTGCTCCGTATCATGATCAACGATTGGATTTGTTTTTTATCGCCTGGAGCCATATAAAAATTCGTGGATACCGTTTGTATCATAGGTCAAATGGGGGGCTCTCGGCCAGATTATGCCGAGAGCCATGAAGGATGGCCGAATAAGGATTTTGTGAAGGCTTATGACATTTTTTGAAGCTGTATTTTTGGGCGTCCTCCAAGGCGCAACCGAATATCTGCCCGTCTCAAGCTCAGGCCATCTTATTTTAGCCGAACACCTTCTAGGCCTGCCGGATATCCCGCTTGTCTTTGATGTGATGCTTCATATCGGCACCTTGTTTGCTGTGTTTGTTTATTTTCAAAAAGATTGGCTCTCTATGACGTCATCGTTGTTCTATTTTAAATGGGGTAAACGGGATGATGATAAAGATGATGATAAAAGAGATAAAAATTTGTACAGACGCCTGCCCGTGTGTCTGATGCTTGGAACGATCCCGGGAGGGCTGGGCGGGTTGGTCTTTTCTCGATACGCCGAGACGGTTTTTAGGTCGCCGTGGATTGTGGTGTTCATGCTCCTAACTGTGGCATTCTTGTTGGCCTTGGCCGAGAGGTTTTCTGGCATGGAAAGGGAATTTTCGAACATAGGCCTTAAAGATGCCCTGATAATAGGGTGTTCCCAGGCCCTTGCCATCGTACCTGGCGTCTCAAGGAGCGGGATCACGATGGGTACCGCTATGCTCCTGGGTCTTAAGCGGGAGGCAGCGGCCAGATTTTCGTTTCTTCTTTCGGCCCCGATTATAGCCGGTTCAGGTCTTTATGAAGGGTTTAAGCTGCTCAGGCAACAAGGTCTGGGTGCATTCAGCCCAGATTTTGTATGGGGTCCCCTTGCTGCTGCGGTATCGGGTTATCTGGCTGTATCTTTCCTTATGCGTTATGTTGCAAGGCATACCTTTTATCCATTTGTATATTATCGTATAATCGTCTCGCTGTTTGTTGCGATAATATTGATCAAGTGAGGTTGAATCGGGAATGCGCTACTTTTTTAGTCTTGGAGGCGTGTTATTCATCATCCTGTTTTTGGGTCTTCTGAGTCCGTCTGGTGCGGCAGGGTTTGTTGGAGAGGGTCGGCAGGAGATACAATTTTGCCAAAGGATCGGGAGGAGCGTTGTAAACATAACAAGCCTTGCCATTACACAGGATATGGCCTTGGCCCCATTTCCACCAAAAGGCTGCGGTTCAGGTTTTATTATTGATTACCAGGGCCATATCGTCACAGACGCCCAGATTATAAGCGATATGCATTCCATAGAAGTAACCTTCAGCGACGGCAGGAAATGGCCTGCGCGTCTTATGGCAATCGATCCGGATACCCAGATAGCGGTACTGCAGGTCCTGGCGCCGCCGAAAGAGCTTGAGGAGTTCCCGCCGCTTTCTTTCAGTATAACAAACAATCTCAGTCCAGGCATGCCTGTAATGGCATTCGGTAATCCATTCGGTCTTGGTTATACAGTATCATGCGGTGTGCTCCATGGCCCCATACGCAGCATATCCACACCTGACGGCCGCGTAATCGATCTTATCATACAGACTGACATACCGATAAATTCTGACGATATCGGCGGACCGCTTGTGGACTTATCGGGTAGGGTTTTAGGTATGAACACGCTTATTTTCACCCCCCAGGGGCAATCCCAAGGCGTCGGGTTTGCAATATCTTCGGAGATTATTCAAAATATTGTATCGCAGATCATCTCAAAAGGGCGTATATCAAGGCCGTGGCTTGGCGTAAGGCTGAGTGCGGTGACGCCTGCATTGTCTAGGGTGCTTGGTTTACCTGTAGAAAAGGGGGCTATGGTGACGGATGTTGTCAAGGATGGTCCGGCTGCAAGGGCCGGCATGGAGGGGAGCAAGAAGGAGTTGAGATTGGGCAACCATGTCTATCCGGTAGGTGGTGATATAATAGTCGCCATAGACGGCAAACCCGTGGACTCTGATACGGCTGTAATCCGTTTTTTACAGACCAAGGAGCCAGGCAGTACTGTTCAGGTGTCTTTTTACAGGGATAAAGAACTCAAGACAATAAAATTTCGCCTTGGGCAAAGACCAGGGGACAATGGCAAGAGCAAAATTAATACCACTGCCAGATAGGCCCCTCAGAAGGCATGCTGGCGGTCGATGAGCCTGGCGGCTTTTCAGGTGTTTCGGGCGCTGAAGATGGCGTAGCTCCACCACCTTTTCCCTGGGCCGGAAGTGGTCTGTTTGAGGCCTGAACCTGGGCTGCATTCGACTTTTTGATTGCCTTGAATGGACTCAATATCCACGAGAGCCAGCCTTCTTCATTGGTCCCTCCCTTGTGTCTTTGCCAGGTTGTTTGTTGCTGTGTTTGATTTTCTGAAGGCATCTCGGTGTTCGCTGAAGCCGATTCTTGAACCTGAGGGACAGACTGTTTCTGATGGCCGCCACTGTTTGCCGGTGGGAAAGAGGCCTTTTCTGCTTCGACATGAGCGAGGACCAAGGCATCTTTTGCCTCTATTTCCCCAGGCGTCGGATAGGGAGGGGGTTGATTGTTTGCAATTGCAGGAAGTTTCGGCACAATTTTGTCTTTTCGTGTCGCCTTTATAAGGCTGGAGACCAACCCCTGACTTATATTTTTGTCGACCGTTTTTGCCTCTCTGGGTGGGCTTGGCGGGACAGGAGGAGGATATGGAAGCATGCTTTCATAGGCCTCATTGGCGGCTTTTTCTGCCTTTTTCCCTTCCTTTTTGGGTGGTTGGGTTGCTGATGCCTCAGTCATTTCGGCTTTTTGTCCCGCCATCTTGAGCAGCTTTTCATAAAATAAATAGTCTGGATTTATCCTTGCAAGTGCTGCCTCATTGTCTTCCTTTATATGATTTTTTGGCTGGACTGGCATTTCCGCCGCATTCGCCGTTTCGCCTGTAAATTTATCCTCAGCCAGAGATGCTGTATGGGGTTGTGGGCCTGTTATGACAGCTTCTGCCACCTTGACTGCAAATTCGTCTATTTTTGTAAGGGCATCCGGGGCCAATGCATCATTGAGGGCCAGCGATTCAATAGACTTGTTGGTACCTGTATCCACCAATTGGAGAGAGAGCGTAGGGGTCTTGCCGTTCAATGAGACCCTGCCAGTTATGAAGTATCCGGCACCCATTTCTTTGATGGCGGCACCCAAAGTTTTACTTGATCCTGGTTGCATGGTTGTGATATGGCCCTTCACATCCGCAGGGTTTGCTACGTTGATGATATCAGGCTTATAGAGCCTGCTGCTCAGTATATGTTCCACTGCCGGACCCAAGTATGCAAAATTTCCTGCCCCGGCTGTGTCAATCGGCGCGATTGCTATTAGTTTTGCATCTGCCGCCGAGACTTTGATGGCTGACGACATGATTGCCAGGAAGACGGCAAAAACTACCATAACTAACGATAGAAACGGTGTTGAGGCCGGTAGTTTTGTATGGTTCATAGCTGCCTCCAATATTTGTAATGATGCGGCCTGCACTGGGTCTGTTTATATCCTAACCACTCATCAGATCTAATTTTTTCATCTTTTCAATAAGGGTTGTTCTATTCATATGCAGGAGTTTCGCCGCACGGTTTTTGATCCAGTTTGTCCGTTTAAGCGCCTCCAGTATCAATGCCTTTTCGTATTGAGTCACGGCCTCACTCAGGCACAACCCCTCTTGCGGAAGACATGGCATAAACTGCCTTTCATCCTTGGCCTGTTCGGTCGCTGGCGTCACTGACTCAATCCCTGCTATCCTGTCTGGCAAATCGCACACGTCAATTACCGAACCATTGGCGAGTATTACAAGGCGCTCGATGATATTTTCGAGTTCACGCACATTACCTGGCCAACTATACGCCATCATGCGTCGTTTTGCATCTTCTTTTATGCCTTTTATACATGGTCTTTTGTTGGAACATATTTTTTCTAAAAAATGGTCTATGAGTATGGGTATGTCGGCCGGCCTTTCCCTCAAGGGCGGGACATGTATTGGTATGACGTTGAGGCGATAGTAAAGGTCTTCTCTGAACCTTCCGTCTTTTACTGCCTCTTCAAGGACGATATTTGTGGCTGCTATCACCCTTATGTCCACGCTTATGGTCTTGGTCCCGCCCACCCTTTCAAATCTCCGTTCCTGGAGTACGCGCAAGAGTTTTACCTGGATATCTGGCGCCATTTCGCCAATCTCATCGAGAAAAATAGTCCCATGATCGGCAAGTTCAAAGCGGCCTATCCTTGTGCGGATTGCATGAGTGAAGGCCCCCCTTTCATGTCCGAAGAGCTCGCTTTCGAGGAGTTCTTTCGGTATTGCTGCACAGTTTATGGGTATAAAAGGTCCTTTGTTCCGGCTGCCTGCATTGTGTATGGCGCGGGCGATGAGTTCCTTGCCAGTGCCGCTTTCGCCTGTAATGAGGACCGTGCTGTCGACATCCGCCACCTTTTCGATAAGATCGAAGACCTTCCGCATGGCCGGGCTTTGTCCGACTATACAGTCAAACTTGGTGGTTTTATTGTTATTCACCAGTGTCACCCCAGTTGCCGTATGTATTTTCTCGATTAATTGAAAATATGCCTTAACAATATAATTTTAACAAGATGCATCGAATTGGATTGAACAGCTCACAACCTCTATTTATATCCGTTGGCAAGCGGTAACCTTCTGCCATATCCAAAGGCTTTAGTGGTGACCTTGGGACCAGGTGGTGCCTGTTGACGTTTATATTCGCTTCGCGTTACCATGCCTATAATCTTTCTGACAACGTCGGCATCAAAGCCATTGGCGGTTATCTCGCTTGGCGTTGCATTTTTTTCTATATAGAGTTCCAATATTGCATCAAGAATGTTATATGGAGGAAGTTCATCTTGGTCTCTTTGGCCGGGTCTCAATTCAGCGGATGGCGGTTTTGTGAATATCCTTTCCGGGATCACCTTTTTTATAGAGTTTATATATCTTGCAAGCTTGTAAACGAATGTCTTTGAGATGTCGGAGATTAGCGCATAGCCGCCTGTAAGATCACCATATAGTGTGCAATAGCCAACAGCAAGTTCGGTCTTATTGCCTGTAGCAAGGACCATATGACCGAATTTATTGGAGATGGCCATCAGGATTGCGCCCCTAATCCTGGCCTGTAGGTTCTCTTCAGCGGTATCGAATGGTCTGTCGGAAAAAATAGGCCTCAAGGTCTTCAAATAGGTCTCAAAGATGTTCGTTATCGGCACAGTTGTGGTCTCTATCCCGATATTGCGTGTAAGTTCAATGGCGTCTTCGATGCTTTCTCTTGAGGTGAAAGGGGATGGCATGAGGACGCCGAGGACGTTTTCGCTGCCGAGTGTTCTTGCGGCCAGTACCGCGGTCAAAGATGAATCGATTCCGCCGCTTAGGCCCAAAACCGCTTTTTTGAAGCCGCATCTTTCCATATAATCCTTTAGTGCAAGCTCAAGGGCCTTGACTACAGCCTCCTCCACGCTTTTGGATGTATCGTGTATATCGCCGTACAGTCGATCGGTGTCGAATATCACCATGTCCTCTGAAAAATCAGAGGCCTTACAGACAATCCTGCCATCAGGTGTTATCACTTGGCTTGCGCCGTCAAAGACTATGGAATCCTGTCCCCCAACGGTGTTTACATATATAAAGCTCCTTTTGTAGGTAGAGGCCAGGTGTCTTAGAAGTCGATAGCGGAAAGAATCTTTCCCTATCTCGAACGGCGATGCCGATATACTGATAAATATTTCAGCCCCCTTTTCAGCGAGCTCGGCAACGGGATCGACCTTATAGATATGCCCTGGGAAGATGGTAGTGTCGTTCCATATGTCTTCACATATGGCTATCCCTAGACGTGTGCCTTTATATAGTATTGGTGTGCTGGATAGGCCTGGCTCAAAATATCTTGTTTCGTCAAAGACATCATAGCTTGGAAGGAGTCTTTTATTTATCATGCCTATTATTTGTCCATTTTCAAACAATATCGCGGTATTGAAAACAGGTTTACCTTGGCAGCTTTTGTTTGGCGTGACAGTACCAATTAACACCCCTATGCCTTTGATGTTGGAAATAAGAGATGCGAGTGTATCTACACAGTCCTTTATGAAACTAGGTTGTTCTAATAGGTCTCGGGGTGGGTATCCGCAAATGGAAAGTTCAGGGAAGACTATCAGATCGCAGCCACTATCTCTGGCTGTCTTGGCCATACTGGTTATCAATGCGGCGTTTTTTTTGAACGCCCCTATAGTCGGGTTTATCTGTGCGAGTGCTATTTTCATTATTTTGAATATTATGAACAGAAAATGTAAGAGTTAACTTTAGGATTTACAAGGATTATTTTTGAAATATAGAACGAAATTGACAAGCCACAACCGGTAAAGTATCTTGCCGCAAGACAAGAATTGTTTTGATATGACGATGTTGTCAAAGGGCGATTAGCTCAGTTGGATAGAGCGTTGGCCTCCGGAGCCAAAGGTCAGGCGTTCGAATCGCCTATCGCCCGATAAATATTTGCCCGGGGTCGGGGTCGAACCGACACGGCCTTGTGGCCGAGGGATTTTAAGTCCCTTGTGTCTACCAATTTCACCACCCGGGCTATTTACCTTATACAAACCTTATACAACTACAGATTGGATTTTTAATACAAGAAGCCCGCCGTTGTCAATCGGGTTTGACTGTCTCCCAGCCCTTGATTGAATTTATCTTTACAAGCATGTTCAGGACCTCGTTGATCGGGGTTTCGACCCCCAGCTCCAGCCCCATCTTCACCACCGCCCCATTTATGTAATCTATTTCTGTTGGCCTTTGGAAGATGCGATCCTGCAGCATCGACGATATATTCTCGGATGTCCTTTCGCAGACCGATCTTACCAATGAAATCGCCTCATGTAAGTTGAGATCGATCTTGATCCCCTTCTTGACAGCTACCCTCCATGCCTCAGCCACTGCCAATTCTTGGAGTTTTTTTGCATCTGCGAACCCAAGTATCTCTCCGTTTTTTATGCCCGTAAGGGCCGTTATTGCATTTATGCCTACATTGGCCAAAAATTTTCTCCAAATATATGGAGTGATGTCATCGGGAACAGAACATGACCATCCTGCCCTTGAGAGGGTATCGGCAAATAAATCTACTTTGGCCTTAGCCCAATCGCACGGTTTCAAAAGGCCTATCTTGGTATCGCCTGTTCCAAGATGTTTTACACATCCTTCTTTTATAAGTGTCGCGCCCTGTGCCGTAATACCGAGTGCGATGCATTCAGGCCTTACTGCCCTAAGAATGGCTTCTTCTTGCCCGATGCCATTTTGAAGGGAGATTACGATGGTTTCGGCGCCGATCAATGGCTTAGCCTCTTTTAAGGCCTTGTCCGTCTGGTTTGCCTTGACAAGGATCAAAACCCAATCTTGGACACCAAGAGTTGCGGCGTCTGCAGTTATATGTGGGTAGACTTTAAACCTGGTTCGGCCCGCGTCAATTTCAATACCTGTTTTCGAGAGCCTTTCAGCCCTGTCACCTTTATAATCCAAAATAGAAACCGGTTGCCCGAGACGTTCTATATAACCTGCAATCAGGCAACCAATGGCCCCTGGACCTATGATCGTCAATTTCGGTCTTTCGCGCATAGCGATTAAAATATATCATGATTTATCCTTTAAGTCTTGCAAATATACAGCTGATAGGCTACATATAACGGGCACGGCGGGCGGTTAACTCAGCGGTTAGAGTGCCATCCTCACACGGTGGAAGCCACTGGTTCAAATCCAGTACCGCCCACCACCAAACAATATCGAATAATTAAACACTGGTTTCATTGTATCCATTTCCTGTCTTGCTTGGGCAGCGACTGAGAGTATTCCAGTCTCAATTGGAGCTTTTCTTTTGCAATAGATAAGGCCTTTGTTGGTTGCGGTATTACCTTCTCTTTAGGCGTCTTCACTCATTAAGCCGATATTGTTATTCAGGCTGTTGTATCCAGTGATCTAGGTATTTTAATGATTTTGATGTATGTATCCTACATAGCCAGTTTAGTTTGCATTGCAGAAATTGCATCGACCAATTAGAGTTCAAATTTTTTGAACATATAGTATTTTGGAAAGTCTATAATAAGCGTAAAGATAGCAGAAAATCCAAAGATAATTATAATCTGATCTATGCTGATAGGGTGGACGATTATTCCATAGAAGCCAAGCAAGGCAAATCCAATTATTGTTAAGATGCTGGATAGGAATAGTTCTATACTTGGAAAAGATGACCAGAAGTGTCTTCTTTCTCTCATTATCAATACCCTGAACTGACTATTGAATACTAGATTAAGCATTACTGCTGTACGAAGTCTATCCCAATCAAGATGAAAATATTTTAATCCGATATAGACTACTATGACGCCTTCAATAACTAATAGTATGCCTGGGATAAGCGAGGCTAAAGTAATATGTTTTATGTTCCAGCTGTTTGGATTGCTTGTATGTTTTACATTATCAGTAGCCAGCGACATGGTTACAAAATCATTTGCGAATACAAGTAGTGACATGCCAAGAAGGGAGAGCACAATCTTATTCAGCCATATGAAACATACTGTAAGCAATCCAACAAATTCTATAACCTTTGTAACCTTATTTAGAACCCACGAAAGCATCCGTTGATATGTTTGTCTGCTTATATTGATGGCATCAATTATTACATTTATACCTGGTTGTGTTAATACTACGCTTGCAGAAGCCTTTGCTACATCTGTGGCATTATGTACTGCTATACCCATTTCTGCCTGTTTTAAAGCAGGTGCATCGTTAACACCATCTCCTGTCATGCCCACCATATGTCCTCTGGATTGCAAAAGCTTTACTATCATGTATTTATCCTCAGGATATATTTCGGCAATGCCATCGCTTTCTTCAACTATCTTCACCTGTTCATCTTCATTTAGATCCTTAATATCTGCCATATGGATAATTTTGTTGCCAATACCTACCTCAGTTGCTATCTGTTTCGCTATGGCAATATTGTCACCTGTAAGCATAATTGGCTTTATGCCATGTTTTCTTGCCGCATCTATCATGGCTTTTGAATCAGATCTCGGAGGATCGGAAAGCGCTAGTAAACCTATAAGCTTAAGATTATCTGAATCTTCTTCTGATTTAGCTACGGCTATAGTCCTATAGCCTTTCTGTTAAAAATTTTCTATTATCTTATTTGCCTTATCAATAACATCTTTATCCATTGGTTGGCATAGTGATATAATGATCTGTGCTGCACCTTTAACTACTTTAAATCTCTTTTTGTTTATTTCAATAATTGCCTCTGTTCTCTTAATTGATGGATTAAATGGCGTATAAGATAGCTGTTTGTAGGCAGTAAAATTTATTCCAATTGATTTGGCATAATTAATAATCGCAAGATCTATTATGTCCATTCCCTCTTCTTTGGAAGCAAGACTTGCCATTAGTATTACATCTTCTTTATTGTATTGTTGGAATGTTATATAATCTGTAATCGATAACTTGTTCTGAGTTATTGTTCCTGTCTTGTCTAGACATAATACATCTATAGATGCTGCATCTTCTATTGAATCTAGTCTAGTTACTAACACTCCCTTTTTGACAAGTTCCATTGCACCAATAGCTTGCACTATGGTAAGTACTGCAGGCAGAGCTACAGGAATTGCTCCCATAAGAAATATAACTGCAAATGTAAGTATAGTAAGTATCCCTATATTTGTGCTCAATGCATATATAAAAATCAACATCGACATAACTATAGCTAGATACATCATATATTTGACTATAGCCATCATTATTTGTTGTTGATGTGATTTTGGTTTTGCAATTTTTACCAAGTTAGCTGTTTTCCCAAAATATGTATTTGTCCCTGTGTTTACTATAATACATTTTGCTTCTCCCTGTTTTACTATAGAACCTGAATAAATTATGTCTGATAGCTGTACATTTACTGGCATTGATTCGCCTGTCAAGGCTGATTCGTCTACAGATAACTCACCTTCGATAATTTTTGCATCAGCGGGTATTATATCGCCAAGCTTTATGACTATTACATCGCCAGGTACGAGTTCTCTTGCATCTTTTTCTATCCATTTTCCATTTCTCAATATTTTTGCCTTGATAGCTAATTTCTTCTTTAAGAGATCTATAGCCTTTTGTGATCCTTGCGCATGTATATGGCCGATAATTGCGTTAATTGTTAGCAGTATAAAGATTATTATTCCCTCGAGATAATGTTTTAATATAAAAGAGAGCCCCATCGCCAGTTCCAGGAGCCAGGGCATGGGTCCCCAGTAGCGCTGGACAAATTCAAGAAGAAGGTTTCTCTTTTTTTCAACCAGTTCGTTATAGCCGAATTTATTGAGTCTGTTTGTGGCTTCATTGTCAGTAAGCCCGTTCTCTGATGAATTCAGAGAGTCGAAGGTATTTTCTAAAGTGACGTTCTTATATTCGGATGTAGGTTTTATATCTGGCAAGTATTCGGCTTCCATGATATGGCCCTTTTCCTTTCGATGCGATTGTTTTATAATAAAATATAAATTATTTGCGTCAATTATATAATTGATGGTCTCATAAAAAGTCATTATATGAGATGGCTAAGCAAAAATCGTAAATGCAAGGCGCGTAGATCCTGAGGAATGAGGCGTATTTTTGTACGCCGCAGTGACGACGGATGCAGCGCAACACGGCAGTCGGCGACTTTTTGTTACGCCATCAGAATCAGCCAATTTCCGTAAAGAGAGGTTGTTAAAACGAGAGGCTGCATCCTGACCCCACTTGCCATACTTATTATACCGTTTGCAATCGGCATCACTGCGGCGAATACCTGGCATATTGGCGTTCCATATCTTCCGTTCTATCTTATCGGGGCAGGCGCTGTGGTATTGCTGGGCTTTGGGGCCGTGATTCGCGGCTTTAAAGGAGATAAGGTA
Source organism: Dissulfurimicrobium hydrothermale (assembly GCF_022026155.1). NCBI lineage: Bacteria > Deltaproteobacteria > Dissulfurimicrobium > Dissulfurimicrobium hydrothermale. Next base: position 1,613,187 of record NZ_CP085041.1, on the reverse strand, counting down.
AAGACAGGGTCCATGGTGATCATCATTGGGGTATGGCTTATCTTTTTCTCACTTGGATATTTCGACCTCCGCCTCTCAAGAGACAATGTAAGGGTGTTTTCCAGTGGCCTTATCTCGCTTGCAGATCAAGATGGCCGACATATCTTGACCGGCCAGGTCATCCGTGCCCCTGTGCCGACAGATGACGGGGCACGGTTATTTGTGGCAGTATTCAGACACCACATGCCCGTAAAAGACCTCGGTGTCTCAGGATATCTAAGCCTCTCAGTCAAGGATCTATCTTACATGGATATTTCCCCCGGGGACTGGATACGTTTCAAGGCGTCTCTCAGGCCCGTAAGAAACTTCAAGACCCCAGGTGCCTTTGACATAGAGACCTGGTGGGCCACACGCAAGGTGCTGGTTACGGGTTATGTAAAAGGCCCGCTGGACATCGCAATCATAGGGCATTCGGACAGCTCAGTGGCTATGGGGAGGGCGCGCTATCTCATTGAGCACGCGAGAAAACAGCTCCTTGTGGCGATTGACAGGGTGTTTATCGGTGACGCCAAAGGGTTTGCGGCGGCGCTCCTGGTCGGCGAAAGTTCATGGTTGTCTCCCGAGATTAAAGAGGCATTTTCGCGCACAGGGACGAGCCACCTTTTGGCCGTCTCGGGCCTTCACATGGGTCTCATGGCCTTGTTTATCGGCGGTCTGATAAGATTTTTGCTCTTGAGGTCCCAATGGATAGCACTCCATCTACCGGTAAAAAAGATTGCGACCCTATGCGCGCTCATTGGCGCCATCATCTATATGGGCCTTGCAGGCCTTTCGCCGTCTGCAGTACGCGCCACGATCATGGTAATAGCATTCGGGGCCGCATATCTGTTTGGAAGACCTCAGACCCCTCTAAACTCCCTTGCCATTGCTGCTTGGTGCATCCTAATATATGAACCTCTCGACCTTTTTAATATCTCATTTGAGTTGTCCTTTGCAGCTGCATTCTTTCTAATCCTGTTTTCAAACTACTTTTTTATATTGGAAAAAGACAAAATCGGGGCAGGCTGGTTGACCGTTAAGATAGGTCAGCTTAGAGCATTTATATTGGTAAGTATTGTCGCGGCATTAGGCACGGCACCTCTTGTGGCCTGGTACTTTCAGCGTGTGTCCATATTGTCGTTGCCAGTTAATATGATTCTAGTCCCGCTTACAAGCATGCTGATCCTCCCGGGCTTGATGCTAGGGGCGTTGACAATGGCTGTAAGCCCGGTGCTTGGGACTTATTTGTGGAAAGTTATAGGATATGTGATCGGGTTTGGCTTAAATATCGTTAATCATGTCTCAGTATTAGACTGGGCTGCTATTTCTATGCCAAGACCTATTATATGGCAGGTTGTGCTTTTTTATTTTGCATTTATTCTTTTGGCCTTTGCGTTAGGCAGTTTAAATGAGAGAAAGAAGGTTCAGGTCGTGGTCCTGGCTTTAGCCATGGTTTCAGCCATAGTCTCGGCAGTCCCGTGGCCGCTTATTATTCCGCGGCAAGACGCCTTGAGGCTTCATGTACTGGATGTGGGCCAGGGTCTTTCTCAGGTTGTAGAGCTTCCCGGACAGAGGCTCATGGTTATTGATGGCGGCGGGCTTATGGGTAGCGACTTTGACGTCGGCGAGCGGGTGGTCGCGCCTTTCATCAGGACCCTTGGCTATTCGAAGATAGATATACTTGTTGCATCCCATCCTGAATATGATCATATAGGCGGACTCCCTGCACTGATAAGGGGGTTTAGAGTGGGAGAATTTTGGACAAACGGAGACAGCGCTGACGGCACCCAGTCGTGGCAGGATATAATGAAAGAGTGTGTCAAAAAAGGTATAAGGCACAGGATCCTCGAGAGTGACGAGGCGTTTTATGTAAAAGATGCCTTGATAGAGGTTATGACGCCAGGGGGATGCCATGAGCTGGCAGACACCTTTAATGCAAGGTGTCTTGTGATCATGATTTCATATAAAGGCAGATCGATGTTGCTTACAGGTGATATAGACAAGAATCGCGAGGCGTGTTTGGTCTCAAACGGGCTTGCGGATATTGACGTATTGGTTGTGCCCCATCACGGCAGCAAGAGATCGAGCAGTCAGGCTTTTATAAACGCGGCAAGACCTATACTGGCTATTGTATCATCCGGGTGGCGCAACCACCTCGGGTTGCCGAAATCAGAAATAATAGAGCGCTATAAGGATATTAAAAGCCGCATCTTAAGGACTGACAGGGATGGCACTATAACTGTTGAGATAAAAGACCATAATGCGGTCAACATCCAGCTTTTCGTTGGAAGCGACCAATCAGTCGCTGAATGCTATTTCTATAACAAAACCCCCGTTTGGCGTTTCAAATGGCAGGGCTATTATAGGTCCTTTGGTGACATGTGTGATCACATGCCTTTCACCTGAGACTACGGTAGGCGTGCCTGCCGAGAGGGAGATGCCGTCAGCCTCGGCCCTTCGCCGTGCATCTCCGCAGATCATGTTGGTAAGCTCGCCGACTGCATCTCTTACCTCGTCATTTATCTCTGTTACAGGGGAGCCAAACAGACTTGTCACGATTGCCTTTATGCAAGGACCTGTAAAAGAAATGGACATTGAGCCCTGTGCTTGACCGGTGATGCCAATAATCCCTGATACATCGCCTGATGCCACAAAATCTTTTTTTAAAAAGGGCTTTCCTGATTTCGGTTCAATTTTGGCCATAGTCTTCAACACATTGACGGCAGCATCGAGAAAGGGATTTATAAGCCTAGCATCCATTATTCCTCCAGATGTTTTTAAGGTGTCATTAATGCCGATTGCCGGCTGGCTATTATAAAATATAGTCGGATAGTTGCCAATAAAAAAATAAATTTGTATCAAGTTGTATAGATCTTACCATGCTTATTTTATTTCTTGTGTTTGAGGTTGTCCTTTAAGATTGCAGGTCGATAGCCGATATTAGACGCCATGTTTCGTTAAAGACGTCTTCAGCCTCCTCTTCTGAAAGTCCTGCGCCCATGGCGATCTTTCTTGCCATTTCAGCCGTCATAAAGTCAGATGGGGCATGTCCATCGGAATTTACAACTAAATGGGCACCATGTTTCATGGCAAGCCTTGCTACATGGCCGTTTGTAAGGCTGTGCCCCTTTCTTCCTGATAGTTCTAGCATTATTCCTCGCCCTGCGGCGAGTTTTACATCGTCAGGGGTTATAAATCCAGGATGTGCCAATATATCTATATCGGCTTTAAGGGCGGCATGATTAGTCCCTGGGTAAACCGGCTCAACGATTGTCTCGCCATGGCAGACCACAATCTTTGCCCCAAACCCCCTAGCCTTTTTGGCAAGGTCGTCTATCAACCTTGGGTGTACATGGGTGAGCTCAATCCCTGGGATGAGCCTAGTCTGGCTGTATTTGTTTATGTCATCTGCTGCCCGCCTGATATTGAGCAGTATGTGTTCCAGATTAGATGAATCGGCATGGTCTGTAATGGCTACAGCCTTATATCCCATGGCCTCAGCCCGTCTCACAAGCTCTGAGGGCAACAACTCGCCGTCGCTGAACAAGCTGTGACAGTGAAGATCGAACATTAGCATAGTATTCCTCTACTCTTTAATTTAACAAGGCTTACACTGCCGTCTTTGATCCAGATCCATTTAAAAATACATGCCTTAATATGAAATTGTCTATACGATTTTGTGGTTAACCAGCTTCAATTTAAAAAAGGAGGAATTGTGGGACGGTTGCCGCAGCCGGGTTGAGTAATGTTGCCATAGGCTAGGCGTGCTTTATGCCAATGATCACTCCTGAATTATTTGGGGTATCCAAAGGGATTCGCTGGATCGAATCCAGCCCTGCCTCGAGCAGCATGGATTTGATGGCATTTTCTGAATAGGCCTGACCGTGTGGTGTCCCGACAAGCATGTTTAGTGAAAATAAGGCGGGGAAAAGCGGACCACTTTCTTCATTGTTGAGGATAAATTCATGCACGGCTATCAATCCCTGCGGCTCAAGGGCGGCTACGGCCTTTCCGATTATGGTTTTGCATTCTTCCGGACCTTCTGAATGGAGTATTTGACTCAGCCAAATCACATCAAAACCTTGCGGCAAGGTATCTTCGATATAGTTCCCACCAATAAAGGTTATCTTCCCTTTAAGACCGGATCGTTCTATCATGTCTTCAGCTATATGCCGGCTCGTTGGAAGGTCAAAGATTACTGCAGAAAGCCCTGGATTGTATTTGCAAAAATGAATGGCATAGGTGCCGGGCCCTCCTCCCAGATCAAGCAGGCGCCTTCGGCCTGTAAGATCTATCTTAGGTACTATCTTGGGCGCTACAATCATGGCCATATTGAACATACCCATCAAAAAACTTTCTCTTACGATGGGACCGTCGAAAGATGCCTTTTTTCTTACCGGCTTACCTGTTGCTACGGCCTCTACCAGCTTCTGCCATGATGTCATGAGGTGATGATGATGCTGGATGATGAAACCCATATATTGATCTGACGTCTTTGAAAGGTAGCGGATGGCATGATCCGTGTTGCGGTATCGATCGGATTCCTTAATCAAAAGATCCATGGCCGTAAGGGCGTTAAGCAGCATAGCCGTCGCCCTGACATCGCCCTTGATCTTACTCGCTACCTGCTCTGCAGGGAGACTTATGTCGCCTATATGTGTAAATATGTCGAGAAGCACTCCAGTATGTAAGGCACAGGCTTCCCAATATGAACCCGAAAGTTTAAGAATGGCACATGGATCCCATTCTTTTTTGTTCATATCATCAGTCCTTTCTGTCTTTGTATGGACCATGCAAGATCTAAATAAATTATATTTTAGAATATTCCAGCAAGGTAAGCAACTATTTTAGTGTTACGAGTAAATAGAATTGACCGCTTATAGAGTAAATGAATTGTCCTGTTTGTTGCGTCAATGTTCATGTCCGCCATTAACGATTTTGTTTTAATAATATTTCCTTTGTCAGAGCGAAGGCGAGGCGCTTTTCTCCTGAGTCAACATACATTTCTTCCAATCCCTGTAAATCTCCACAAAATGATCTCCTTGACTTCCTGTAGCAATTTTGTCCAGTCCTCCTGACTATATAAAAACCGGACATTCACGTGCTACAAAAGAGGTCAAATCATTTGCTTCTAACACTATTTTTATCTCCAGCACTCGACACTTGAGTGGCCGTTTTAGCCATACACTTGCATAGAACCATTCCATCCGATAACGTAAAATATTAATATTTATCAGCTCAAGGAGTGCGGTTGTGGCAATAAGGCCCCTTGTCAAGTTGTTGGTCCTATCCTTGCTGTTGCTCGGGTTGCCGCCCTTGGGCATTTTCCTTTCAGGAAAGGGTCTTGCTCCATATTTGACCTTTGTGCCTGTTGCGCATCCCATTATGCAGCCCCAGTTTTCCTGGACGGTTTTTCTTTCGCTGGCCTCCTTGCCTGTTGCCGCAGTCGCATTGTTTGTGGTATGGTTCAGGTCTCCTTCGTCAAGAGCTGCGTTGCCTTTTATGTCCATGCCGGTAAAGAGATTTTTCCCGTGGTGGGGTTGGCTCGGCGTGGTGCTGCTTATTACGACTTGGATATTGGCGTGGATGCGTTTTGTCTGGTTTGCGCGGTGGCAGAGCTATACCTTTACTCCATTATGGATGGCCTATATTCTTGTCGCCAACGCCTTTACCATAAGGCGGGCAGGGCACTGTCTTTTAACCAGACGGCCTGGTTATTTAATCGCGCTTTTTCCCTTCAGCGCCTTTTTCTGGTGGTATTTCGAGTATCTGAATCGTTTTGTCCAGAACTGGCACTACGTTGGGATCCCGCCCGTCGGACCGTTAGGGTACTTCCTTCTGGCCACCCCGCCCTTTGCCACTGTCCTGCCAGCGGTGTCGAGCACTACCGAATGGATGGCAACCTTTCCATTTTTGGGGCGGTGCCGCAGAGGTCCACGCATGCCAATGCTCAAGCATCCGCGCCTTTTGGCTTGGTTGACGCTTTTATTGGCTGGTATAGGACTTACTGGAATCGGCGTCTGGCCGCATTATCTCTTCCCCCTTCCGTGGCTCGCGCCGCTCGCGATTATTATAGCACTTCAGGTGCTTTTTGGCGAAGAGACGGTTTTTTCAAAGATAAAGGCTGGTGACTGGCGGCCTGTGCTGCTTCCGGCGGCAGCCGGGCTCTTTTGTGGGTTTTTTTGGGAGATGTGGAACTACTTCTCTTTTGCCCACTGGGAGTATACCGTACCGTTTGTGCAACGTTTTCAAGTCTTTGAGATGCCTATCTTGGGCTACGCCGGCTATCTGCCATTCGGACTTGAATGTGCTGTTGCCTCAGATGAGCTCTCGAAGTTGTTTGGGTCTAATTGATTATCGGCGTTGTCCAGCCCCAACTTGGCGAGCTTTTTTTCGCACCAAGTTATATTACAGACAGAACATTTGTCAGGGAGGGCGGCATCGTCTCCAGAGAGTTTTCTATTGCATTCATAGATGATATCGAATTCTTCGCCATCAAGGGTCTCTTGGACCAACAATATCTCGGCGACCTTGTTTAGAAGCGCCCTTTCCTTTATAATTATAGCTTTTGTTGCCTCGTAACATTCTTTAAGTAGCCTATTTATTTCTTTGTCGGCCAGCGCCGCCATTTCTTCACTTAAAAACAGTGGACGTTCAACCCCCGTCAAAAAAGAGCTTGACTCATGCTGATAGGATATTGGACCTATCTTATTGCTCATCCCATACTGACATATCATCATGGTTGCAATGGCCGTAGCCTTGGCAAGATCGTCCCTTACGGCAGTAGTCTGCCTGCCGAAAACTATCTCTTCCGCTGCCCGCCCGCCGAAGAGTATCTTTATTCGATTCATCAGATACTCCATGGAATATACATGATGTTCATCGATGGGGAGTTGCTGGGTTACACCCATAGATCTTCCACGCGGGATAATCGTTATTTTATGGACAGGGTCTGCTCCGGGCAGCATCTTTGCCATGATGGCATGTCCTACCTCGTGATAGGCAATAATCCGCCGGTCCTCTTCATCCATAACTACGCCCCTTCTTTCAATTCCCAAGACGATCTTGTCTTTAGCCTCTTCGAAGTCCTCCATCTCTATGAAAGACTTTCCCTTTCTTGCCGCTTCCAGCGCCGCTTCATTGACAAGGTTGCGTATATCGGCCCCGGTAAATCCAGGGGTGCCCTTTGCGATCATTTTAAGATCGACATCCTTTGCGAGGATTACATTTCTTGCATGTACTTTAAGGATGGCATAACGGCCTTTCATATCTGGAGGTGGGACATAAATGCGCCTATCAAAACGACCTGGACGGAGGAGGGCGGGATCTAAGACATCGGGCCTGTTTGTGGCTGCTATAACTACTATATTGTCATCTGACTCGAAACCGTCCATCTCTACAAGAAGGGCGTTTAAGGTCTGCTGTCTTTCATCCTGCCCACCAGGGATGTCTCCTACGCCCCTATTCTTGCCCACTGCATCTATTTCATCGATAAAAATTATACATGGTGCATTTTTTTTTGCTTCTCTAAATAGTTCCCTTACCCTTGATGCCCCTACTCCCACGAACATCTCCACAAAATCCGAACCGCTTATGCTGAAAAACGGCGTTCCAGCCTCACCTGCAATAGCTCTTGCCAGCAATGTCTTACCGGTCCCTGGCGGACCCATAAGAAGGACCCCTTTCGGCATCCTTCCGCCAAGACGATTTACAGACGAAGGGTCTTTAAGAAAATCGACTATTTCCTTTACCTCCTCTTTTGCCTCATCGATCCCTTCAACATCATTAAAAGTTACACATTTCATGCTCTCGCAAAGATTTATCACCTTTGTCTTTGCAAACTCATTGCCCTCTTTCTTTTTTAGATATCTATTTAATACCCATAGGGCAAAAAGACCTATAACACTTGTGATGATTATCCCGATAAGCAGATAAAAGAAAAACCCTGGTTTGTTGGATTCTGTCTGGATCGCGACCTTCTGCTCTAGAAGTAGTTGAATAAGATTCGACACGTCTGGCGAAAAGGTATAATATGTCTCGCCATTGACGTCTTTTATTCTTAATTCACCGTTGCTTATTGCTACTTCAGAAATATTGCCTTTTTTGACGGCATTTATAAAATCACTATATTTTATAATAGGACTATGACTTTCAAAATGCCAGGGCAAATATATGGCAATCCCTATAAATGAACAGATTATGACGGCCATCAAGGCCCTTACCATATAGCGCAAGTATTTTTCTCCTTTTAATGCAAAAGATAAAAGATTGACGATGCGAACAATTAAATTATTATAATAAAAAAATATCAACAAAAAAGGGTGTATCTCTTTGTTTTTGCCGGTTTTATATTTTAAAAGTTAATATATCCTGCATAGTTCAAATACATCGTGCATTTTAGAATCAGGATGCTGGTTGAAAGAGAAAATAGCGATTTTTTGGAAGGTAGACTGACTGAAAAGAAAGTAGATAAAGGGATCAAAATGAAAGGATAGGCGGCAGAGGGCTACCACTACCCTCTGCCTACTTTCTTATTTAGCCGCCTGTTACGGCGGAGAACCAGGCCTTCGCAAGCTCTACAGGACCACCAGCGGCGATAAGTCCTGCCGCAAGACAGGTAATGCCCCAAATGCCTACGAGACCAGCCATAATCCCCCCGGCGGCAAGTGTGATCTTTGAAATCTCCTTTTCAAATCCGGCGCTGGCTATATCTAATCCAGCATCTTCTCTTACTTTTGCCTTGGTTGTCGCTGAATTTTCCATGATAGTTCCTCCTTATGTTTTAATAATTTTAATTGCCCGAAACGGCTACGAACCAACTTGTTATTAACGATATCGGACCATGAGCTGCTATGAGACCGCCTGCTAGACAAACTAGACTCCATGCCCCTATAAGTCCCGCTGCTATGCCTATTGCTCCTAAACCTATATCGCTTACTTCTTTTTCGAAATCAATGCTTCGATTGTTTTCCAGGAGATTCATATGTATCTTTTCTCTTAATTTAGTCCCGATATTGTTTATCATGATCTCCCCCTTTGTTATTTTATTTACCTCTTTTAAGTAAACGATAATTTATTAATTAGTTTTGTCAAGTAAAAATTTAATATTTTCAATTAGTTAGTTGACAATTCAAGATGTCAAAATTCAAATATATAAAATCGAAAGATATTGATAACCTTAAGATGAAAACAAAGACAATAAAATTATTAATCAAAAATTTATAATTTTATAAAAACATTTTCTTTACAATTATAAGATGCATAAGAATTTAAATTTTTTTTGATTCTTATGTTGAACAAAATTATTTATATGAGATTTGAACTGAATTATCTTATAATATAGTTGGCAGTCAGTGGATTATGCAGAACTTATTTTTTTCATCTGCTTGAACTAGATTATAGGCCCAACCTTGGTATCAAGTATCCATCCAATTTTATGTCAGCCCTTGGCTTGGTCTGTCTCTTTGCACCTTCGGTGGCATTGTGGCTCTCGATCACCACATTATCACCTACTTAAGCGCCTTAATCTTGAGTTCAAACTGACCCGTCTTGCCGCCTATATCAGCAAAGGCATACACGCGGCCATCGATGATCTATGTGCGGCTGGTGTCAATCATGGCAGTGTCGCCATCCTTAATATCGGGGTCACGCTGGCGAAAACTAATCCCCTACCCAAAGCGATTTTTTTGAAGCGCTAAGTACTTGATTTTATTGATTTGGCCTGCCCAGCGGGACTCGAACCCACAACCTACGGCTTAGAAGGCCGTTGCTCTATCCTGTTGAGCTATGGGCAGATAGGAATGATCAGTGCGCCTTTTATAATATTACAATTATATCTTGTAAAGCCCCGTTGAGGGAGATTGCAGCGCATTAAATTTTTATGGTGTCCTGCTGATGTCGTCAATAAGTTTTGCTACTTGCTTTTGTAGATTTTCCTGGAAATCATTAAAAATTACATAATCAGACCGTCTAATCTTTTCTCCTTGAGGGAGTTGCTGTTTTAGCCACATTATCGCCTTTCGCCGTCCTATATTGTTTCTTTCAATGAGTCGCTTTATGCAGGCCTTTTCTGGCGCTGACACCGTGACGATCATATCAAAAAGGCCTTCCCAGCCGGCCTCGAATAAAAGCGGCACCTCCACAAAGACCATCTCGACCCCTTTTGCCTTAAGCGCCTTTAGCCTTTCATCCATGAGTTTAAGTATCTCAGGGTGTATGATGTTCTCCACAGTTTGTTTGATTCCGGCATCCGACAGTATAAGCCCTAAAACTCGAGCCCTGTCGAGATCGCCGTTTTGTTTGAGAATTCCAGTCCCGAGTGTATTTACAAGCCTTTGAAGCGCCTGGGTGCCAGGTCTTACCGCATCTTTTGCGAGTTCGTCGGCATCCAGAACGGTGATGCCCATTTGGGATATCAGCCTTGCCGTAGTACTTTTTCCAGATGCTATGATGCCGGTCAGGCCTATGACTTTTTTAGGCCAGGAGTCTTTTTTCTTGAGGTACGATTGCAGCATGCTGTAAAATAGGCAAAAGGATTTTAAGATTTATTTTCAAATCTAACGGAAGATATACAAGGAGGGAAGCCTTATGTTTAAGAGGGTCGGTTTTATTGGTATGGGTATAATGGGTCAGCCCATGGCGCGCAATATCCTCAAGGCTGGCTATGAAATCATGGTCTATAATCGAACATATGATAAAACTATACCTCTCGCTATGGTAGGTGCAAGGGTAGGGATGACGCCAAGGGAGGTGGGTGAATGGGCAGATGTGGTGATGCTCATGGTTACTGGGCCCGAGGCGATCGATGCAGTCCTGGATGGTGATGACGGTCTTTTAAAAGGCATGTCAAATGGCGGCTTGATAGTCAATATGAGCACCGTGCCGCCTTCCTATACGAGAGGTCTTGCTGCAAGGCTCAAAACCTATTCTATAATACTGATAGACGCCCCTGTATCAGGTTCAAAAAAGCCAGCCGAAGATGCAACCCTTATCATCCTTGCAGGCGGTCCTCGCGAACAAATAAAGAGACTTGAATCACTTTTTTTGACAATGGGCAAGCGTGTTGTCTATTGCGGAGAGACAGGCCAAGGCTCTGCCATGAAGATGGTCGTGAATCTCCTTCTTGCCGTCATGGTGGCTGGATTGAGCGAGGCTGTTTCGCTTGCCGAAGACCTCGATCTCGACATAGAGACCGTGCTTGATACCATCCTTTCAGGTCCCATGGGGTGCAGCCTTTTCAATCTCAAGGCGGATATGCTTAAAAATGATGTCTTCCCGCCGCAATTTCCCTTAAAACATATGGCCAAAGACCTTGGTTTCGTAATAAATACTGCAAAGGAATGTGGCGCTGACATCTTTATCGGCCAGTCGGTCCTTAGGCTTTATGATAACGCCATGAAAAAGGGGCTGGGGGATCAGGATGTCGCCGCGGTCAAAAAGATTGTCAATTCTTTGGAAGATTGATCTTTTGATGCATTTTTTGAGTTGCCTTTTGATCTATCAATAGTTATAACAAGACGCTGTCTGAATCAGTGCTGCTGGTTTAAAAAATAAAGAAAGTGCGCGGGGAATAAGAGATGAACGAATCCGATGGCAGTGGTAACCACCGCTCAACCAAAGGAAATGAGATGAAGAAAAAATCAGAAGACCCTGGATCGCGATCATTCATCGCATGCGGTCTGTGAATCGTTAATCAAGCCCATTTTTAGCTACCCAGCCGGTTCACCAGACCGTTTACATCAGCGGTCCAAAGAGGTGTGAACCATGAAAATCTTTCCATCTTCAATATTGCCGAGGCGTCTCGGCTTGCCAAAACAAAACGGCGACAGGTTTCAGTCCACCCAAAGCCTGACCCAATTCGCTGTAAGCGAAATAGACGAGGTCTTGCGGAGGGTGGGTACGCAATTATCCGGTCTCAGTGAAGATGAGGCGCTGGATAGACTTGAAAAATATGGTCCCAATACAGTTGCGCAGGAAAAACGGTATGGGAGACTCCATCTCTTCGGGAAGGCCCTGATCAATCCCCTTATTATCCTGCTCTCTATATTGGCCGTCGTATCGGCGCTGACCGGGGACCTGCGTGCGGCCTTTGTTATGTCTCTTATGGTAGTCGTCAGCGTTTTGTTGCGTTTTATTCAAGAGGCCAGGGCGGATTCGGCTGCGGCGAAATTAAAGGCCATGATACGCGTTACAGCTACGGTTGTCAGGGATGGAGAGCAGCGCGAGGTCCCGCTTAGCGAGCTTGTGACAGGCGATATAGTTAAATTCTCGGCAGGCGATATGATTCCTGCTGACGTGCGTCTTATAGAGAGCAAGGATTTTTTTGTGATACAATCCATACTCACAGGCGAATCCTTCCCTGTAGAGAAGACACACCTTAAAGAAAATAAGGTGGTTAAATCGCCCGTAGAACTTTCAAATATCTGTTTTCTTGGCACCAGTGTTGAGAGTGGAACAGCTACCGCCGTTGTTATCGAGACCGGATTCCGCACCTATCTGGGTAGAATGGCGAGATCCATTGTTGAACAACAGCCACAGACGGCCTTTGATAAGGGTGTCGCCAGGTTTACATGGCTCATGATCCGCTTCATGATGGTTATGGTGCCCTTGGTGTTTGTGATAAACGGCATTACAAAAGGTGACTGGAAAGAGGCCTTCTTTTTTGCCTTGTCTGTGGCTGTGGGCATGACGCCCGAGATGCTCCCAATGATCGTGACCGTATGCCTTTCTCGTGGTGCCATGGCCATGTCAAAAAAGAAGGTTATAGTAAAACGTCTCAATTCCATTCAGAACCTAGGTGCGATGGACGTTTTATGCACCGACAAGACAGGCACACTTACCATGGACCGTGTAGTCCTCGAAAAGCACTGTGATCTCATGTTGGAGGAAAATGAAGAGGTCCTGCTCTTGGCCTATCTAAACAGTCATTTTCAGACAAGCCTCAAAAATGTCCTTGATCGGGCTGTGCTCGCCCATCGGGAGGTGCATGATCAATTTCATGTGCCTGATTATATAAAGGAAGATGAGATCCCATTTGATTTCAATCGTAGGTTGATGTCGGTTGTGCTCAAGACGCCTAAAGGTGAAAACCTTCTCATCTGCAAGGGTGCCCCGGAAGAGGTCTTTAAACGTTGCAGTCGGTTCGAATATAAAAACGATCTGTATAATATAGATGAAATGTGGCTTAATGATATAAGGATAGAGTATGACAAATTGGGCAGAGACGGTTTCAGAGTGCTTGCCATAGCCTACCGCTATATGGAGAAAAAGCCGGCTTATTCCAAAGAAGATGAGAGAGATCTGATCTTAAAGGGGTATGTCGCTTTTTTCGATCCGCCAAAAGAAACCGCGCCCCATGCGGTTGCCGCTTTGCATAGACATGGGGTTGCTGTAAAAGTACTCACGGGCGACAACGAGGCTGTTACAAGGAAGGTGTGTAAAGACGTCGAGATACCTACGGCACATGTGATAAACGGTGATGATGTGGAGCATATGACCGATGAAGATCTTGAAGGTATCGTGGAGGAGACGACTATCTTCACCCGTCTCGCCCCTGCACATAAACAGCGGATAGTAAGGGCGCTCCAAAGAAAAGGACATGTAGTGGGCTTTCTGGGGGACGGGATCAATGACGCCCCTGCGCTCAGGGCCGCCGATGTAGGTATTTCAGTGGATTCCGCAGTCGACATAGCAAAGGAGTCTGCAGACCTGATCCTTCTTGAGAAGAGTCTTATGGTCCTCGAAGAGGGGATACTCGAGGGCCGCAAGGTGTTCGCAAATATACTTAAATATATCCGTATGGGGGCGAGTTCGGCCTTTGGAAACATGTTTAGCGTAGTAGGTGCAAGCGCTTTTCTGCCTTTTCTGCCAATGGCTCCGCTCCAGATATTGACCAACAACATGCTTTATGATTTTTCTCAGGTACCCATACCGACAGATAATGTAGACCACGATGAAATAAAAAATCCGCGTCCCTGGTCCATGGGCGAGATAACACGTTTCATCTTGTTCATCGGGCCTTGCAGCTCTATTTTTGACTATACTACTTACTTCATCATGCTTTATATATTCGATTGCTGGAAAAACGCCCCGCTCTTTCAGACTGGATGGTTTATTGAGTCCTTGCTTACCCAAACCTTTATTATTCACGTTATCAGGACTAAAAAGGTCCCTTTTGTCGAAAGTCTCGCCAGTCGGCCGCTCATTCTTACTACAATGGTCATTATGATGATAGGGATGTGGCTGCCCTATTCCCCAATAGCAGGAACGCTTGGTTTTGTGCGACCGCCGCTTATGTATTGGCCATTAGTTGTCCTCACGCTTGTCTGTTACATGGTGTTGACCCAGATCGTTAAGGTCTGGTTGATGCGGAAGAGGTGGATATAGGGTTTGCTTGACACCGTCGATCTTAATCCTTAGTTTTTGAAAACAAAATCCACCAGATGACAACGTGAGGTGTTTTTATGCAATTTGACAAATTGACGCTTAAATCACAAGAGGCCATTCAAGAGGCCCAGCATTTAGCCCAGAGCCGCGGTCATCAACAACTGGAACCTGAGCATCTATTAAGAGTGATGCTCTCCCAGCATGAAGGGGTTGCGGCCTCTGTTTTTAAAAAAATGGGGGTCGAGACATCTGCGATCTTGGCCGAGATGGATGCCGTCATTGAAAAGTTGCCTCAGATAAGTGGTCCTGGCGGGGGGCAGGTCTATCTTTCAAGTGCGTTAAACAAGATACTTGAGCGCTCTTTTGCCATTGCGGCTGAAATGAAGGATGAATATGTGAGCCAGGAACATATCATCCTTGCAATGCTTGAGTCGCCGCAGACCGTTGCGGCCAAGGCGCTTGTCAGCCGCGGTGTTACCAAAGATGCCTTTTTAAAGGCGCTGGTCTCCATAAGAGGGAGTCAAAGGATCACCGATCCCAATCCGGAAGACAAATTCCAGGCCCTCGAAAAGTACGGCCGTGACCTTACTGGTCTTGCAAGGTCAGGCAGACTCGATCCGGTGATCGGTAGAGATGATGAGATCCGGAGGGTGATTCAGGTACTTTCCCGCCGTACAAAGAACAACCCTATCTTGATTGGCGAGCCTGGCGTCGGGAAGACTGCTATAGTTGAAGGCCTGGCCCAGAGGATAGTCTCGGGGGATGTCCCTGAAACGTTGCGCGATCGCAGGGTCGTTACCCTTGATATGGGTGCACTTATAGCAGGCGCTAAGTATCGCGGTGAATTTGAAGAAAGGCTCAAGGCAGTGCTCAAAGATGTGGCAGAGCGCCAAGGCGAGGTAATCCTTTTCATTGATGAGATCCATACCTTGGTAGGGGCTGGGGCGGCCCAGGGATCGATGGATGCATCGAATATGCTGAAACCGGCGCTTGCAAGGGGTGAGCTTCACTGCATAGGTGCAACGACCATAGATGAGTACAGGAAATATATAGAAAAAGACGCTGCACTCGAAAGACGTTTTCAGCCGGTACTTGTGGATGAGCCTTCAGTGGAAGATACGATCGCGATACTGAGGGGGCTCAAGGAGAAGTATGAGGTACATCATGGCGTAAGGATAAAAGACTCGGCCATAGTGGCGGCGGCTACCCTTTCGCATCGTTATATTACAGATCGTTTCCTTCCTGACAAGGCCATTGATCTTATAGACGAGGCGGCGGCCAAGCTCAGGATTGAGATAGATAGTCTGCCTTCCGAGATAGACGAGATAGAGCGAAGGATCATGCAGCTTGAGATAGAACGCGAGGCCTTAAAGAAAGAGACAGACGCGGTCTCGCAGGAGAGACTTAAGAAAATAGAGCAGGAGCTTGCAGATTTAAGGGAAAAAAGCGATGCCTTAAAGGCCTCGTGGCAGCAGGAGAAGAGTTTTATCAAAAAGATTCGGGATATCAAGGAACGTATGGATCAGCTGAAGGTCCAGGCCGAGAAATATCAAAGAGAAGGCGATCTGAACAAGGTCGCGGAAATACTTTACGGAGAGCTGCCGAGATTAAAAAAAGAACTCGATGAAGAACAGCGGCGCATTGAAGAGATACAGAAAGGCGGCGCTGGTATGCTCAAGGAGGAAGTTGATGCAGAGGACATAGCATCTATCATCTCAAAATGGACAGGTATCCCGGTAACTAGGCTTATAGAGGGTGAGAGAGACAAGCTGGTTCATATGGAGGAGCGTCTTGCCAAGAGGGTGGTAGGCCAAGAGGCGGCTATAAAGGCGGTTTCAAACGCGGTCAGAAGGGCTAGGGCAGGGCTCCACGATCCGAGGCGGCCGTTGGGCTCTTTCATATTTCTCGGTCCAACCGGGGTAGGTAAGACAGAGCTTGCGAGGGCACTAGCCGAGTTCATGTTTGATACGGAGCAGGCAATGATCCGTGTGGATATGAGCGAATATATGGAAAAACATGCAGTCGCTAGACTTATCGGTGCGCCACCCGGCTATGTTGGCTATGAAGAAGGCGGATATTTAACAGAGGCGGTGCGGAGGAGGCCTTATGCCGTAATCCTGTTCGATGAGATAGAAAAGGCCCATCCAGATGTATTCAATATCTTACTCCAGATCCTAGATGACGGCAGGTTGACGGACGGCAAAGGTCGAACGGTGGATTTCAAGAATACCATCATAATCATGACCTCTAACATAGGAAGTGATCTCATACAGGAGATCAGGGACTACAAGACCATGGAACAGAGGGTCAACGAGGTGCTGCGTCTTTCCTTTAGGCCGGAATTTCTGAACAGAGTGGATGATAAGATAATATTCCATCCGCTTGAGAGGCTGCATCTCATAAAGATCGTTGATATCCAACTCGGGCACCTGGCCGAGCGCCTTTCCGAGAACAAGCTCATGCTTGAGGTAACCGACAGGGCAAAGGAATGGATCGCAGAGGCTGGCTATGACCCGTCATTCGGCGCCAGGCCGCTTAAACGGGCCATCCAGCGTTATATCGAGGATCCGCTTGCCATGAAACTTCTTGAAGGGGTATTTAAAGAGGGGGGCAAGATAGTGGTGGATATAGACGAGAATGGCCATGTGGTCTTTTTTGCTGGTTGATTAAAATGCCCTTGCATAATCAGCGCAGGATTGCTGGCTGTGCAAGGGCGCTAACAGACGACAATGGATATCCTGATCATTTTATCTGTCAGTATTTTTATTTCTCAGCCCTTCGGATATCTCTTCCACCTCGGAGGCGCCTTTAATGTAGAATTTTTCCTCATCTGGTTCTAGACGTTTCAATAAGCTAAGAAATTCACCAGCATGAACACGTTCTTCGTCTGCAATGTCTTTTAAAACGGCCTTTGAAAGTTCATCGTCGATGGATTCGGCAATCTGCATATAGAGCTGAACCGCTTCATACTCTGCCGCTATAAAAAAGCGTATGCCCCTTATAAGCTCTTCATGTGTAAGTTTTCGTGAATTGACAAGGCCTGAAAAAGGATTTCCGAATTCCGGCATAGAAGACCTCCTTTTGTTTCATTATTTGCAATAAATACTACAGCATCTTGACATCATGATGCAATCTTATTAGATGAACAACAAGACTTTGGGATGGCCGCATGTCTATGGTTGCAGTTTTGCATATATGGCAACAAAATTTAATAAAAGCAATTAGTTAGGTATTTAGGGAGGATTATTATGCTAGTTAAAGACTGGATGGTCTCCAATCCTATAACTATTGACGAAAATGCATCCATCATGAAGGCAACTCAGCTCATGAAAGAGCATAATATAAGGCGGATACCGGTAATCAGACAGAATCGCCTGGTTGGGATCGTAAGCGACCGTGACATAAAAGAAGCGGCCCCATCGAAGGCCACGTCTTTGGATGTACATGAGCTCTATTATCTTTTGTCTGAGATCAAATTGAAAGACATAATGACCAAGGAGCCGATAACACTCAAGGAGGACGATTCAGTGGAAAAGGCTGCTGTGATAATGCTTGAGAATAAGATATCGGGCCTGCCTGTGGTCAATGACCAAGGCGCCGTTACAGGCATAATAACCCAGACCGATGTCTTCAAAGTGATGATAAGCATTACTGGTATTTACCGGGGGCCGATACAGATCGCCTTTGATCTTGAAGATAGACACGGCGCAACCGCAGAGGTATTGAACCTCATCCGTTCTAGACAGGCTAGCCTTGTAAGTGTGCTTACATCGCAGGATCATGTAACGCCGGGTCGCAAGGAGGTATATGTGCGCATAAAAGATATACCTGAAGACCAGCTTAATTCATTAGTAAATGATCTCAAAAAGGTGGCCAAGGTCTTATATGTCAAAAGGGAGATATTGACTGATATACCGCGAAGGCCTAAAAAATCCTAAGATTTTGAAGTCGTTTTGTTTGGGGATGGAGCATTTTTAATCCCACTTTTAATAATCCCACCTCTCTTCTGTGCTAGAATTTAAGCCACGTTGGTAATTTAAGTCTGCCGGAGTCAGAGGGGGGTGGGTTTGTTTCTTTTTGTTGAGTGGGCGTCTGTTGTTGCGGCGGTTGGGCCGATTCGGAGGTTTGCTGGACCGCTTCCGAAGGCATTGGTTCAAGGGCTATGTCAGGGTTGTCGTCTTTTTGATCGTAGGGTACGATATCGCCAGTATTTTTATCGAATGCCACCATGGTTACGCCTTTAGGTATGTCAAAGGCGTCTTTTTTCATGTCTTTCTTGGTTGTTTCCATAAAAGACGTCCAGATCGGGCATGCGGCCCTTCCGCCCGTTTCTAACCTCCCAAGAGATTGCATGTCCTGCCTGCCCACCCAGACTCCTGCTACGGTTTCGGGCGTAAAGCCGATAAACAAGGCGTCTTTGTAATTGTCCGTGGTGCCGGTCTTGCCTCCTGCCGGGATCCCCAAGGTCTTGGCATAGATGCCGGTACCCTCCTGTATCACTGCTTCAAGCAGCGTCACCATCTGATATGCCGTAATGGGGTCTGTTGCCTCTGAGACGGATGGCTTAGATTCTTCAAGTATATTGCCATTTTTGTCTATAACCTTTTCTACGAACATAGGCCGTACCGTCTTTCCAAGGTTTGGAAATGTGCTGTAGGCCTGAACGAGCTGTATGAGTGGTACGGCTGACGATCCAAGCGAGATGGATAGATCGTTCGCCAATGGGGCCTCGATCCCCATGAGGCGGGCCGTCCTCTGAATGGCCTTTACACCTACCATCCTGGCCAGTTTTACAGCAATAACATTTCTTGAAAGCGCCAGGGCCGTCCTTATGGTGATAGGTCCCATATATTTCTTGTCAAAGTTCTCAGGCATCCAAGGGTGTTGAGAATCGGGACCCGTAAGGGATATGGGCTCGTCAACCATGATGCTGTTTGGGGATATGAGCTTTTCGGCAAGGGCCGTAGTGTAGACTACAGGTTTAAATGCCGAACCGGGCTGCATCTTGCCCTGTGTTGCATAGTTGAATTGGGAAGACCTGAAGTCCTTTCCTCCGAGCATGGCCCTTACAGCACCAGTCTTGAGATCCATGGCCACGAATGCTGCCTGAAGGGTGTTAGGTAGTTCCTTGTCCTCCGGATGTCTCTGGATGAGTTCTTTCAGGCCTTGCATTGTAGATTTATACGCCTGGATCTGCCATGACCTTTTCAGCGTTGTTATAATAGTCAACCCGTCATTGAATAATTTGTCCTCTCCGTATTTTTCTTCAAGTTCTTTTCTTACCTCTGACAGAAAGTATTCAACCCCTGGCGTCTGCGGTATCTCTTCTGGTTTTAGGATGATTGGGGTCTTTTTGGCCTTTTCCGCCTCCTCTTTTGTTATAAAACCATCATCCACCATGCGCCTTAGTACATATTCCTGTCTTTTTTTAGCAAGGGCCAGGTTTCTGAATGGGGAATAGCGGCTTGGTGCCTGTGGAAGACCTGCTAACATAGCCGTTTCCGCCAGATTGAGCTCATTTACATGCTTGCCGAAATATGTCCTGGCTGCGGCCTCTATGCCGTAGGCCCCATACCCAAGATAGATCTGATTGAGATATATGGTGATTATTTCATCTTTGCTGAGTGCCTTGTCGATCTGCCAGGCTAGAATGGCCTCTTTTATCTTTCTGATCCAGCTCTTCTCCGGACTGAGCAGGAGCGACCTTGTGACCTGTTGGGTGATGGTGCTTGCGCCTTGGACGATGCCGCCCGCCTCTATGTCCTTTATTGCCGCTCTGAGGACACCTATGAGATCCACACCTGGATGTTCGTAAAAACGAGCGTCTTCGGCGGCAAGAAAGGCATTGATCACCCTCTGGGGTATCTTGTCTCTCGGGATAGGCCAGCGTTTTTCATTATACCAATAGGCTAGTATGTGGTGGTCTTCGTCATAGACCTCTGTCACACGCGGGGGGTTGTATGAGCGCAGGCGCGATATGTCGGGCAGGTCGAGGATCATGTATCCCACCAGCAGCGCACCTACGATGATGGTGACAAGCATGGCGGAACCTATAATGATGCCTATTATGGGGCCTATGCCCCACGGCTTTTTCTGTCTTTTTAGACCTTCATTGTCAATATTGGACATAAATTTTTTAATATACCTGATGTTAAATTTATGATGCAATATATAACTTTATCAACTTTCTGACCTACCATAACAATTCTATCTATCTTAATTAGGTGCATCTCCAGCGCCATACAAACTAGACAAAACATGTGCTATAATTTTTTATATTTACACAAAAAATTGACAGTAGCAAATAGGGGATATATAAACCATATTGGCCAGGTGGATTTAGTAGATATCTTACATGTCAATCTGATCAATCTGACTACCGATCGGATTTGATGGAATTTTTTAATATAATAATGTATAATGCCATGTTGGTCACGCTTTCGGCCCTTTTGAATATGTCAATAGTCGCTCCATCCACCTTCCATCCGCCGTAGGTTTGATGTTGATCTCGATCCCGATGTCCATCTCACTCCTCTTTTTGGGACAGATGGGGGCTTGGCGAGTATTGGACGACATTGATCAAAAACATTGATTTCAACAAGACATTGATGGTCGGCATGCTTGGTTTTTTGCTGTTTGCATTGGATACTGGGTCAAGGCGCACAAGGAGGGTAAGCCCGGGGATGTAGGTAAAAAGCAAAGGTCTCTTACAGAGTTGGAGATGGAGATTGCTAGGCTCAAACGGGATTTGGCCCAGGTCAGGATGGAGCGTGGCATATTAAAAAGCGGCTGCATACTTTGCGAAGGAGTCGCAGCGAGGTATGCGGTCATGAAGTGGATGCGGCTCAAGTATCTGTTTCTATGATGTGCCTATCTTGAAGGTATCAAAAAACGGTTATATACGGCTCAATCGCAGACCTTCAAGACATGTCAGGGGGAGCAGAGGCTTGGTGGAGATAAGGGCGGCACACAAGAGGACCCGTGAGCCCTGTGGACCAGGGGATTATAGGTTGACCTTGCCAGGCATGGCGTCAAAGTGGGGATTTTCAGGATCAGACGGATCAGGAAGAAGCTGGGGATATATTCTAAACAGAAAGGGAAGTTTAAGGCGACGAGTTATTCAAGGCATACATTACCCGTGGCGAGAACCTGCTCAATCGGCAATTCAAGGCTAGGGCCCCGAACCAGATATGGCTTACAGATATTACAGAAGGCTGGCTTTATCTTGCAGGTCACAAGGACCTCTTTCGGAGAGATTGTGGGATATGCCATGGGTCCACGGAAATACCGTAAACTGCTCAATCAATTATTAGATTATGAAGGTATCGATGAGTGAAAAGGGCGATTGTTATGATAACGTCCCTATGAAGAGTTTCTGGGGTACCCTTAAAAACGAGCTTGTCCATCATTGTCAATTTGCAACTAGGAGGGAGGCTATGAATGAGATCACCGAATATATAATTATATAATCAATAAGACGGCAGGTAAGGCTTGGCTACCTATCTCCTGCTGTATATGAATGATATGAATGGCGGTTCCTTGAGAAAATGGCAGCATGATGAGGAGTTTTTGTGTCCACAACCGCAAGCCAGCTGGCAACACTCGCGATGACCTTCTGAAGGGCAAATATTATACTACTGGCCCTCCCAAGGCGACCTCCAACTGCCGAGCTTGTCGTTGAAATAACTGCTATCATCGAGACACCTGCTATATATCCTAAAAAAGTCACAAATTTCCGGGCGTGGTAGCGGCTGTCGATATCCTTGATGTATTGTAAAAGATAATTTTTGAGAAACCGGACAAGTACTCTGATTATCAGGATAACTATAAAGGCTGCAACAAATTTCCCTACGACAGGATCCACGAGCCATTGTTTAATAAAGGTCTCCATATAAAGGTCTATTGTTCAACCTCGGGATTTCCTCTGTTTTTTTCGGAGAAGATTTTTTTAAAGATGATTTAACCATACGCCAGTATGCAATGATCATCCCAAGGAATATGCCTAAAATGACAAACAGATATACCACTATGGCGAGAGATGCCTCAAATTTCCATACAAAAAAGGAGATAGCAACAGGTGTGGCATTCTGCACTGAAAATATGGTTACTAATGCAATGATTATGAGTATAAGTATTAATATGGGCATTTTATATCCTCCTATTGCCTTCAGCCTATTATTTTTTGCCAATATAATAACTTTTTGAGTTTATCCAAAGGTCATTACAGCTGTCCAATTTAACTTCCCCTGTATCTGATTTATAAAATACAGCATTGAGCTATTGAAGCCTCTTTTGCTCTATGGTAAGAAGCATTCATTTGAATTCGGGGCGTGGCGCAGTCTGGTAGCGCATCTGCTTTGGGAGCAGAGGGCCGGAGGTTCGAATCCTCTCGCCCCGACCAGATTCTGGTTGCCTTGAAGCGACTCAAGCTTTATAATCTCTTTATTCCAACGAAATAAGGCCAAAATGGAACTGTGGTACACTGAACTTCACACTCCAAATGCAGGTCTCAAACTTAAGGTAAAAGAGACATTATTTGTCGGCAGATCCGAATATCAGACAATCGAGGTCCTGGATACCTATGAATATGGCAGGGTCTTGCTCCTTGATGGGCTTGTCATGACGACTGAACGTGATGAATATATTTATCATGAAATGATAACGCACCCCTCCTTATATCTCCATCCGAGCCCAAGAGAGGTCTTGATAATAGGCGGCGGAGACGGCGGGGCCGTCAGGGAGACCGTAAAGCATACAGATGTTGAGAAGGTGGTCCTCTGCGAGATAGACGGCCTTGTGATAGAGACATGCAAGAGGTTTTTCCCTTCGATAGCCTGTGAGCTCGAAGGAAACGACAGAGTGTCGATAGTCGTGGGCGACGGGATAAAATATTTGGAGGATCATGAGTCTGATTTCGACATAATAATTGTTGATTCAACCGACCCAATAGGTCCGGCTGTCGGCCTTTTCAATGCCGATTTTTATAAAAAATGCCTTTCCGCCCTTCGATCGGATGGCATACTGGTGGCCCAGAGCGAGTCTCCATTCTATGATATTAAAATCGTTGCCGATATCAACAGTGGTCTTCGTGAGGCTGGTTTCCGGTTTGTTGATTTCTATCTCGGCTTTATCCCTACCTATCCAAGTGGCATGTGGAGTTGGGTCATGGCCAGTAAAAGATATGACCCACTTAATGATTTCGACCTGGAAAGGTTCAAGGTGCACAAGATCTCCACAAGATACTTTACTCAAGAGATATGCGGGGCATCGTTTGCCCTCCCGGCCTTTATGAAGGAGGCCCTTCAGCCTGTTAACCGGTGAATCACCCGATCCGCCTCAAGTGTTCCCCTGAATCCCTTTTGGGTATTCCAAGATCGTCCGGGGTTTACATCTTCAGAAACGATAATGGAGATGTGCTCTATGTTGGCAAGGCAAAAGATCTCCGACAGAGGCTTTCTTCATACCTGAAACCATCCGTTGATATCCCTCAAAAGACATCTTTAATGCTAAAAAAGGCCGCAGCCTTTGAGTTTATCGCCACAATGACCGAAAAAGAGGCGCTTCTTTTGGAGGCTACCCTCATCAAACAATATAAACCAATATACAACATCCTACTGAGGGACGACAAGGCATATCCCTTTTTAAAGCTCAATATACAACACGATTTCCCAAGATTATCCGTAGTAAGACGAAGGGAGCGGGATGGTGCTCTCTATTTCGGGCCGTATCCGTCAGGTCTGGCTGTGCGCGAGACATATAGATTTGTGACGGCCCTTTTTGGGCTGAGGACGTGCAGTGACGCCCGTATGGCGATGAGGTCCAGACCATGCCTCAAATATCAGATAAAACGCTGCTGCGCCCCTTGCATCAATGCCGTATCAAGAGACGAGTATGGGGAACGGATAAAAGGGGTCAGGCTGTTTTTTGAAGGAAAGACATCCGTTTTGCTTGAATCCCTTTCATCCCAGATGGAAGAGGCGGCAGCCAAGCTTGAGTTTGAGAGGGCTGCTGCGCTCAGAGATAGAATAAGAGCCATTCAGCAGATTACAGAGGGCCA
Source organism: Dissulfurimicrobium hydrothermale (assembly GCF_022026155.1). Taxonomy (NCBI): domain Bacteria; class Deltaproteobacteria; genus Dissulfurimicrobium; species Dissulfurimicrobium hydrothermale. Next base: position 1,588,727 of record NZ_CP085041.1, on the reverse strand, counting down.
GTGGGTTGTGGTCGGCATGGATACCGACCTCGACGCTATAGGCATCGCAAAGGGTGACGAAAGAGCGGTTGCCTCCATCATCAGGGTGAGGCAGGGTGTGGTTACCGGTCAGGAACTTCATTGCCTGGTTTCCGTCCAAGGGGAAGATGACGGAGCCGTATTGTCGGCCTTTTTGCGCGAATACTACGGCGAGAATCAGGTTCCACCCGAGATTCTTGTGCCGTCTCCACCCTCCGACCTTGCCGTTTTGTCTGAGTGGCTGTCCGAGATGGGCCTGAAGAGGTTGAATAGTGGCAGGGTGCGAGGGGAACGGGGTAGGCTTTTGGATATGGCAAGGCAAAACGCTGACCTTGCCTTGCTCGGGGCCAAAGAAGAGGCCCTAGAGTGGCAGAGGCTTTCGTGTGAGATAAAGACTACGCTTGCCCTTAAGGTTACGCCTAGCCTCGTAGAGGGGGTGGATATATCCACAACAGATGGGGACCTTTCTATAGGGAGTCTTGTAGCCTTCAGAAACGGTAGATCTTATAAAAAGGGTTATAGGCGTTATAATATAAAAAATACAGTCGGTGGGATGGATGACTATGCTATGATCCACGAGGTGGTTGAAAGACGGATGAGGGCCGGGCTGGAGACAGGCGAATTCCCTGATCTGCTGTTGATAGACGGCGGGCGAGGCCAGCTGAATGAGGCGGTTCGGACGGCCTCAAGTCTTGGTCTTGGCGAGCGGCTGGAGTTTGTATCGATTGCAAAAGAGAGGGATGGTGAAGGCGAAAAGATATACAGGCCTCTTTGGCCAGAGCCCTTGTTCCTTCCGAGATCACACCCGGTCTTACTTTTTTTGCAGCGAGTTAGGGACGAAGTTCACAGGTTCGGGATTACATTCCACAGAAAAAAAAGGGACAATGTCGGGTTGCGCTCAAGGCTGAGCAATATCCATGGAGTGGGGCCGGTTACAGAGCGGAGGCTTCTCAGGCATTTTGGAAGCGTCAAGGGGATAAAAGAGGCCCAAGCAGAAGAGATCGCCAGGGTTGGCGGTGTATCCTTCAAGCTGGCGCAAGAGATATTGAAATATTTGAATCGGTAGCCAACCCGTCGGCGATTCGTCTAGTTTCCCACTTCTGGTCGTCAATCACTACGATGCGGGTGTTGGGCCATCTGGGCGGCCGGCCGTCTCCCTTGGCTTGAATATTTCGCCAATACGCTACGGCCCTGCTGCCTATAAACCAGGCCGTTTCATCCTTTTTATAAATGTATCTAATGCTGTCCGGCTCTGATTGTGTAATTGTCTTCTAGCTTAGACCATACTGGCTACCTGTGGCTGATAGCAAAAGACATGCATGAAGTCTTCTGATGATCCTTGGCGATCCTCTTATCATTGCTGTAATGAATCATTCTGCACTAAAAAATGAAAGGTTGTATAATATATTACTTTTAGAAGCATGTTAAATAAAAAATATTTATAATTGATAGAAACAATGTTCAATTATTTACAAGATTCCGATTGAACGCTGGATGGGAGTAAAATAAATTTACAAAGGCCAAAGGTATAGAAAAGAGATGGAAGATCAAATTTGAGCTGCAATGGTCGGTTTATCTTAGGAAATATATGCAATATATTGACAGTATAGTGTAAAAATTATAAACAATTTTATCAGATAGGGGTTTTATAATTGAATGTCATATTGCCATTTCTTGGGATGAAGATCCGAAATCTCATATATGCCCTTCAACAGGCGGCAAATGGTGATTATTCCATCAGGATCGAAAATGGCGGGCAAGATGAAATTGGCCAGATTGCCGGCTACTTCAATAATCTTATGGAAAGGCTCTCAGGGTTGGATCAACACGTACATTGTTTGGAGGAGCAGTTTGAAAAACGTTTGGCCGAACGAACCTCTGATATCGTCAGGCTTATATTTGATAATTGTTTCGAGGGGGGTATTCATCATGGGCCCTGATGGTAGGTTTTTAAGCGTGAATCACTCCATGGCCAGGATGCTGGGTTACGAGGGCCCGAGGTATCTTCTGCAGGAAAGCGCCGATGTTGGCACACCTTTTTGGGAGTCATCGGAACTGGAGCGGCTTAAGACAGAACTTGTTCAGAATGGCGTGGTAATAGATTTCAAGACCGTCTTAAGGCGGTGCGATGGCAGCGTCATCTGTGTGTCATTGAACGCCAAGGCCTATACTGGCTCCACGACCACTATTATCGAGGGGTTTTGCAAGGAAGAGCAGAGGTTGGGGCAACGAAACGTGTGGGAATCACGCATGCATGAAATGGAGGAATTCCTCCACCTATGCCATAGTACCCATGAATCTTATTCTATTATCGCCAAGTATGCAGAGATCCTTTTCCCGGATTGCAGAGGTGGCGTGTTTCTTTTCGATAATGAATGGAGGCGGCTTAAGGAGGTGGTCTCATGGGGTTCACCCGAAGGGCTCAAGATGGAATTCGATCAGGAGGAATGTTGGGCGATAAAACGCGGGAAACCATACAGTGTGTGCAATAAAGCAATAAAGCCTTTTTGCGGCCATGTCGAGATCCAACCATTTGAGCATCTTGTGTATCTATGCACCCCTCTCATAGCCCAGGGCAAAATCCTTGGTCTGTTGCACATCCAACCGCGACTAAGCATCGATAATGGGTGTATTGGTCTGGAAACAATCATGGGGCCGGCGGCCATCTTCGCCGATTATTTGAGTTTGTCTTTGGCCAATCTTAAATTTCAGGACTGGCTTAGGGAACAATCGATGACAGACCCGCTGACTGGTCTTTTAATCGACGCTTTATGAAGGAATTTGCAGAGAAAGAGATCAGCAGGGCTAGGCGTAACCATACCAGTTTTTCATTGATTATGCTCGACATAGACCATTTCAAGAGATTCAATGATATATATGGGCACGACGTAGGTGATGCGGCATTGAGAGAGATCGCTGATTTTTTCAGAAAAAGGTGCAGAAAGAGCGATGTGATCTGCCGTTACGGCAGCGAGGAATTTGTCATTCTCTTACCAGATTGCTCCCTTGAGGATGCCGTTACCATAGCCAACGGACTTTGTAGGGGTGTGAGGGAGCAGGTGCGCATTTTACACCACAATGAAACCCTCTCCTTGACCGTCTCTATGGGGGGTCGCCTCGAGTCCTGTCCACGGTTCAAGCGTAGACAACCTTTTGATAGCAGCCGACAGCGCCCTTTACGAGTCAAAGAGTGGCGGCCGCGATAGGGTTATGGCGGCCAAAATCCAATCGGCGCAGGCTGAAAGACAATGAGCTGATATCGTTAAAAGGGTAACGATCAGGCCTAATTCCTTAAAAAGGAGGTCAGGATGAACAACTTTGTGTATCACAACCCGGTAAAGATTATCTTTGGTAAGGGGACCATCAAGGAACTTGCGACGGCTGTTCCGGCTGATGCCAGGGTCCTTATGACCTATGGCGGTGGTTCCATTAAAAAAAACGGCGTCTATGACCAGGTTGCGGCCGCGCTTAGAGGAAGGACAGTTCTTGAATTCGGTGGTATTGAGCCCAATCCCAGATACGAGACCTTGATGAAGGCGGTTGAGATGGTGAAAGGTGAAAAGATCGATTTCCTCTTGGCTGTCGGGGGAGGAAGTGTAATAGACGGTACAAAATTTATAGCGGCCGTGGCGAGATATGCCAAAGGGGACCCGTGGGACATCCTCGCGAAAAATGCAGCGATCGAAGATGCAGTGCCGCTTGGGGTCGTACTTACCCTGCCTGCGACCGGATCCGAGATGAACTGTCTTGCGGTGGTCTCAAGGGATGCCTCGCAGGAGAAACTCCACTTCGGCAGCCCGTTTGTATATCCAAAATTTTCGATTCTCGATCCTGAAGTCACATATTCCCTGCCGAAACGTCAGCTTGCAAACGGCATTGTAGATACATTCGTACATGTCATGGAGCAATATGCTACCCATGATCTCAATACACCGCTTCAGGACAGGCAGGCCCTGGCAATTGTTGCAACCCTGGTCGAGATCGCACCGAAGGTCCTCTCGGATCGGATGGATTATGATGCCAGGGCGAATCTCATGTGGTGCGCCACCCAGGCCCTAAATGGGCTTCTATCGTGTGGGACTGAGGGCGATTGGGCGACCCATATGATCGGTCATGAGCTTACGGCATTCTTTGGCATTGATCATGCGCAGTCCCTTGCAATCGTGCTCCCAGGGGTGTGGGAACACCAGATATTCAACAAGGCGGAACGGCTCGCATCGTACGGCAGGATTGTTTGGGGTCTCGATCAGGCAAACACGATCGAAAGGGCAAGGGCCGCGATTGAAAAGACAGAGATATTTTTCATATCCCTTGGGATAGGCACCAGGCTCATTGATTATGGAATAAATGAAGACGGCGTCAAAAAGGTCATAGAGCGTTTCAGGGGACGTGGGACCATGCTCGGCGAGCTGAAAAATCTTGGCGCCGATGAGATAGGTCGGATATTGCATCTTCGGCTTTAGATTTTAGATGTAGAAGCGGCCTCATGTCTGCCCAAGTCCGGCGCCGGCCAGTTCCTGATATGGATATCCCTTTGGGGAAACGGTATTTCTATGCCGTTTTCCCTAAAGATGCGGTCTATTTCAAACATGATATCGCTTCTTATGTTAAAACGATCATTGATATTTTTTATATAGAAATTGAGTTGAAAATTGAGTGAGCTGTTGCCAAACTCCATAAACCAGACCTGCGGTGTTGGCAGTGAACCATCTTTAATGATGCCTTCGTGGGCATGGGCGACGTCGAGAAGGAGTCTTTTTACCAATTTTGTATCGCTTCCATAAGCGACACCGATATTTATGCGTACCCTGCCAGTCCTTTCATCCAACATCCAGTTTGTTACTTGGTTAGAGATGAGTTCGGAGTTAGGAATGATGGCGTCTGCATTGTCAAAGGTTTGTACTATTGTTGATCTCACACCTATCCGCTTGACATGCCCTTCCGTCCCACCCGCTACTATCCAGTCTCCCTTCTTAATCGGTCTTTCAAAGATGAGAATAAGGCCTGAGACAAAGTTGTTTACAATGTTCTGAAGCCCGAAACCTACACCCACAGAAAGCGCGCCGGCTATAATGGCCAGATTTGACATATCAACGCCGGCGACTGAAAGGGCGATGACTGCTGCCAGCACCAACCCTGCATATCTTATGATCGTGACAAGACCTTCTCTTACATCAGGTGTTATATCAAGACCGGTGCATTTATTCTCGATCTTGACCTTGATCAATCGCGAAAGCATCCAGAGTATGAAAAATACGAATCCGCCCATCAAGATACGAAACGGTGCGATCTTTATCTGTCCGATCTCAAAACCCTCAAACAGGAGGGCCGACACCCGCGAATACGTAGAACCTGTAATGCCCCATACAAGTAGCAGCAAGAGCCCTGACGTTGTCCAAAGGACGATGTCTACCATCAGCCTTAGCCAGATAAGCCCTGGAAGTGTATCATCATGTCTCAGACCAAGTTTCTCCCTGATGGATACCTGCCACGGCATCAGACCTTTTGAAACGCCTGCAGATATATCCCATACCCATCCCCTCATTATCCTAAGCGCGCCCAAGATGACAAGCGTGCCGGCGGTTCCACGCAGTATGAATAGTGAAAGGTTTCGATAGCCCAAGAGATTGAGGGCAAAAAGGGCGAGTACAAGTAAGGCTGTAACAATGCGGATCCCCCTTGTTGTTCCTTTAGACCCTTGGATATTGAGTAGTGGCCATATGACCCATAAAAAACCAAAGTCGACCAGAGAAAACAGTGCTATGTCAAGGAGGTCATAGATATTTTGTGGGATACCCTGGACCCTTGGCGCAAAAAGTATACTCGCCAGGGGTAGGAAAAGGATCAGCAAGAGATTTGTGCGCATCGATACAGCGTGGCCTGTGTTGATTTGTCGAAGAGTTATTAAGGGTGTTGCCGGGTCGGGTGGGGCGAAGAGTATTCTTACGGCGATCCTTGAGTAGATGTAAACGCAAAGTGCATAGGAAATCACCATAGAATACGAATGGGCGCCGAAATCCCCTGTCAAGAAACCTAGAGATATAGTGAAGATGGTTAAAGGGATGACGGCAGGGAGATATCGCGCACAGGTTGCAAGGAGGACCATTGACACCTTACCGCAAAGGCCATTTGTGCCGCATGATAAAACCCTGAGCCTCATGGTATGCCCGATCCAAAATCCAAAGACCGCCCCGATCAGGCACGCTATGCCTAGAAAAGTGTAATATCCATGGATGAGACGCCTTATACCTTTGTCTTTAAGAAAGGCGTTTCTTATGTCGACGATGTGTTGGTTGAGATTGTCAAGACTTTCGTCTACAAGCAGGGTTTTTATATCGGGTCTTTTGTGAAGCAGGCGTTTGGTCAATAGGTTGCTTTTTTCGGTTTCTATCCGCGGGATCAATTCATTGGCGTGGAGGGTTATGATGCGACACTCGGCAAGTCGGCTCTCGAGGAATGCCTTGCGCCTCATGAGAGACATTCGCTGATCGGCGATCCTCGCCGGCTCTCCCTGCGATGGCTGGCCTAAGGCATCAAGGGTTTCTTTGAGCTGATCGAGCCCTTCTTGTGTATTTTCGATGCAGTCGTCACTGCCTTCCTTTATGAATATGACATCTTTTTCAGCCTCATCCAGGCCTTTGAGATCGAATAATCCTGAAGAGAGCTTACGACTGATCTTGTTTAATGTGTCTATGGTGCGGGATGGGCTGAAACCATTGTTTTGCGCTGCAATGGCCTGCTGATGGGCATGAAGGCCCAAAAGCCATGTCAAAAACAGGATAAAAAAGGTCATGACCGCCGGCTTCATCCATGCAGTGCAGTTCGGTTGCTTGATTGTTGTAAAATTGTTATTGGTTTGGATTTTGCCGTCTTTATTCATTGCATTCTCTTTATTTTTTGCTGTTTTTGTCTCCAAGCTGGATTCTATATTCATACCACATGTATCAATTCAAAAAAACGTTCTCCGTTATAATTCGACGGAATGGTCGCGCCGTTTTGGTGATTGTCGGTTCGAAACAAGATTGATATTTAATAACTTATTGTTTTTATTAAATGTTATAATTGGCATTCTTTTTGTAAACTGTATCTGTAGATCAAAGAATTGGGAGGGGAAGGAGGTGATCAAGTTGGGCTTAAGAGGATGTGGGCGTTATGCAAAACACTGCACAATACACAAGTGGAGGGGCGAAGCACCTTAAGGCCTGTATTAGTTTGGAGACTCTTTGATCTCGGTCAATGGTTGTTTAGATCTTAAAAAGAATAAGGAGGAACAAGATGAAAAAAGTGTTCATTTTATCCTTAACGGTCCTTGCGGTCATGACGGCAATGGCCTTTAACGGCGCATCATGGGCTGGCAGAGGAAACGGGGTTGGATACGCTGCCTCACAGACAAGTGCCTGCGTCGGTCCTATGTCGAATGCGATACTTACCGGCACGCCTGTTACAATTACCGGCAGTGTCCAGGCGGTCTGTTACGGACAGGGCATTACGGTTGACACAGGCGCAGGGACTGCCGCTACCATTTACGGCCTCGGTCCGATCTGGTACTGGGACTCACTTGGTGTTGCAAGACCGACTGTCGGTGATGTGGTTGCAGTAAAGGCCTACGAGGTTACCTTTTCCGATGGGACAACCAGACTTATCGCGGTAAGCATCGATATAAACGGCTCAACCGTGACCCTGAGGGACATGTCCAGTGGTCTTCCGCTATGGGCCGGGTCTCGCTGGAAAAGGATGTAGCTTTAAAGACGGTCCCTTATCTTGCTTGGCCTGTGACGGGCGATGCAGCAGCTTCGCCCGTCATCGCGCCTCAAGTTTTATCTTGAGCGGGATTGCGTTTACCTTCGGCGCCTTTGGGGTGGTCGGCCCCAGGTCCCATTCCAGGACCTTCCAGCCTGGTTCAAGTCGTTCCGCTATCTTTTGTACAGCGCCTTTTATATCGATGATGGGATGCCTTTTAAATACTGCGGGGAGACCGCGGGTCAGGCTGCATGCCATGCATCTGCCAGGTCTTTCGGTCAAGCGGTATTCAAGTATAAGCTCGAGCCTATGTTCATCAAACAGGCTAAATCTCAGGGCGATGTCGAACGCGCCTTCTTCTGTGCCTCCGTAGATGGCTTCAAAAAATTCATCCGCCTTGCCAGGAGGAAACAGTTCTTCAAGGAATCCATCTGTTATGGTCTGTCTCAAGATGTTTTTTTTATCCATAGCCCTCACCGTTCAAAAATATTGTATGAAAAAATAACGAGAACAGATGAGGCGTTCAAGGTTTGAAATGGGGTATGGAAGGGATATTTTAAGCAAATAAACCAGTTTGGTCCAAATTTACGAGGGTGTAAAATAATTTGTGTAAATGGCCATTCAGGGGTATGTCGATATCCCACCCTTTAAAAGGAGATCATTATGGCCATTGAAAAAGAACTGTTGGATCGTCTGTTTGTCGGCTACGACTGTAAAAGACCCGAAGAGCTGATCGGGGAAAACGGGTTGCTCAAGCAACTGACCAAGGCCCTTCTGGAAAGGGCGCTGCAGGCGGAAATGGCTGTCCATCTGGGACACGAGAAACATGGTGCAATAGCCGTCAAAGGCGGAAATGCCCGTAATGGCAAATCCGTCAAGACCATCAAGGGTGAGTTTGGCAAGCTGCCGATCGATGTCCCTCGTGACCGCGACAGCAGCTTTGATCCGGTGATCATTCCGAAGGGGCAAACCCGCTTTTCCGGTTTTGATGACAAGATTATTTCACTCTACACCCGGGGTATGACCACCAGGGAGATTCAGGGGCATCTGGAGGATATCTATGGTGTTGATGTCTCTCCCAGCCTGATTTCAGCGGTCACTGACGCTGTTGCCGATGAGGTTAAAATCTGGCAGAATCGCCCTCTGGACACTGTTTACCCGATCATCTATAGGGACGCGATAATGGACATGTTATGAACAAGGCGGTCTATCTGGCTATCGGTATCACCATGGATGGGGTCAAGGATGTCCTGGGGATGTGGGTTGCGGAAAACGAAGGCGCCAAGTTCTGGTTGCAGGTAGTGACAGAGTTGAGAAATCGTGGGGTACAGGATATCTTTATTGCCTGTGTGGATGGCCTGAAGGGTTTCCCCGAGGCCATTGAGACGGTCTTTCCTCGCACCCGGATACAGCTCTGCATTGTCCATATGGTGCGCAATTCCCTGAGATATGTCTCATGGAGACAGCGCAAAGAGGTAGCTGCGGACCTCAAGACCATCTACCAGGCGACAACCGCCGAGCAGTCTGAGATGAATCTTACGGCCTTTGAGGAAAAATGGGATGAAACGCATCCGTCCATCGGCCAATCCTGGCGCAGGAACTGGGAGCGCATTATCCCTTTTTTGCCTATCCGTCGGAGATACGCAAGGTGATATACACGACTAACGCTATAGAATCGTTGAACATGTCGCTGCGCAAAGTTACTAAGAACCGGGGTTCGTTCCCCAATGACGAGGCTATGCTCAAACTGCTTTATCTGGCGCTGAACAATATCGCCAGGAAATGGACTATGCCAATCAGAGACTGGAAGGCCGCATTGAACCGCTTTTCCATCTTATTTGGTGACAGAATGCCTGCTTATTGAATATGAAAAAACAAGACCGTTTACACAAAATTATTTACAGGCCCTAATTTACATGGTAGCCTATCTATTTTGTCGGACAGTTCGGATTGATCTCAGCATCTCTTCCATCTTTATTTTGTGAGAACCTGGCCAGTAGATCCTGTCACAACCTGGGCAGAGATAAAAGGTGTCATAATATCTTTTTGTAAGTGGTTCCAGACGGTAGATTATCTTGTCTTTTTCGATCGGTTCAAGGACGCTGTTACAGACCAGGCATCTTGTGAAAGGTGAAAGCCTACATGTTAGATTAAAGAGGTTGACGATCTCGGCCAGTTGCCTCAAAGGTACGGTTTCGCGGACAAGGTGCCCAAATATTACCTTGCTGCGTTTTAGGAGTCTTGTGTCCCTTGTGAGAAGTATCCGTTTCTCAATGCTTGATATCTCTGCAAGCTCGGCGTCAGAGAGGCCGTTTTTGTAAGCTGTATCCATACCTACCATCCTGAGCAATATGGCAAGTCTTCCAACATTTACGTCCGCAAGGAAGCGTATTTCATAAAGTGGTTCAGGCCGCAAGAGCGATGGTATGGAAAAATCAACCGGCGCGTCAAGGGCGTATACATCAAGCCTGTCTTTGGTTTTTACTTGGTAGCTAAAGGAGACCTCTTCACCGTTTGCCTCGATCCTTCCGATCTCTGTATGGGGGACGCCTAGTGCCTCTATCATGTCCTTTACGGATGCATTACGGTCGGAGTTGTGGATTATTGTACCGTTGTCTATTAATGGGATGGAAACGAGCCCTTTTAGGTCTCCGTGGAAGACGATCTTAATCGCCATATACTCTGGCCGCCTTTGCCAGGGCGCTCTCATAGGCCTTTCTGGTATCGGCGTTGAAGCAAACAAATATGACCTTTTTGATTGTCCGATCTTTCAGAATCGCCTTTTTGGCCTCTTCAACGGCTATCATGGCCGCGATATCCTTTGGGAACCCGTATGCCCCTGTGCTTATGGCTGGAAAGGCAATGGTTTTTAATTCATATGCCCTGGCAATTTCAAAGCATCGCCTGTAACAGCTGGCGAGAAGTTCTGGTTCTCCCCGGCTTCCACCGCGCCAGATTGGGCCTACAGTATGGATGACATAGCGCGCAGGTAGCCGGTAACCCATTGTTATTTTTGCATCGCCTGTTGCGCACCCGCCAAGTCCGCGGCATTCCTCGAGCAACTCTGGCCCTGCCGCCCTGTGGATGGCGCCGTCCACGCCACCTCCCCCCAGAAGCGAATTGTTGGCCGCATTTACAATTGCATCTACATTAAGGGTTGTAATATCGCCGTTTGTGAGTTCAATGTAATCCTGCCACATGATATCATTTTATTATTAAGATATATTTATTAAAATCAAGTGTGTTCACTGGGTAAAACATATCGGCATTGTTATCGTATTAGCCCTTAAGATAACTGCATTGCACTGTCATGACAATCAACAAAGGTATTTTTCGTGTTCAGCAGGATCAGAAGATCTGTCATATTAATTGTTCATATGATGGAGGAAACTGCAGTACAAGTTATTATATTCATAAATCCCTACACTGGTTTAGACACGTCGCATATCTATGGAAGAGATATTTTTAACAGCGGAAGAGAAACGGCTTTTGATCAGTTGCAGGCTCCCTTGCGGCTGGAGGCATGTGAGAAGCTCATCAAATGCTTGGGTGGCTTCATGTATGAAGATGGATGGAAGGGTTTATTACTTCAAGTATTTCATCAAAAGATCATTCAAGGAAGGCATAAAGGCGGTATTCAAGGGCGCCAGGGCAAAGAGGTTTATAAAGGAGGCTATACGCCTCAAAAGGCTCGGGTTTCTTGCTCCGAACGTCGTTGAATATGGCGCAGATATGAAGGCCAGATTTAAGGGTGAGGGGTGGTGCCTTACAGAGGAGATAGTCGGGTTGGGGGTTATGGATTTCTGGCGTGAAAGGCTCGGCAACAATGAGAAAAAGATGTTCATCTCCGCACTTGCCAAAGAAATCGCAAGGCTTCACAATCACCGGATTCGCCATGGGGACCTGAGATTGGGCAATATTTTTGTTATAACCGATCCGGATCCATCAGACAAAAATAAATGGCGTTTTGCCTTTTTGGACAACGAGAGAAACCGTCAATACATTTTAAGGCTTCCGTGGGGCGAGAGATGTCGCAATCTTGTCCAGATGAATATGGACGCCGCCCATTTGGGTATACGCCATAGGTTGTTTTTTTTGAATGTCTACTCAGATGCCGTGGGGCTGGATAGTAGGAAGAGACGCGCCTTGATCAAAGATGTAGCTGCATGGACTGAAAGACGGATGAAAATTAAAAAGGCGCGTTCGACCCACTTGGTTGTTCAGACTTTTAAGTAAGAGGTAAGTTAAGACGCCATGAAAAAGACAAAAGGGCAGCTTGAGGCTGAAATAAGTGACGTCGTCATTAAATTTGAGAAGGAATATATGGGGAGGGGGCCTCTTGAAACCAAGACCTATTTTATCGATGATATGGTGCTGGTTCGGCTCAAAGGGGTCCTTACTCGGGCCGAATGCCAACTTGCTGTACCTGGTGAGATTGATGGCGGCAGGGAGTTGATCAAGAAGGTGCGGATTGCCCTTATGGAAAAGGGCAGACCCTTGCTGGAGGCGGCAGTGGAGGCCATTGTCGGACAGAAGGTGATAAGCCTTCATACTGACATCAGTACTGTTACAGGAGAAAGGATAATTCTTTTTACTCTGGCCGCACCCATTGATTTCGAATAATTAATTTTTCAATTAAGAGTTATCTGACCTTGACATCTCTGACATTTAATTTAATCTTCTAACTAGATATTGAAGGGCCCTTATTAATAAGGCTGGTCAGTATCAGCCGGTGTTTTTAAGGAAGCACTGGCCTGTTTCTTAAAAATACAGCCGATATGCCCGGATGGGCCTGGCAAGGGTGCAAACGGGATAAGAGGCCGAAGAGTTACCGGTTAAAACGGTGATCTTCGGCTTTTTTTATGTAAAAAAACTGTAGGTCTATTGGCAGATATCGGCGCCAAAAAAGGAGAGAATATGGCGATTAAAGGGTTTGTCAGGGAAGGGCGGCAATATATCATCTATACTGATGGCAAGATATGTGCGTCCAAGAGGGAACTGCTCCAAAGCGATGTCTTTGAGCATATATTCAAGGATTTTGTTGAAAGCCTGTGCCGCCAAGACTCTTCCCTGCTGGATTCCCTTGGTCTGGATATGGCCAGCGGGCATGATCTAAGGCGGATGATCAATATCCTGCGCGCCCTCAGCGAACATCCGCTTGAACAGGTGACCTCGCTCCTGCCTGCCGCCAGCATATTAATGGAAAGCCGTTACCGTTATGCCATCCACCAGTTCGTCGAAAGGTTGTATGATTATTGGCGATCGTTTGACAGATACATGGTCCTTCTTGCCGGGGTCGGGCCAGGGGGTTCCAACAGGCGACCTTACAGAGCTTTCAATGATACCCTCGTCGCCTTGGCCCATCAGGTGCGTTCACTCTACAGGGACATGTGTGAAAATATAACCGGCACACATCCTCGAGTTTACCGGCATGTAGCTGCCGGCTGCAATGCCGGCGTCATTGCAGCTCCAAAAGATTCCAGGCTTCCATCGGCATATAGAGATGCCCTTGAGGATGTCCCGTTTATCCGGCAGGTTTGGTTTGCGCCGCCCTTTGTAATCGACCCACCGACAAATACGCGTACTGGCCGGTTCAGGGCCGTTTCGGTAAATCCCATCGAAGGTCTCCATCTATCAGCTGAAGAATGGCTCTGCTATCCAGCTAGGGTAGGGCCTGTGGTGATTTTTATTTATTTCCATCGGAGGTTCATGGGATTGGGGATCTCACTTTCCAATTTGTTTGAGCTCGCCTTGGATGAACAGATCGAGGATGGACCGGAGGCGGTGTATGTCTTTGGCGTACCGGCCGATCATATGGCGAAATTCGGTGATCTGCCCACCGTTTTCTTTGATGACGCCGAAAATGGTCTGCTTACAGCGGCTATTCCCCTTGAGGATCGCTTTGGTTATTTTGGTTATTTGAAAAAGATGGCGCTGACGTTACACAATATCGTCATGATGAAGCTGGGCCGGATGCCTTATCATGGCGCAATGGTGCGCATTTTGCTTAAGGGTGGTAATGAGGCGAATATTTTGATAATAGGCGATACGGCTGCAGGTAAGTCGGAATCCCTTGAGGCCTTTCGTAGCTTAGGTAGAGATCTTGTTCAGGAAATGCGGGTTGTGGCGGACGACATGGGCTCTCTGGAGATTGCCAAGGACGGTCGTGTGATCGCCTACGGCACCGAGACTGGCGCCTTCATCAGGCTGGATGACCTGCAGCAGGGGTATGCCTTCGGTCAGATCGACCGGGCCATCATTATGAGCCCTCAGAAGGTGAATGCCAGAGTGGTGCTGCCGGTTACAACCATCGAGGAGGTGCTGCATGGATATCCTATCGATTTTCTGCTTTATGCCAACAATTACGAAGAAGTTGACCAGGATCACCCTATAATCGAGAGATTTGACTCGGTGGCCCGCGCCATTGAGATCTTCAGAGACGGCGCCGTGATGTCCAAGGGCACCACCGCTGCAACCGGCTTGGTCCACAGCTATTTCGCCAATATCTTCGGACCGCCTCAATACCGTGAGCTGCATGATGATTTGGCCTTGGGGATTTTTGAGACCGCCATCCGCAGCGGTGTCTTTGTCGGGCAACTGCGCACCAGGCTTGGTATCCCAGGATATGAAACCAAAGGACCGCATGAGGCCGCTATAGCATTACTGCGACTTATTTCATCGACCCAAGAGGTATAATTCTGTAAATAAAAATAAAAACAAATAAATAAAATGACTCTTAAATGTTTGTTTGACAACAACAGGGCATGGGCTGACGGCATAAAGAAAGAAGACCCGGCTTTCTTTGAAAGACTCTCCAAGCAGCAGTCACCTAAGTATTTATGGATAGGGTGTTCGGACAGCCGGGTTCCGGCGAATCAGATCGTTGGCATGCCGCCAGGCGAATTGTTTGTGCATCGCAATATCGCCAATATAGTTGTCCAGTCTGATATAAACTGTATGGCCGTCATTCAATATGCTGTAGAGGTGCTAAGTGTGCAGCATATCATTGTCTGTGGACATTATGGATGCGGTGGCGTGAAGACAGCCATGGATATGGAAGAAATAGAATCATATGGCTTGATCAACAATTGGTTGGGCCATGTCAGTGAAGTTTACCGGCGCTATATGAAAGAAATCAATGCCATTTTCGATGCCGCGCAGCGGCTTGACAGGCTGTGCGAATTCAATGTCATTGAACAGGTGCACAATGTCTGCCGAACCGGTTTTGTCAGGAATGCCTGGCGAAAGGGGCGAGACCTTTACGTACATGGCTGGATATATAGCATCCGGGACGGAATATTAAAGGATTTGGATGTCTCTGTTAACCGCATATGAGCACAACCATTAAAGCAGCCGACCATAACTAAACCCATCTGCACATTTTGTAAAATCTTTTCAGGTTAATCTTCGCATCTTATTTTAATATACAGGTACAAAACAAGCGACAAGCAATGGCGTCATTAAAGGATTACTTCCAATTCCGCCTGGCCGCTGCGTTTCAACACGTTCACTGCCACGTCTGATCCATGTCGCCGTAGCAGTATATCCAGATATGAGTTACCGATGGGCAGTGACTTAATCCGTACCCAGTCAATGAATTCAGGGAGTCTTGGATGTTGCAGGCGGATTTTGTTGAGAGCAGCATGGGGTTCAAACCCGAGACAGGCGGCGAGTAAGGCAAAGGGGGCCGCCGCCGCCCAGGCCTGAGGCGTGCAGGCTACCGGATATAGCGTCGGCCCTTTGTCCCTGTGGCGGCGGAATCCGCAGAACAATTCAGGCAGGCGCCGTAAATCCATATATGCCGCCGCTGTAAAGAGTGCCGAAGTGAGCCTCAACAATTCCTTTATATGGCCGTAACGAGCGAGTCCGAACCCGATGATGGCATTGTCATGGGGCCAGACCGATCCATTGTGGTATGAGGCTGGGTTGAAGCGCGCTTCTTGCGCGCCCACGGTGCGGATGCCCCAGCCACTGAACAAATCGGGGCTGAAAAGCGTTTGTGTCACCTTGGCAGCCCGTTTGGGATCAGCTATGCCAGAGAACAATACTTGTCCGGCATTGGAAGTACGTACCTGGCATGGGTGCTTGTTGCCGTCGAGGGCAAAGGCATATAGCTGTAGGTCCTCGCACCAAAAGTATTCCTCGAATTGCTCCCGGAGATTGCGAGCCTTTTCTTCCAAAGTCGCCGCCAGGGCGGTTTCCCCCATACTGCAGGCCATGGATGAGGCCAATTGCCGCGCCAGATAGACGTAACCTTGCACCTCGGCGAGGGCGATGGGGGGAGGAGCCAAGCGTCCGTCGGCATGGAATACAGCGTCTTCGGAGTCTTTCCAGCCTTGATTGACAAGGCTACTTGTATTACGGTGGCCGTATTCGACAAAACCGTCTCCGTCTATATCGCCGTAGCGGTCGATCCACTCCAGCGCTGCTTTGATCTGGGGCCAAATGGCCTCCAATGTCTGTCGGTCCGCAGTGCGCTGCCAATACAGTCCTGCAAGGACTACAAACAATGGGGTTGCATCTACTGAGCCATAGTAGCGGCTAAATGGAATTTCTCTCAAGCGGGCAAGCTCGCATTGCCTTGTCTCGTGAAGAATCTTGCCAGGCTCGGCATCGGCGCGTAGGTCCTCGGCCGTTGCTTGATAGGCAGCAAGAAAGCTTGGTCGGTGAATTGATCCTTTTGGGTATCGGGATGGGTATGTTTACCCCGCCGAACAATAGTGCAATTATGGGTGCCGCACCAAGAAATAAACTCGGTTTGGCTGGTGGCATTTTGAATATGATTGATGCGTTCTTTGGGTCTGATTTTCGGTGTAGATATCTCTGGACTTCTATTTTCAAGCCTGGAGCATAGATATCTGTCTGAACACGGGTTCCAAGGTGTGGCGCATGTATTTAGAAACGGCAGGATCCCGCTTGACTTAAAAAACCATGCCTTTATGAGCGGCTTCGTCGTTGTTATAGGTGTCCTTGTTGTCATGAATCTTGTCGCGGCGATCCTTTCGATGATGAAGGACAAGGGCAAGGTGGACGCCGAGGCGCTTGCCGCAGCGAAGGAATTTGAAGGCGTCTAGATCAATATTATCCATGTAGATGGAGACATGGGGGTCTTTGTGTTGAAGGCCGCATGTCTCCATTTGAATCTCTGCCGAGATAAAATTCGCAATCAAGACTCAAGGTCCATTTTTGGTCATTGCGCCGTCCTGTAGGACCTTTGCGATATGCTCCCACTTCTCATCTAGGCGTTTTTGCGAGACTGTGACGATGGTCTTCAGCTCAGGCGCAAAGATAGAGATATAATATTCTATAACCAAAAGCCTGAATTCCGCTATGAGCCCAGCGAGTTCAGCGGGTCTATTCCCTTGACTGAAAGCGGCATTCGCTGTATCCAATCGTTCTTTGTACGGTCTGACCCGCTGGGATTTTGCGGCGTCCTTCAAGGGGTCTGTATAAGCCCTCTGGGCGCGGATGGTTAGGGCCTTGAGCCGTCTTGTCATGGCCTCGCATGATTCGTCCGATCTGTCGCCGGCCTCTTCAGGAGTAGGAGCGACGGCCCATGGGAGACCGCGTGGGAACATCTCGTCGAGTTCCATACGCATCTCCTTGTAGGCCTGCTTGGTTGCAAGGCCTTTACGCTCGGCCAATCGTTCCACCTGAGCCATGGTTGCGCCCAATTGAACGATGAGAGATTTGAGTTGTTTCAAATGTATTTGGGCGTCTTTATAGAGATTGGCCTTTAGGTATTTTAGCCTCTTGAGGATGTCGCCTCTGGAAGGCAGACCATGCCAATACCACCGGCCAAAAAAGACATCTTCGATCCATTCAACCATGGATTCTTTGAGTCTTTCCGCGCCGCCAGCCCAATGGATGACATTAAGAGGGACTTCTATAAGTGATATATTTTTTTTAAGATAGTGCAACTCCTTTGCGAGGGCAAAGGAGAATTCGCATCTCAGCGACTGGCGGGTCATCGATATCGCCTCGTCTTGGGAACGGAGCACACTGATGTGTAGGCCACCGTGTTCATCACGTTCAATGGCAGGGAAGAAGGCGATGCCTAGACCGTCCGGTCCTACTGACAGCTGTTCAGGCAGATCTGGCAGGTCGTTTAGGGAAGGAACCGGTCTCTCAATACAGCGCCTGAGCCAGCCCAGGGTCATATCAAGATCCACGGCCACCTTTTCTCTCAGTGCCATGCGCAAGGCCTCAAGATCCCTGCCTGCGGCCAAGGGTCTGCCGCCATCATCTATCACCTCAAACCTCATGACTAGATGGGGAGGCAAAGACCTTTGATCTGGCCACTGATCCCTTGTCACTGTAATGTCGTACAATTTATGCAGCGTAGCCTCTATGGCGTCAAAGAGTGTACTTTTATCCCGTTGTGCCTCAATATGTCTGCATATAACATCTGTCGTCCCGACAATAGGAATGAGTTTATTTCTGATCTCCTTGGGCAATCCGCGTAAAAGAAAATCTACCTTTTCTGGCAGGAATCCAGGAACAAGCCATTGGAAATCTTCCTGCCTCAGACGGCCGATGGCCGCAAGCGGTATTCTGGCGGTCAAGCCGTCTCTTTCGTTGCCTGGACTGAAGCTATAGACAAGTTCTATCTCTTGGCCCGATATATTCAGATGGCCTGGAAATAGGTTTTGGATGTCATCCGCCTTGATATCTTTTAAGATGGCGTCCCTGTCCAAAAACAGAGGCAGGTCTCCAACTAACCGTATCGCCCTGGCAAGGGTGCGTTCATCCGATATAGGTCCAAGGCCTGAGGCCTCTTCAAGCACCTTGAGTCCGGCATCAAGGTGAGTTGCCGCTGTGTCTTTTTCATAGATGTCACGCCGTCTTATTCGGCCGACAAGGCCTTCCAAGTCGGATATAATCTGCCTGTTGTGGGTCAAAAACGGATAGTCTCCCTTGAGATTGCACGTTGCAAGGCCCTGGGATATGAATATCTCCCTTGCCTTCTGTGGATTGATTCTGGAATAGGATACAGGCCGTCTTGCCGCTACGACAAGCCCGAAGACAGTTACGCACTCCCACGCCATAACTTCCCCTCTGGCTCTCTCCCAATGCGGGTCTGAATACTCCCTTTGAGCCAGAGGTCCTGCGAGCTCTTCTATCCACTCAGGTCTTACCTGTGCCACGGTCCTTGCAAAGAGTTGCGAGGTTCTTACAAGCTCGGCTGCCACGATCCACCTCGGCCGTCTCTTGAAGAGCCCAGAGCCGGGGAATATTTGGATCTTTGTGCCCCTGGCCCCGGCATATACCGACTCTTTCTTATTAAGAAAGGCGATGCGGCTTAGAAAACCAGCCAAAATAGAGCGATGGAGGGCGTCGAATCCTGCAGGGCGGTCGTTGAGATGAAAACCACCGGTTTCGATCAAGATGTCCAGTATTTGATCATGGATCTCCATCCACTCCTCTATACGCTGAAAAGATAGTAGATTGTCTTTGCAAAGGCGCCTGATCTGATTCTTTGTAAAGCCTGCCTGCCTTTTTTCATGGATGAAGTTCCAAATCTTTATATAGCTTGCAAAGTCGGATGATTGATCTATGAAGACGCTGTGGGCCCTGTCGGCCTGCGCCTCCTTCTCCGCCGGACGTTCTCTAGGATCCTGGATACCCAATGCCGCTGCTACTATGATTGCTTCTCTCAAGGCATTTTCCCTTTCGGCCTGGATGATGATGCGAGCAATGCGCGGGTCAAGCGGAAGCCTTGCCATAAGACGGCCCATAGGCGTAATTCGTCCTTGCCTGTCCAAAGCACTTAGCTCTTTAAGCGTATCGAAGCCCTCTTTTATAGCCTTTTCAGATGGGGGGTCCAGAAAAGCGAAACCTGAGACGTCTTTGATCCCCATGCTGATCAGCTTCAAGATCACCTCGGCCAGGTTTGAGCGCAGTATCTCGGGCGGTGTGTAATCATGCCGATGTTCGAAGTCCTCTCTGCTGTAAAGCCTTATACAGATACCGGGGCCGGTGCGTCCCGCCCTGCCGGCCCGCTGTTCGGCGCTTGCCTTTGAAATTGGGACGACAGGCATGGCGGTTGTCCTTGTGCGGATATTGTAGCGGAGCATCCTGGCCAGTCCCGAGTCAACTACATAGCGTATGCCAGGGATGGTGAGAGATGTCTCTGCAATATTGGTAGCGATGACGATCTTGCGCTGGTGTGACGGGGCGAATATCCGCTGTTGGTCAAAAAAACTTAAACGTCCGAACATGGGCAATATCAATACATCGCGGCCCCAACGGGACTTCAAGAGTCTTGTCGCCTCAATCACCTGCCTTTCCGTGGCCAGGAAGGCGAGAACATCGCCTGTGCCACCTCCGTCCAGGAGTTCATCTATGGCTGCAGCCACCTGCTCTTCAGGCGTAGTGGCCGCTTCATCTCCAGGTAAAAGAAAGGGCCTGTAGATGATATCGACAGGATGGCCTCTTCCTTCGATCTTCACCACCTCGGCGTCAGGGAAAAGTCTCAAAAATTGCTGCGTATGGAGCGTAGCCGAAGATATTATTAGTTTCAGTTCTGGCCTTGATGGCATAAGGCCCTTGATGACCCCGGTCAGTATATCGATGTTAAGGCTCCGTTCGTGCGCCTCATCAAGGATCACTGTATCATAGGTCCTGAGCCTTGGGTCACTCTGCAGCTCTGCGAGGAGCATGCCGTCGGTTACGAATTTTATAATGGCGGTCTTTGGTGTACGATCCCTAAATCTTACCTTGTAGCCTACAACGGCCAGGCCTGTTTCTCCAAGCTCTGCTGAGAGCCTGGATGCCACAGCAATGGCGGCTACACGCCTTGGCTGTGTACAGACGATGCGGCCCTGTCTGCCTCTACCTGCCGCTATAGCTATCTTTGGAAGTTGAGTTGTCTTTCCACACCCCGTTTCACCTATAACAATGACCACTCTATTGTCTTCTATGGCCTTGCGCAGCTTTTCCCAATAAGGGGCTATAGGTAGCCCTGGCGGGCAAGAAATGTCAAGGTTTGAAGGCAACCAGCTTGAAATCGTCACATCCTTTGGTTCAGTCGGCGCCTAATGTCTGGTTCCATTGCACCAATCGACCTTCAGGATATTTTCTCTGGCGTTTACCTTTTTTATGTTTATTTTTATATCCTGATCCATAGAGTAGGTAGAGCCAGGACGCTTAGGCAGTTCGACCGGCATGAGATAATCGGACAATACGGCAACCACCTTATGCGGACCTGTATCAAGTATCCATGCGTCAAGAGGCATATTTATACGACCCTCCATGTGTTTGAGCACAAAATACCGCATCCTTGTTTGTTTGATCGCAGATGCGGCCGCAAGGCCATGTTGCAGGGTTGCTGACATCTTTTCCAGGCCCTCTATGTCATGCAGCGGCGATCCGCATCTTAGAAATGAGTCCAGTTGCTGTTGCATAAGGAGATCAAGGCCCCGCCTCAGCGGCGATGTAACGGTTGTATAGGCGGCCAGCCCCAGACCGTGGTGGGCTTCGGGTTTTTTGACAAGCCCGCCTTTGCTTATGAGACGTCTTTGTCTGAAGTTGGCCTTAATGTCAGTCTCGGCGCCCGAGATGATCTGTTCCCTTGGCGGCGGTTGGCTCCTGTAAAGGGCCGGTATGAAGTTGTCTCTCAGGAACTCGGCTGCAATTCTGTTGGCCAGGATCATGTATTCCGCCACAAGGAAACGCGCCGGCCCAGGATTGGTGAGTTTTATCATCACACCCTTTTCCGAGTCAAATCTTATGACAAGTTCAGGAATTGGAAGAGGTAATGCCCCTTTCTCGATCCTTGCGGATTGAAGCATCCTAGCGAGTTGATATGCCTCTGAGAATATGCCGCCCTTTTCTATTTCTGAGTCGGCATCTTCATAGCTCATTCGATTGCTGACGCGTATTAGAGTACGTTCTATGTTTGTCTCGAGTATGGTACCATTTTTGTCGAGTTTTACAAAAAACGACAACGCCGCCCGTGGTTCGTTTTTATTGAGGCTGAAGGCGTTCGAAGAGAGGATATCCGGGATCATGGGTATTGTGAGGTCAGGCAAATATATACTAGTGGCCCTGCTCAATGCCTCCTCAAAAACAGGAGATCCTGGGTCTATCTTGGCGCCGAAATTGGTTATATGAATGCCAAGTTCAAGGCCGTTTCCGCATCTTTCAAAGCTCAGCGCATCGTCGATATCGGTGGTTTCAGGACCGTCGATGGTAAAAATACAGGTTTCCGTGAGGTCGCGTAGACCCTTGGTATCCAATGTCGATCTAGCCAATTCCATGGCATGATTGATTACAGACCGTGGGAAGTCGGCCTTGATGTCGAAACGGTACAGTTCTAGGTTCTCATCTTCACCCCATATCCCAGTCTTCACCAAGGTATAAAACGGTACCATAGGCCGATTTAGGCCGGCTTGTTTAAACAGCCCCTTCACCTCGGCTGCATATCCCGATTCCTCACCTTTTATGCAAAAATCCTTTATGGCTTCGACCCAATAGGAGATATCCGGATCTTTGGCGTCGTAGAGCAATTTGTCCTTGGCGTCTCCCCATATCGTGTTTAGCCATCCCAGACCTGCACTTAACCTTTCAAGCCTTTCTTTTTCGAGCATCTTTTGCTCCAGCAAGCGCCCGACGTTTTCCGCTGTCTGGACGGCTATCATGCCATCCCTGAATTTGAAGTGCACGTGTTCGTCTATGACGGCCCTTATCACAGCCGCTTCGTGATCAGGCCCGATGTCTTCGACGTTAAAGGCAAGTCCTGTGAGTTCTGTTGGAGACCAAATCTCCCTGTCATCCCTGACCAATTCCCATAACTCGGGTATGTTGATCGCCGTCTTCAAAATGTCGCGTTTCGCAAAAATCGATCGAAGCTCCTGAAGGTATTCATTCCTTGTAGCGGTCTTTATCCGCTGCGGCGAAACATGGAGAAACCTTGTCTCAGGGAGGTTCATTTCCCTCCCGAGGTGCGTGAGAAGGTGGTAACGATTGCCCTTTTTGCCTATACACATGGCCGTAAAAAAGCGCTGATTTTCAAGGAATTCCACTACTTGATTGTTTGCAACATCCATGTTGTAAGGTATTATCCTATGGAATTCAGATTAAGGCAGCCTTTTTTTGAGCGATCTACATGCCTGTGTGATCCCATAGCTTGCAAGCTGATCGGCTGTGAGCCATTTCAGACCCGATTCCTTGTACAGGTTGGCTTTTAAAAGGTTTTCAGTAAGCGGTTGCTGTGTTTCGTCGAAGGTGTACTGCCACAGAACCGCCCCGTCGGATACCCTTATGAGGTGCAAGCTAAATGCCACCGATGCAGGCCTTTGAACGGAATAGGATGAGCCTATGCGTTCATTAAACCTGTAAAGCTTGCCATATAAAACGGCCTCAACCCCGAGCTCCCTTCCAAATGATTGAATAAGGTGCAGTTGGGAGGCCTTTATGTCGGCCTTTAAAAAGGCATTCAAGAAACCGATGCATTCCCCTTCGGGGATCGGCCTAAACCTCGGATCGTCTTTAAGAAGGCTGACAAGCGTCTCGGTGAGTTTGGAGCTTGCTTCAGGCGGGACATTGCTTGTATCGAAGGTTGTGTCGCTCAGGGCGCAGGTGGCCTTTTCCTGCCCAGGCTTGGTGACCGCCCTGTCTATAGGAAGGACGGCTATACTTTTTATGTTTGGGAGCGGAGGAGCGGCCTCTTTATAGAATACTGTTGCGCAGGATTGAAATATGAGACCTGAGAGGATGAGGCATAAAATAAAAAGGCATCTTCTAGCCTGAATTGATTTCATCATATCTCCTTTCTATTGAGAGCCAACATTAAATCCACCTTTGCTTGAAAGCGGCCTACCACAAAGCCTTGGTTCAAGCTGCAGCGCCTTGTCGAGCGCCCTTGCAAAGGCCTTGAAGATCGCCTCTGCAATGTGATGGTTGTTTTTACCATAAGGTACATGAACATGGAGGGTAATACCACTATTTATGGCGACTGCCCTTAAAAATTCCTCTATGAGCTCGGCATCGAACCCCCCGATCTTGGCAGTCGACAGCTTGGCATCAAAGACCAGAAAGGGTCTCCCGCATACATCGACATCCACCCTGGCAAGGGCCTCGTCCATCGGGACCGATGCGCCTCCATAACGTTTTATGCCTTTCATGTCGCCAATGGCATCGGCTATGGCCTTGCCGAGACAAATACCTATATCTTCCACTGTATGGTGAAAATCCACGTCCAAGTCCCCTTTTGCTGCAAGATCCAGGTCAAAGAATCCATGGACGGCCCAAAGTGTAAGCATGTGGTCAAAAAAACCAATTCCAGTCTTGACGGAAGTCTTTCCGGAACCGTCCAGAACAAGGCCAAGGCTTATCTCGGTCTCGGATGTCTTTCTTTTGATCTTCGATGTCCTCGACATATTTCTCCTTTCTTTTGCCGCTGCCGCTATTATAATTAATTATGACTAAATTTCATTTAGAGACCTTTTATTATTTATAATAACTTAAAAAAGAGATTATTAACAGTGGTGAGGCGCAAAGGCGACCCCTTTTCGGATTTGGTGGATATTTTAGGGGCTACAACAGAAGAATTGGGTATCCGTTTTTTCAGGCTTGACGAGATATTGCACGCAATCTCATGGGCCGAACAAGGTCATATTGCCATACATGAAAATTTCAGCTCAAAGAGATGGTGCGCCTTTCACGTAATCTGTAGAAACAAAGAAAATCTATGTCGCCTCTGTCAGAAGGTGGGCATATCGCCTTGTGATATAGTTGCATCCGATTATTACAGGTTTTGGCACCTAACATGGCGGGTTCGAACCAGCTCGGATAGATCGAATAAGAGAGGTCAGACACTATCTGGTCATTGAAATCTAGACCCAACTGAATCCCTCAACATTTTTACGGCTTTACGGCCTTACATAGCGCCAACCGTCGTTCTGGAGTTCGACCAACGCCCTAATGCCAGCCGGCACGGTCTTGAATATCTCGGGGAGTCTGGAGACATGGATCCCAAAATTCCTGAGTGCATTTTCGCACAGGTATATCTCACCGCCTTCCAGGACGATCTGTTTTAATACGTCAAAAAGGGGCCTATCGCATTGTGTGCATCTTGTTACGGCGTCTGCATTTGCAATCATCCTAACCCTGAGTTCCTCTCCCGTTTGTTTGGTTTTTAAAAAATTTATGGCGTTTCCTGCGGCAGTGTCCCATTTATCGGCCTGGGCAACATGTATCAGAAGTTTAAGTTTATTAGGCATCTGTACCTCCGATTATTTATTTTTTGAGTATCGCGCCTGTTGCACCGCTTGTGACCTGTTCAGCATATCTTGCAAGATATCCCATTGTGACCTTTGGTCCTATGGGCTTGAAGGTCTTGCGTCTCTCTTCGAGCTCCTTTTCATCTACAAGCAGATCGAGCCTTTTTGCCGGTATGTCTATCTTGATGATGTCACCATCTCTGACAAGTCCTATTGCGCCACCCTCCGCGGCCTCAGGCGAGACATGGCCGATGGCCGCACCTTGGGTTCCGCCTGAAAACCTTCCATCTGTGATGAGGGCCACATCCTTGCCTAGACCCATACCGATTATTGCTGCAGTTGGAGAGAGCATTTCCCTCATGCCAGGTCCACCCTTAGGGCCTTCGTAACGTATCACGATCACGTCCCCAGGCCTTATTTTCCCGCCGAGTATCGCGCCATATGCATCTTCTTCAGATTCAAAGACCCGTGCAGGGCCTTCGTGTCTCAGCATCTCAGGCGCTACGGCGGACTGCTTTACCACCGAACCATTCGGCGAGAGACTGCCGTAAAGTATGGCAATCCCTCCTTCTTTATGATATGGATCTGATGCAGGTCTTATGACGTCTCTATCTTTCACGTATACATCTCTTATATTTTCCCCTACTGTCTTGCCGGTAACTGTCAACGCCTTGATATCTATTAACGAAAGCGTCGTCAGTTCTTTTATAACGGCCTGGACGCCGCCTGCAAGGTGGAGGTCTTTAAGGCTGTGAGGGCCTGACGGTATGAGGCTGCAGATATGAACGGATTTGAGGCTTATTTCGTTGAAGATTGAGAGTGGGAGATCGATCTCAGCTTCGTGTGCGATTGCCGGGACGTGGAGGACCGTATTTGTGGAGCAGCCAAGGGCCATGTCAACGGCAATAGCATTTTTAAACGCAGCAGGCGTCGCGATATCCCTTGGCTTCAGGTCTTTTTCGATCAGGCGTACGATCTGCATCCCGGTTTCTTTTGCAAGCCTTATGCGGGCCGCAGCCACCGCCGGTATGGTTCCGTTTCCTGGAAGTGCAAGTCCGAGGGCCTCTGTTAGGCAGTTCATGGAGTTGGCAGTAAACATCCCTGCACAGGAACCACAGGTTGGACAGGCCTCATCTTCGAGCTCAGAGATCTCCGTCTCCGTCATCTTGCCGGCCTTTGTCTGGCCGATCCCTTCAAACACTGTTATAAGATTGACCTTGCGTCCTCTCCATTCGCCTGTCAGCATGGGACCGCCGCTTATGGCTATAGCAGGGATGTTGAGGCGCAGCATGGCCATAAGCATTCCGGGGGTGATTTTGTCGCAGCTTGGGACCAGCACAAGGCCGTCGAATGGGTGCGCCTGGGCCATGACCTCGACCGAATCGGCGATGAGCTCCCTGCTGGCAAGGGAATATCGCATACCAGGGTGATTCATGGCTATGCCGTCACAGACCCCTATGCACCCGAATTCAATGGGTGTCCCGCCTGCCATGCGGATGCCTGCCTTGACCGCCTCGACTATCTGCCTGAGGTGGATGTGGCCTGGGATGATCTCGTTAAATGAGTTTGCTATGCCGATAAGCGGGCGGCTCAGTTCATCGTTTATATAGCCCATAGCCTTAAAAAGGGAGCGGTGTGGGGCCCTCTCCACGCCTTTTTTCATTTGGTCACTTCTCATCTTTACCCCTTGTAGAGTCCCATCTCAGGTTAAGTTACATGGTTATAAGATGCCAAACTAGACTGGTAAAATCAAGTAGATAATATAGAAACTTAAGCCTTATTCGTCATCTCCGATATGTGCGTCGGGATACGTATCTCGACCGTAGTCCCTTTCCCCTTGGCGCTTGTAATCCGTATTTCACCTTTGTGTTCATCAATGATTTGCTTTACATATGGAAGACCTAAACCTGTTTCGCCGTGGTGTGTCTTGTAGAACGGTTCAAAGATATGCGGTTTGATTTCATCGGGTATGCCTGGACCATTGTCTTTTATTGTGACAGACACTGTCTTCCCGGCCAGATCAGTGGTTATCTCGATAGAATTCCCAGGGCCGCATACTTCTATGGCATTTCTTATAATGTGAGCAATGGCCACTTTTATCAGGTATTTGTTTCCCTGGAAGGAGAGGTTTACAGGGCATCTGTCAAAAAATAGGACTATATCTTTTTGTTCGGCCTCGGGTCTTACAAATTCGATGGTTTCCTCCACTATGGCGTTTAATTCCTGTGGGGAAAAGTATTTTTTTGTCCTAGAGATTGCCTCTTCAAACCTCAATATCATCTCTTCAAGCCTTTGGGCCTGTACCATTATCATCTCCATCAACGGCCGCTCCAGGTCTTCTGTCGGCATCTTTTTCAAGACCTTTCTAGCGAGTCCGCCGATGATCATGACCGGGTTCCTCGCCTCGTGGGCCATTCTTAGCGCCATCTCGGCCTGGGTCCGTTCCGAGACTATCATCTCAACCTCTCTATTTAGTTGCAGCAGCTCTTTACTCGTCTTTTCTATGCTGATTCTGTCATGCAACATCTTGTCCATTACGGCCTGGACCCGATCAAAAAATACAGTGACGGAGGCTATTATGACGAAAGTTATGGTGTTGATAGACCCGCTGACAGGAGATATCTTTTCCCAGACTGAGATATAGCCGAAAAGGTGTAGGATGTATTTTACAATATGGCCGAGTGATCTCGAGATGGAAAAGATAAATATGGCCGCTATTAGGAGTAGGAGATAGTTTGAAAGGGCGTTGTCGGTATCTGAGCGGTATATTGCATAGGCCAGCGCAAGACATCTTGTCGCAATGGCTATCATGGCCAGGCAGCCAAGCATATCAACGGCCACGATGGGATAGAGTGATAGATATGTCATTTGACAGTCTTTTTCATTTCTGCAAGCGCCATATAGATAAGCCACAGGGCGGGGACGGAGATGAGATTGTCGAATTTAAGTATGTAATAGGCTATATCCAGCCATGATGCCACTAAGATCCCAGGCCTGTCTGTACCCGGTATAGGCCCCAAATGCCCCGATGGAAGCATATATTCAATGATGTGGCCGCAAAACGCCCATATGTTCCACCAGGCAAGGATAAACATACTGATGGATATAAGTCTCCACGGCCTGTTTTTCATGAGTCCGCTCCTTTTAATCCTATAGCCCAGCCATGTCACCGAGGATGCATACAGTATGTGAGCGAATTGATGGGCATAGAGTCCTTCTGGAGAGCCGTGCGCCTGAAACGCACAGGCGCTTCCAGATGATCCAATTATCATCCATAACGAAGACGTCAGTATAGATAAGACATATTTGATATTGCGGGGTCCAAGCCTCATGTCGTATCTTAATTTCAACATCCCTTCTACCCCAACACCCCCCTCACCTCCCTCAGCAGGTCCTTGGGCGAGATGGGTTTATATACCACAGGCACGCCTTCTCCGGGCGAGGTCTTACGGCCTGCCAGCTCAGGCGAGTACCCTGTAACAAAAATGGCCTTTATCTGCGGCGCAAGCCCCTTTATCTCGTTGTAGGCCTCATTGCCTGTCTTCTTGGGCATGATAAGGTCAAAGATGAGCAGACGGATCGCGTCTTTATTTTCCATAAACTTCCTCACTGCATCCTCCCCGTCCACCGCCTCTATGACCTTGTAGCCTGCATCGGTGAGCACGGTCTTCGTAAACCCCCTCACGCCGTCGTCGTCCTCCGCGAGGAGTATGGTCTCGGTCCCCTGTAGGGAAGCGGCGCCTACAGCCTGGGTCTCCTCGTGCGGCGCATCTATGGCGCCGGGTTGGATGGCCGGCAGGTATATCCTGAACGTAGTCCCATTTCCTGGTTCACTGTAACAGTTTATAAACCCATCGTGCTGCTTTACTATACCATAGACCACGGAAAGCCCAAGCCCCGTGCCCTTACCCACCTCCTTTGTGGTAAAGAAGGGCTCAAAGATGTGCCCCAGTGTCTCCTCATCCATGCCTATGCCGGTATCGCTTACGGTGATGAGGGCATAGGTTCCAGGTCTTCCGTAGCCGTGGGCCTTTACGAACCCCTCGTCGATCGTTGTCTTTGCCGTTGTAATGGTGAACGTCCCGCCATCGGGCATGGCGTCCCTGGCGTTTACGGCAAGGTTCATGAGCACCTGTTCGAGCTGGTTTCTGTCGGCAAGGACCGTGACATCATCCCCTCCGTACACCGTCTTGAGCTCCACGTCCTCCCCGATAACCCTTCTGAGCAGCTTTCCCACATCCTTTATCACTGCATTAAGCTCTACGGGCCTCTTGTCGCTTATGCCCTTTCTGCTGAAGGCCAGGAGGCTTCCAGTAAGATTGGCCGCCCTGTCAGAGGCCTCAAGCATGCTTTCGATGTATTTCCGGTTCGGGTCGTCCTTTGGCATCTTCATCAAGGCCACCTGGCCATAGCCGATGATCGCCGTAAGGATGTTGTTAAAGTCATGGGCTACGCCGCCTGCCAGGGTACCCACTGTCTCCATCTTCTGGGCGTGAAGGAGCTGCTTTTCGAGACGGATCTTTTCGGTGATGTTAATTATTATCTCGATCGCCAGGGCAGCCTTGCCGTCTTTGTCTTTAAACAGGGGATACGCCTTTGTTTCTACATAAATAGGTCTTCCTTCTTTATCATAATGGGTATGCAGCGCCCTGGATGGTTCTCCTGTGTCAAATACATCTTTTACAGTGCATGGGTGTTCTGCCCCATATTCATAACAGGGTTTGCTGAATTGATGGGATATGGCGTAACAGTGTCTGCCCAATATATCTTCAGTTGGCCTCTTGCAGGCATCGGTATAGGCCTTGTTTGCATATATGATTTTAAAATCACGGTCTATAATGATAAACCCTTCATCAATCACCTGAAGCAGGTTTTGAAACAGCTCCTCTGTCTTCTTGCGCTCAGTCACATCCCTCATCACTTCAATGACCTGGATATCTCCTTTTTCATCTCTTATAGGGGAGGCGGTGATATCGAACAACAGCTCCATGCCGTCAGGCATGACGTGCCGGTGGGTCAGGGATACAGCAGGCTTTCCGGATTTGAATATCTCGGTGAGGGGGCATGTTGCACGGCATGAACCCTTTAAAGCCGGGGAACATGGCATGTTGCACCTGTGGTCAAAGACGTAACATTTCTCTCCGATCACCTCGTCTTTTTCTAATCCGCAAAGATCAAGGATCGCCTTGTTGGCAAAGACGATGTTAAAGTCTTTATCAATTATCAGGATGCAATCGGCGATACTGTCAAGGATTTCTCTCATTTTGCAAGGGCCATCCACTGATATAACAACTCCATCGTCTGTTTAAAAAGCGGGTCAGCCTCAGTTTCAAAATACTCCATCAGCGAGTCGATCTGCCCTGAGGCGATGCGTTTTTGTACCTCTATCGCTGACCTGTGAAGCCTTTCATGTACCGGTATAAGCCTTGAAATCAGCTCCTTTATGGCCGGGGAATCTGGCTGATAGACCTCTAAAAACCTTCCAAGGCCGCAGCGGTGCGGGTCTGTCTCGACCTCAGGCGGGACATTTTCGACAATACCCCCTATCACCTTTTCCTTCCATTGCATATGTTGGCATATGATGTTCTTGACCCTGGAGACGTCGGGCGTATATTCGAGCAGGCGGTCCATGATCTCTGTATTGACCGAGACCTGGGCCATGAGGATGGTGATATCCGATACCACTGCGGCCATGGCGTCCTCGCCGAGCCCCAACGCCCTGCGGATATACGCAAAATTGGATGTATGCTCAAGCAAAGTATCCGCCTGCGTCTTCACACGCCTTGCGCCCTCGGCGGCTTGGTCTATATTGCGCGTGATCTCGGAGACGGTCGCTGTCTGCTCCTCAGTGGCGCTTGCAATGGTGTTTGCAAGGTCATTTACCTCTGATACGGCCTGAGTGATCTCCTCTACCGCCTTTACGGCCTCTGTGGTGTCTGATTGAATGGCATGGATCATATGGGTGATCTCTTCAGTGGCGCCCGCTGTCTGCTTGGCAAGCTCCTTGACCTCGTTGGCTACTACGGCAAAGCCCTTGCCCGCCTCGCCGGCACGGGCTGCCTCTATGGTGGCGTTGAGTGCAAGAAGGTTGGTCTGGGATGCGATGTTGTTTATCACCTGTATGATGGCGCCTATCTTTTCTGAACTCTCTGAGAGCCTTCCTATAGATTTTGCCGCCGCAGCAGTCTGCGACTGGGCGTCGTTGGTTTTTTGAGCCGTGACAGCGACGCTGCGGGCGATCTCGTTTGTGGCGGTGGACATGTCCTTTGTGGCCGTGGCCACTGTGTCGAGGTTCTCCATGGATTGGGTGGCGGCTGAGGCCACATCCTCGGCTATTGCCTCTATCTCATCGCCGTATTTCAAGATGTTGTTGTTTGATGCCTTTATGGACCCCTTGACCTTCTCTATGACGGAGTTCTGTGCATTCAACGTGGAAAACTGCCCTATCATGCCTGAAGAAAGGGAGTCGAAGGCCGTACACAGTTCCCTTACCTCACGTGGCCCGACCGGAGGAAGCACCCTTTCAAATCTCCCATATCCAGCCTCTCTGATGGCGCCCAGGGCCCTCTCAAGCGGGGTTATGATGAGTCTCTTTGTAAAGAAGCTGACGATGATTATGAAACAGACACCGCCTGCCAGCGTGATGTATTGGAATATCTTGGCGTAGGTATCTTTGAGGTGAGAGAGGTCTTCGAGGGCCTTGGTGACGGCATCCGCCTGATTCAAAAGCTCAAGGTTGTGCTCATTTAAATATTTAAGCCCGCTTTCCACCTCTTGCGAGCCTTTTTTCGCCTCCATAATGCCCTTTACGTTTGAATAAAAAGGCCTCCAGATGTCTTCGAGTTTATTTAATTCAGAGACAAGTCTCTCGTTTGTAGCTGGTGAAAGCCCTGAATCCTTACCGCCGTCCTTTAACGCCTTAAGGGAGTTATCAAAGAGTGTTGACGCCTCTTTCAGGTCATCAATGAGCCGCCCCTTTTGTTCTTCTGAGTCGTTCTTTACAATAAGAGCGGCATCCTTGGTCATTTTCTGGCTCAGCATACGCTCCCTGCCGGCCATGTTTATAGCAGCAGCGTCTGTTTCGTGCAGGGATATAAGCAGAAAATTGACAGATATGGTGACAATGGTTGCAATGAACATTATTGCAACCAGGGCCGGGATAAGGAAGCGGATGGAATAGACGGAACGGATGTGTTGTTTCATGAGTCCTCTCCTTGATATTGAATCAAACCCGTCTGATAGGGTCTGAAGCTTGGTATTATTGATCATTTTACAACAAAATTAGCATTGAAATTAATAAAAAATAAATAAAAAGATAAATTAATATACTTACCCCCCCCCCCCCCATGTCAACTTGGCTGAAAACCCTTTTTCTCAATTTATTACAAATCATCAGGCCTGATTTGGTATCCTCACTCTCATGTGTCTGAGATTCCATTCAGGTTGAGTCCTATCTGGCTAGCGGCGTATGGGAATGGGAATAGCCTGTGAAAAGGGATTTTTTTCTTGACTTATGGCCATCAATCCTTTAAATAGACCTCCATGTCTTATCGTTTTTTGAACCTTGACCGCATGTCGGTCGTTAGATTTTTTTGGATCATCTTTGTCATCCTAAGCTCCGCCTTGATGGTTGCCTGTAAAGATGCTCGAGTAAACGGGATGGCCAAAAATCCATATACAATAGAAGAAGTGCGTAGGATGATGGCTTATCATGGGGCGCTTGCTGCAAAATTTGACGGCGGGCAGTGGTGGGCCTTGGCAAAAGGGGGATGGGTGCGCATTGAGAGCGGCGGCGCGTATAAATATGCCTTCCTTCCCCATGGGGACACCGGTCAGTTATAGTCCGCCTGTCTATTTCTTTTTTTCATTCTATTCCATAAGATCCCTGGATGCTTCGAGATGGAGATGTTGATATGGATAGCCCAAAAGGACTGAATGTATCTGATGTCATATGGGACCTCGATTGCCTCTATACCGGCCTCGGCGATCCCAGGATAAAGAAAGACATGGACAAGGCAGGCGCGTTGGCCGTTGACCTTGCCAGAAGATACGCAGGTAAGGTGGCGGAATTATCCGCTGAAGGGCTCTATGGGGCCATCAAAGAGATGGAAGGGCTTGCGGTGGCCGTCGCCCGTCTTGAGGCCTTTGCACAGCTTGTCTTTGCAACGCGCGTAAATGACCCGGAAGCCGGCGCCTTTCTCCAAAGGATAACGGAGTTTTCAAGCAGTATCTCTAGAGAGGTCGTCTTCTTTGATATCGAATGGGCGAATACCCCGGACGAGAAGGCGGATCTCCTACTCTCTTACAAGACGCTTCAACATTATCGGCATTATCTGAAATCGGCCAGACGCTACAGGCCCCATCTGCTTTCCGAAACCGAGGAACGTCTCCTCGTAGACATCAGTCCTGCAGGCCGTTCTGCTTGGACGAAGCTCTTTGACAAGGTCCTCGCCTTCAAGCGTTTCGGTAAGAATGGCCGCACGCAGGAGGAGGTGCTTGCCGACCTTTACTCGCCGGAACGCGGTAAACGTAAAGACGCTGCAGCCGAGTTTACAGAAGGCCTTAGGGATGAATGTCATGTAATTGTTCACATATTTAATACGATCCTTGCGGATAAGATGATAGAAGACAGGCTGCGCCGATATCCCGACTGGATAAGTTCCATGAACCTGGCCAACGAGATAGATGCTGAGACTGTAGGTGCCCTTGTCGAGGCGGTAATCGGCCGCTACGACCTGGTCAGCCGCTATTATAAAATAAAACGTTCGCTCCTTGGGCTCGAGGTACTGTATGATTATGACAGGTACGCCCCGGTGGCCGCACTGCCTCGCAGCGAGATATCTTGGTCAGGATGTAAGGATATAGTACTTGAGGCCTTCGGCCGTTTTTCCTCAGATATATTGAGGTTGGCAAGGCGTTTTTTTGACGAGGGATGGATACATGCCCCTATTGTTTCAGGGAAGATCGGCGGGGCGTTTGCGCACCCAACCGTACCAGATGCACATCCCTATGTGCTTGTTAATTATTCGGGAAATTTGCGGGACGTCGAGACCGTTGCGCACGAACTTGGCCATGGCGTGCATCAGGTACTGGCTGGCCAGGTTGGTTTTTTTAACAGCCGGACACCCCTTGTGCTTGCTGAGACTGCATCAGTATTCGGCGAGATGCTGGTTTTCAAAGATATGATGAAGAAGATATCGGCCCGCGACGAACGTCTCGGCCTCGTGTGTTCTAAGATAGAATCTATATTTGCAACCGTCTTTCGCCAGATTGCCATGAACCGCTTTGAAGACGCCATCCATAATCACAGGCGGAAGGCCGGTGAGCTGTCTCTGGAAGATTTTTGTACCCTTTGGCTCAAGACCCAACGCGAGATGTTTCAGGATGGCCTTGTCCTGACCGATGATTACGGGCTCTGGTGGTCTTATATAGGGCATTTTCTCCATGCGCCTGGCTATGTATACGCCTATGCATTTGGAGAGCTGCTTGTCTTGTCGCTCTATGCGCTTTATGAAGATGGGTTTCCTGGCTTTGTCGATCGCTATCTGGAACTCTTGGCCTCTGGCGGCAGTAAGAGCCCGTACGAACTCCTTGAGCCATTCGGGGTTGACATACGTGACCCTGCATTCTGGCGCAAAGGCTTGGGCGTAATAGATGAAATGATAGATGAAGTCGAGGCCTTAGCCTGATTAAAAACCCCTTATTCTGCCGCAGTCGGGGCAGATCCAGGTGACACCATTGCTCATGCCCCACATGTTTTCTTTGAGACAGTCATTACAGATCTCAAAGCCACAAGGGCAGTTCCAGCAAAATAGTAGTTCTCTGCCGCAGGCATGGCATTTAAATTTCCTCTTCTTTTTGTGACCAATTTTTTGTTCGCCTTGCGGATCGCTATTTTTTTTGGTCATGACTTATCGATTTGATTTTATAATAATAATATAATTCTTGCAAAATGATGCAGGAGTTTCTGGATCTCGGGGCAATAGGGCCTTTTATAAAAATCATTTGACGGAGGATGATATGCAGGTAAAGACCCTTTCGGCAGGCGTTGTGGTGGTAAGGAGGGAAGAAGGCATCTGGAAATATCTCATGCTTCGGGCTTACAAGTATTGGGACTTCCCGAAGGGCATTGTGGAGCCAGGGGAAGAGCCTGTGGCAGCTGCGATACGTGAGGTGGAGGAGGAAACCACCATAAAAGATCTGGAATTCCGTTGGGGCTATGACTATCGGGAGACGGAGCCGTATAATAACGGCAAGGTGGCTCGTTACTACATTGCCGAGACAAAGAGTATTACGGTAGACCTTCCGCTTAACTCTATGATCGGAAGGCCTGAACACGACGAATACCGTTGGTTTACCCATGAAGAGGCCTTGGATGTGGCTGCTCAGAGGGTGACACATGTGCTCAAATGGGCAAAGGATATTCTCGGATAGCCCTTTGTGCCCCAATAAGCCCCAATTTTTGCTCCATGACCACGAAGACAGGGATCTTTTGCAGCAGCCATGTCAGACGCCCTTTGGTCT
Organism: Dissulfurimicrobium hydrothermale; assembly: GCF_022026155.1. Classification (NCBI taxonomy): domain Bacteria; class Deltaproteobacteria; genus Dissulfurimicrobium; species Dissulfurimicrobium hydrothermale. Next base: position 1,553,220 of record NZ_CP085041.1, on the reverse strand, counting down.
CAAAGGTCTTTCTGAAGTCGGATCTGATCAGAAAAGGGAGGATTGCAGGTGCTATCCCGCCCGTTATATATACACCGCCTGAAGCAAGGCACTTTAACGCCAAGTTTCCTGCTTCTGCACCGTATATCGAACAGAATATTTCAAGCGCCCTTGTGCAGAGTCCGTCCTTGTTTGCCATGGCGGATGCAGTTATCTCGGCAGGGTTGTGATATGATGGGTTGACGCCGTTTTTGTCTGCCAAAAAGCCGTAGATATTCATAAGGCCGGGTCCTGAGAGCACCCTTTCGACGCTTACATGGCCGAATTTTTTAGCAAGACTTTCTAAGAGTTCAATCTCAATAGGGCTATTTGGTGCAAAATCGACATGCCCTCCCTCAGTCGCCAGTATCTTGAACCTCATATCATCCAATGGGACAATTAATGCCTCGCCAAGACCTGTCCCTGCACCGATTACCGCCTTGGGCCCACGGTCTGTAGCCTCAAGACCACCGATCTTCACCATCTGGTGCGAGCCGAGCGACATGACCCCGAAGGCAGCGGCCTCGATGTCGTTTATAAGCATGACCATCTGATTAGGGATGTTTAGTATGTGAGACATCTCCAGGCTGGTTATAGTCCACGGCAGATTAATGGTGGAAGCCTCGCCTTTTTCCTTGTCGACAACACCTGCAACAGCTAGACATGCCCCTTTTATCTTGATCTTTAACGGACCGAGTATGCTCTCGGCGTCTCGAAGAAAGGCGGTCAGACATTGGGCAAGTGAATCGACAGCAGTAGATGGATAGCTGCGCTCAAAAAGTATTATATCGTCTCTGAAGATGGCAAGCCTACCATTGGTGCCACCTATGTCGCCCGCCAGTATCAGCATCTTATGTTCATGGAGAGATTACGGGTAAGTGCCATTGCCTTAACGGCCAGGTCCAATGGCAGAAGCCCTGTCCCGCAGCTTGGTGTGATGAGGCCTTGTGAGAGGATCAATGAGCTGTCGGCCCCGAGTCCGTCTACGCATTCTTGCCAGCGTAGAAGTAATCCGTCTGTATCGGCATTCCTTAGATCTTCTTCATTTAGCGTTGGCACAAGACCCCAAGCTATAACCCCACCCCTTTTGAGAAAATTCATCAGTTCGTTTTTAAACAGGAGGATGCGGTCAAGATAACCAAATGCATCGAAGCTCAAGATATCTATAGGCAAGGAGAGCACCAGCGGCCAGTCGGTATTGGCGCAGACATGAATTCCGGCCAGACCGCCCGCCTGGTGGACCGCTGAGATCACCTCTTTGAGGTCCGACGCCACATCATCCCTTGGTATACCGATCAGGGCGGATGAACCAAAGCCTGCCAGTGCAGGTTCGTCAAGGAAGATGATCACCCGCTCGACCTCGGTCTTTAGTATATGGACTTGATAAGCAGCCTTGAGGCCCAAGGCCTTTACCACTGCTTCCCTAAGGGTTGGGTTGAAATAGACGGCACGGCCCGAGCTGTCTTTGAGCCCTATGAGCATAGTGAACGGCCCAGTGATCTGACCCTTCAAGGCCAGAGGTCTAGTCTCGATCTTTCGAAGTGCCGCAAGAAGGGCATTGAGTCCCTTGCCGGTCGTCTCTGAAAAGGCAAAGATCGACCCTTCAAGCGGTGCAATGCCCTCTGTAACTGCCAGATATTTTTCATAAAAGGTCACGAGATCCTTTTCAAAGTCGGGTCCGCTCGTTTCGAAATATATATTATCTCCTTCGCCCCTTATACCTGGAAGACCTTCCGAGAATTGACTCAGCAACCTCTCGTTGGGATGGCACGGAAGCTGCACCCAGAGTGGGATTTCAGGTGTATATTTCATCATCAGCTCCGTCGCCTCAGCGTGATCTGTAAGCGGCAGGCTTCCTATGAGGAGAGGGAGCGAACCAGGTTTAAATGTCATCGTTACCTCGCTTTAAAAAGTGGTCGGATTATAAGTATGTTATTTCATATTGCTCAAGATGAAATGCAGATTTTGAGACAACGATTATCTCATGACCAGTATATTTCTCAAGTGTTGTAACATGTTGACTCTCTTCTTTTAAGAGCATATCGGCGATAGCTGGATGCACAGCTATTTCTATCTTGTTTGACTTGGATTGCCTTGATTTTCGCTGGATTAAACGGAATATCTCATAACAGATGGTTCTCTTGGCCTTAAGATAGCCCATGCCTTCGCAATAAAAACACGGTTCGCATAAGATGCTATTGAGGTCTTCCCTGTTTCTCTTTCTTGTCATCTGGATGAGGCCTAGCTCGGACATCCTCAATATATTGGCCTTGCTCTTGTCTTTTTTAAGGGCCTCCTTAAGGGTCTTAAAGACCTCCTCCCTGCTTGCAGGGTTCTCCATGTCTATAAAATCAATGATGATGAGACCGCCTATATTCCTAAGCCTAAGCTGATAAGCTATTTCCCTGGCGGCCTCAAGGTTTATCTTGAGTATGGTGTCTTCAAGGTGACGTTTTCCTACAAATTTACCGGTATTTACATCTATTGCGGTCAAGGCCTCAGTGCTTTCGATTACGATATAACCGCCTGATTTGAGCCATACCTTTTTTTCAAAGGCGCGGGAGACCTCGACCTCTATGCCGAATGCGTCGAATATAGGCAATGTTTGGGTATAGAGTTCGATTTTGGGCCTTAGATGTGGGGCAAATGCCTCTACAAAGGCCAATATGCGCCCATGCGCCTCATTTGAATCGACAACTAGTCGCTCCACATCGCCTGTAAAGAGGTCTCTGATGGCGCGAAGGGTTATGTCAAGGTCTTCGTAGACAAGGCTTGGTATGGGAGCGACGGCACTTTTCCTCTGAATATTTTCCCATAGATGTAGTAGAAAATCCATCTCGGTCTGTATATCTTTGGGGCCCAGACCTTCGCAGGCTGTTCTTGCAATAAAACCATAGCCCTTCGGCCGCATGGAGTCTATCGTCTCTTTGAGACGCTGCCGTTCGTTTTCATCTTCTATTTTGCGCGATATACCAACCTGATCAATGGTGGGCATGAGCACCAGGTGCCGCCCTGGGATGGAAATGTGCGAGGTCACTCTGGCGCCTTTTGTCCCTATAGGTTCCTTTATAACCTGGACCAATATCTCCTGCCCTTCATGCAGGAGATCTTCGATGCGGAAAGGGGTTGAGATATAATCGATCCGGTCATCTTCATTGCAATTGCACCCATTAGGATCTTCCGCGCATTCGGCCTGACCTAGCATGGCCTCGAATTCAGACAGATGGTCATATACATCCGTTACATAGATAAATGCGGTGCGACAGAGTCCTATATCGAGAAAGGCCGCCTGCATCCCTGGCAGTACCCTCACCACACGGCCTTTGTAGATGTTGCCAACATAACCCTTTTCAGCCTGTCTTTCTATGTGCAGCTCAGCTACCGAGCTGTTTTCAAGCAAGGCGAGTCTGGTCTCCCAGGGCGTAGTATTTATAATCAATTCGGAGGTCATAGATCTAAAATATGCCGCTCTTCATGAATATTCAAGTAATTATAAAAGGTGATTTGCTCGGTGGTGATGGTCTGGGACGATCTTCCATAAGTCTAATTGCGCGCAAGCACTTGCCGCCGCCCCATTGGATCTGCAGGTCCGACTATGCCGTCTTTTTCCATCTGTTCTATCATACGTGCGGAACGGTTGTATCCTATCCTGAGCCTTCTTTGCAGCATGGAAATGGATGCCTGACCGCTTTGTCTTACAATCTCGACCGCCTCCTCATAGAGCTCATCTTGCCAGTCAGGGCGGCACCCCCCGCCATCGCCTTCATCATCTTCGCCTGGGATGGCGTCCACGACGGACAGGTCATATTGTGGTTGGCCTTGGGCCTTCAGATGTTCTACTATCTTCATTATTTCATTTTCCGATACATATGCCCCATGTATACGCTGAAGGGTCGCCGTGCCGGGTGGAAGAAACAACATATCTCCCATGCCCAAGAGCCTTTCGGCCCCGATCACATCAAGGATGGTGCGTGAGTCAACCTTTGATGAGACCTTGAAGGATATGCGCGCAGGAAAGTTGGCCTTTATGAGGCCAGTTAGCACATCAACCGACGGCCTCTGTGTCGCTATAAGGAGGTGGATGCCAGCAGCCCTCGCCATCTGGGCAAGGCGGGCGATCGCCGATTCGACTTCTTTAGAGGAGACCATCATTAGATCTGCAAGTTCATCAATGATTACAACTAGATATGGGAGCAACTCATCGGCTATTTTATTGTAGCTATCCAGATTTCTGGCCTGGGCCTCTTCAAGGAGTTTGTATCGGCGCTCCATCTCCATCACGACCCATCTGAGGGCCCTTGTGGCATCTTTTGGTTCACTGACTACCGGATGGAGTAGATGGGGTATGCCGTCATAGAGAGAGAGCTCTATCCTCTTTGGGTCAACCATCAAGAACCGCAATTTCTCAGGGCGATGGCGATAGAGCATGGAACATATCATAGCGTTTAGGCCTACGCTTTTACCTGTGCCGGTTGCACCGGCGATCAGAAGATGCGGCATCCTGGCGAGGTCGGTCACTACAGGTTTGCCGATTATATCTTCTCCTAGTGCCAGGGGCAGGGCATACTTATTATCTTGGAAGGTCCCACTCTCAAGTATTTCTTTTAGATATACGGTCTGCCTTTCCTGGTTGGCAAGTTCAATCCCGATTACGGCCTTGCCTGGTATCGGGGCCACGATCCTAACGCTCTGGGTCTTTAAGGCCAGTGCCAGATCGTCGGCAAGGGACGCTACTTTGTTTATCTTTACGCCTGGTGCAGGGACGTATTCATACATAGTGACGACCGGGCCTGGACATATCTCGTCCACCTTGCCTGCAACGCCGAAATCCAGAAGTTTTTGTTCAAGCACACGGGCGTTTTCACGACAGGCCGATTTGTTTATTACATTAGTCTTTGAAGGCGGTGTATCAAGAAGGGAAAGGGGCGGCAGACTGAATTCACCCTTTATTGAAGTGGCCTGAAACACAGAGGCGTCTTCTGCCCCTGCGGTCTCTCTGCGTTGTTTCTTTTCACTTCGTTCTGTCTTAGGCTCGACGATCCTCGGATATCCATCATCATCTTTTACGGTCGTCCGTCCGGGCGTTTCTGGATATTCCAGGTTTTTTACCGACCCAGCGTTTGATTTCTTAAGATCAAGCCTGCCATGAAACACGTAACGAAATACGAACAGGAGGCGATTCACCCCCTTTTTGAGCGAAAATGGCGTTACGGCCATGAGCCCGGCAATAAAAAAGGCGGATAAAAATATAGCCGCTCCGCCTGTGCCGAGCAATTTTTTGGTTTCCTGCAAGACATAGGCGCCCAATATCCCGCCAGCGCCATTTTCGGAATGAGATTGAAACATCTGCAGTATAGCGCTCGCAGAGATCAAGGTTATCGTCCAGCCTGGTAGAAACCATGACGCCGGCTGTGCCTTGTCGGTCTGTGGCCCACTGAACAAAGAAAAGGCGGCGAAAAGCAGAGGCACTGGAACGACCCATACTGTATAACCGAACACATCGATAAGAAATGAGGCGATGATGGTGCCAGCCGGACCCATCCAATTTTTAAGATCGCTACCGTATAGATGACTTATTATCGAAACGAAGATGAAAACAGCAGTTGCAATCAGGAAAAGCCCTGTAACCTCCCTGAAGAAGTCCCTGCGCCTTTGAGATTCATTGTTTATGATCATATCATCTTTTGATTCGTTTGCCATCTTACCTTTGTCGGTCTTCTTGAGGTTTTACCTTGTTTTCCGAGTTGATGGTTAGTTACGGAGCGACCTATCCTTTTGCGGCAAGGCGGAACGCCGAGATGATCAGGCCAATTTTGTCATTTTCCATGCTTGATTTATTATTTTATCATTTTATGATGTATAATCATACCTATCTAAATGATTATTTTTATGTCATTCAGCCTTACTTTGCAGCCTCATGAAATCGTGTAATCGGCAATTTAATCTTAGTTTTTATCCAAATGGAATGCAAAAAAAACAAATACAAAAAAGATCCAACATCTCAGAACTTGAACAAAAGATAGGCTATCGTTTTTCCAATAAGTCATTACCAAAACAGGCGATTACGCACCGTTCCTATGCTGTAGAGCAGACACCGAGGGTGCTGGACAATGAACGTCTTGAATTTCTTGGGGATGCAGTCCTTGGTCTTGTGGTCAGCCACATGCTTTATTTCAGGTATGGGAGCGGATACAAAGAAGGCGACCTCAGCAGGATAAGGGCATTTCTTGTAAATGAGTCTCAATTGGCCAGGCAGGCCAGAAAGCTAGGACTTGCAAGCTGCATTCTGCTTGGTAAGGGGGAGGCGAGATGCAACGGCAGCAACAAGGATTCTATCTTGGCTGATGCGTTTGAGGCCTTGGTGGGCGCTATATATCTCGACGGCGGGATTGAGCCGGCGTTCCTTTTTATTAAAAGGTGGTTTGATGATCTATTTGATATTGCATTAGATTTCGGCCTGGAACAGGACTATAAGACAAATCTCCAGGAGATCACACAGCGGCTCTATCATGAGACGCCGGTTTATGAGGTTGAGCAGGTCTCTGGGCCTGACCACGAGCGGCTGTTTACAGTAGCCCTGTATCTCAGGGGCGATATGCTTGCGAGGGCTACTGGTTCCAGCAAAAAAGAGGCCGAACAGAGGGCGGCCGAGATCGCAATCGGAAAATTGAAGTGATGCGCAGTGAATTGGATGAAAAAGGGCCTTTCAGATCGGGGTTTGTAGCAATAATTGGTGCGCCGAATGCCGGTAAATCGACCCTTTTGAACCAGTTACTCGGAGAGAAGGTGGCCATAGTTACGCCCAAGCCTCAGACCACCAGGCGCAATATCAAAGGGGTTCTTACCGGCCGAGATTATCAGATTATATTTATCGACACCCCAGGCATCCATCGTCCTAAAAGGCCTTTAAACAAACTGATAGTAAAGTCGGCCATAGATGCCATGCGCGATGCGGATTTATTGCTCATGCTTGCCGATATATCCTGTAAAAAAGGGGTGGAAGCTGCGCTCTCGCTCGTAGATGTCATCAGGGAAAACAGTCGATGTGATACAATTCTTGCTTTTAACAAGATAGATATGGTCAAAAGAGAGACTCTATTGCCATTAATAGATCTTTTCAAAGATGCATATCCATTCAGGGCCATAGTCCCGGTTTCGGCCAGATGCAACAACGGCATGGGCAGGCTTGTCAGCGAGATACTGCGATCGCTTCCTGCCGGTCCTCAGTATTATTATGATGGCTCTTGTATAGTCGATCAGGGTATGGATGAGTTCGCTGCCGAACTTGTTCGTGAAAAGATATTTTTGACGACGAGGGAGGAGGTGCCCTATTCCGTTGCGGTCGAGGCTGAGAAGTTCGATAAAGGGAGGGATGGCCTGATCAGGATAAAGGTCGTAGTTTATGTAGAGAGGCAGTCTCAAAAAGGGATCATAATCGGCAAGGAAGGGGTCGGCCTGAAAAAAATCGGTACGCTTGCCAGGGTCGAAATGGAAAAAAGATGGGGGTGTAAAGTTTATTTGGATATATGGGTCAAGACGCTTAAAGATTGGTCTAGAGATAAAAGGCATCTCAGACGCTTCGGATTTGGCGATTGACATGTCAAATGTGACATTTTAGTCTCTTTTTTCTTTTAAGGCATGAGGTTAAAATGTCACACCACATTAATTTTTCTTTAATTCAGTTTTTTATCCTATTGATTTAATGCGCTATTCTTTTAATCATTTTTTGGCATATCTTTTGCTCTTCTTCTTTTTAAGAACTCTTTAAGAACCTCAAAAATAAAATAAGGGTTGTTGCCTGTGTAACTAACAGGGGATGTTGAGTGTGTTTATTTATAAATAATGTGGAGAGAGCAGGTGGTTTTTCAAAATACGCTTAAAAAATATGTAATGGCTTCAGGTATCGGCCTTCATACAGGGGCCAGGGTGACCATAAAATTGCATCCAGCGCCAGTTGATTCTGGCATTAGGTTTGTGCGGACGGATCTTGATCCAGTGGCACTTATACCTGCCAACATTGGATATGTCACAGAGACATCGCTTGCTACAACAGTGGGCAATGCTGCTGGGTCTGTTTCAACTATTGAGCACCTCATGGCTGCCTTTTTTGGGATGGGTATAGATAATGCCATTGTGGAGATAGACGGGCCTGAGGTCCCAATTATGGACGGTAGCGCCTATCCTTTTGTAGCCATGATTAAGCAGGTTGGTTTGAGTAGCCAGAAGGCGCCTAGGCGTTATATCGAGATACTTGAGCCTGTAACCGTTAGTTCGGGTGATAAGACTGTCACAATCTCACCGTGTGATAGTCTTTATGTGTCCGTCGGTATAGATTTTGATCACCCTATGATAGCAAGACAGCAATTCGATTCCAGGGTTACGCCTCATATTTTTGAACGACGTATAAGCAGGGCAAGGACCTTCGGTTTTTTAAAAGAGGTTGAATATCTCAAAGAAAATGGTCTGGCGCTGGGAGGTTGTCTTGACAATGCCCTTGTGCTTGATGACAAGACCATCTTGAACCAAGATGGCTTAAGATTTTCAGACGAATTCGTGCGCCACAAGGCCCTTGATTTAATTGGAGATATATACCTTTTAGGTAATCCGGTCTTGGGTAAGATAGATTCATTTAAAAGCGGTCATGCCATCCATCACCTTTTAAGCAAAGAACTTTTGAACCGCCCTTATACATGGCGACTGGTTGAATTGGATGCAGAAAGGCCGGCAGATCCATGGGCGGTACAGGCTATATCGGGAGAAAAGGGGATCTTTACATCCGTTTCTGTGTAAACTTGAGATTAGGGGGTGTCATGGATTCAAAGGAACTCTGTGAAAAGATCAGAGAGATATACCCTGATATCGGTAAATGCCATATAGACCTTGATGTAAGATACGATCAAGCAAAAAAAGCCTGGGTGGTTCGTTTGGAAAGGGGCGGCAAAAGACTTGAAACGTATTTAGAGCCTCAAGAGGCAGATGCATGTATGATCGGCAAGGAATGCATATCACTTGGCATCCAAGTCGCCCAGCTTGTAAGGGATCTGGAGGAAAGACCTGAAACTAGACAGTCCGAAGGTGTATAGACTATGTCTGGCGTGTACGGTGTGTCGCTTTGCATGTGAGACAAGTACCCTGGAAAAGTCTTTTTTTTACCCAACGAATCCCGTATTTGAGGAGCTCGAGCTCGTCATTAGTAATCTTTCTGATTATCTCCCCTGATTCTAGATAGCGATCAAGATTTGGACCTTTCAGAAAAAAACGTCTGAATTCATCAAGATCGTAACAGCCGCGGTAAAATATCTCTATCTGATCTGCCGTGAGGCTTGGGTCGCCTACTTCTATCTTTGCCTGCAAAAGCTCTCCAAATATATCGTTTATTTCGTTATACGGTTTTATCTCTTGGTTTTTGACCCATTCTTCTACTGTCCATTCCACCCCGTCTTGAAAGCCTAGACAATCCGGTTCCTTAACTATATAATAAAATTCTTCAACACCGTTTCTATCTTTGGAACGGCAGGATATCCTTGCAAGGGGATATGTCCTGCAAGCGCCGGGTCTGTCGTCATAAACTGTGCATCCCTTGCCGGTTTCAAGAAACGGGCACTTCATGTCGGCGCCTTCCATTTTAAGCATCACCACCGGAAGGCCTGAACCAGGCCCGACATGCACGCTTGTATAGCGCTTCAGGAAATCCCATGATTTCAAGCCCAGGCATTTTTTAAGTCTTAAGATATCATAGGGGGTCAATATAAGATTGAGATCGTGGCAACAGGCTGTAAAACAGGCCCTTTCAGGGGTGCACGAAAAGCGGAACGTATCCCTGCCCACCATCTTTTTTGAAGAGTCGAAACAGATTTGAGGTCCTTCGGCCATCTGATTCTCCATTTTATTTTTATGCATCGAGATGCCAAATTAAAATACGAAATTTTGCGGCATCGGACAAGGCGCCTTTTGTTTGATTGTATTGTATGACGATCATGTTACATAAAATGGTATCATCGATTTTTATATGGTAAAAGAAAAAATTTGGTTTAATATCAGATAGCATAAATAAGGCTGTGAAATTTTTATCCATCAAATAGGTTTGCAAACGGGGATCCGAGGCTTGTTTCGCTATTTAATAGCTAAAAATGACAAATCAGGTTCATGGGCGCATCTCCCCATTTTTGACTCGGCCTTCAGATTTATTACGTTAGCTGCGGCCCTTTCCATACTGATCTTGCTTGTAATGATGCTTGCAGTGCTTATATACAACGCTTGGCCTTCCATTCAACGTTTTGGTTTGAAATTTCTCATATCCACCACATGGAACCCAGTTACCTCTGAATTCGGGGCCCTTACAACAATAATAGGTACATTGGTATCCACAGCGCTTGCCATGTTGCTTGCAGTCCCTGTCGCCCTTGGAGTGGCCATATTTCTTACCGAACTCTCGCCGCTTGCGCTGAGACCCATCTTCGGTGTGGCTATAGAACTTCTGGCTGCGATACCGTCTATTATATATGGCATGTGGGGCCTTTTTGTCCTTGCGCCCTTCATGTCGGATTACATACAGCCGTTTCTTGGGAGATATTTGGGGTTTTTGCCGCTTTTTCAGGGACCGCCCATGGGCATAGGGATGTTCACGGCCGGCGTAGTGCTGGCCATAATGATATTGCCCTTTATGGCATCTATCATAAGAGATGTATTTTTAATGACGCCAAGGGTTATAAAAGAATCCGCCTATGGACTTGGTGCAACGATGTGGGAGGTGGTTAGACAGATAGTACTTCCCTACGGTATGAGGGGTGTAATAGGTGGGCTACTTCTAGGCTTGGGCAGGGCTATCGGCGAAACGATGGCGGTAACGTTTGTGATAGGGAACGCCCATGAATTGTCACTTTCCCTGTTTGCCCCTGGTAATACCATTGCCTCAACGCTTGCCAACGAATTTACAGAGGCGTCGGACAGAATCTATCTCTCGGCCCTTATAGAACTAGGGCTCGTTTTATTTTTGATCACCTTTGTCGTGTTGGGACTTGCAGAATGGTGGCTTAAAAAAAGCACGTCAGGGGGATATAAGGCATGAAGAAGAAGTCTATGTTGCCCAGACGGCTTGTAAACAGCGTGGCCTTGGTCGCCTCCTCAATATCCGCCTTTATAGGGATATTTTTTCTCGTATGGATACTTTTTGAAATACTAGCCAGGGGTTTTTCAGCCATAAATTGGGCGTTTTTTACCGAACTCCCGCTTCCACCCGGCGAGGCAGGCGGTGGACTTGCAAACGCCATGTTGGGCACCGTCATTATCACCGTTCTTGCCATGATAATGGGCGTTCCGCTTGGGATCTTGGCAGGTACATATCTCTCAGAGTTTGGTCACGGCAGATTTGCAGGGGTTACCCGTTTCTTGTCCGGCATATTCGGTAGCGCCCCTGCGATTGTAATCGGGATATTTGTTTATGCCATCATTGTCGTGCCGATGAAAAGTTTTTCCGGTCTTGCCGGGGCTGTGTCCCTGGCCATCCTTATGTTGCCGGTCATTACAAGGACAACCGAAGAAATGCTGAAGCTTGTGCCATCCGGGCTGAGGGAGGCGGCGCTTGCCTTGGGTGCGCCCTACTGGCATATGGTTGTCCAGGTGGTATATCGTGGTGCAAGGGCTGGCATGTTGACTGGTATAATTCTCGCTGTAGCCAGGGTCTCGGGTGAGACCGCACCGCTCTTGTTTACATCGCTGAACAGCCCTTATTGGCCGAGCGGGATACTGCGTCCGATGCCGAATCTTACGGTCACTATCTTTAATTATGCGATGTCACCTTATGATGATTGGCAGATGAAGGCCTGGGGGGCGTCATTTATTATTGCCTTTTCAGTCCTTGTCATGAATATAATAGCCAGATTTTTGGTTCATCGCATGGAGAAATAAAAATAGGGGGAAAGAGGGGTGTTTCTTCCACCGGATACGCCTGTCAAGATAAAGGTTAGAAATCTCAATTTCTTTTATGGTAAGGTCCAGGCGCTGTTTGATAATAGCATAGACATAGCCGAATATAAGGTTACGGCCTTCATAGGCCCATCAGGCTGTGGAAAGTCCACACACATTAGGACATATAACCGTATGTATTCATTATATCCTGATCAGAGGGCGGAGGGCGAGGTCATCTTCGACGGTGTAAATATCCTTTCATCCGATGTCAATTTGATTGATCTTAGGATGAGAATTGGGATGGTCTTTCAAAAACCAACACCGTTCCCTATGTCGATATTTGACAATGTAGCCTATGGCATCAGGTTAAAGTACAGCCCGAGCAAATCGGAACTAAACGACAGGGTGGAGCAGGCCCTTAAAGATGCGGCATTGCTGGATGAGGTTAAAGACAATATCCATGCCGTCGGGACGGCCTTGTCCGGTGGACAGCAGCAACGCCTCTGTATAGCAAGGGCGATCGCTGTCGAGCCTGAGGTGATATTGATGGACGAGCCATGCTCTGCCCTTGATCCTATCGCTACATACAAGATTGAGGAATTGATAGAACGTCTGAAGGAAAGATTCACCATCGTGATCGTAACACACAATATGCAACAGGCGGCACGTGTTTCTGATTATACTGCCTTTTTTTATCTCGGGCGATGTGTGGAATTCGGGCCGACTGACAAGATGTTCACCAATCCTACAAAGAAGGAGACAGAGGACTATATAACAGGTAGATTCGGCTAATTTTTCATTGAAGCGACTAAGGTCTTAGAAATGACGATAATTACAATAGACGGACCAGCGGGTGCCGGAAAAAGCACCATAAGCAGATTGTTGGCAGCGAGGCTTGGTTATAAGTATCTCGATTCAGGCGCTATGTATAGGGCTGTGGCATGGATTGTGAAAAAAAACGGTCTAGACGTAACAGATGAGGAGGCTGTTTCTGGGTTGTTAAAAACTATACGGTTAGACTTTGATTTTAATAACAATAAGATTATTATGAATTGTAAAGATATCTCTGATATCATCCGCGGTCCCGAAATGGACGCCCTTTCCTCTGCGGTATCGAGGCTTAAGCCTGTTAGGGATTATTTGACCAGGTGTCAAAGGGAAATCGGCGGCAAAAATAATATCGTCGCCGAAGGAAGGGACATGGGGACGGTTGTCTTTCCTGCAGCTGATTTTAAGTTTTTTATTACCGCCAGCACGCCGGAGAGGGCTATGAGGAGGATGAGGCAGCTTGAAGCAATCGGCAAGACCGTAAATTATCATGATATGTTATTACAGATCGAGGCAAGAGATGCCGCGGACTCTACGCGCGACCTTGCCCCATTAAAAATGGCGCCTGATGCGTACTTTATTGATACAACAGGGCTTACGGCAAACGATGTTCTTGAAAAGATATTAATTTTAATGAGTCATAAAGATAATTATGAAAAATGATTTTAATATTGATAATTGTCTAGGTTTTATTGCAAACAGACTGGTCAAGGAATTTCAAAGAAGTTTTGATGAAAAATTGTCTCAATACAACCTTACGTGCGCCCAGTTTTGTGTGCTGATGAAGCTTTTTGACGGTGACGGGCTTACGCAGACGGAGCTTGCCGACCGCCTTTATATAGAAAATCCCACCCTTGTCCGTACATTGGACCGCCTGGAGGCATCGGGCCTTATAGAGCGTCGTAGAAGTCCGAGGGATAGGAGGGCTTATCACGTATATCTACGACCCAAGGCATTGGAGCTGAAGGCCATAATGGAAAAGGCCGGCGAAGAGATGAATAAAAAGGCGACCGACGGTCTTTCTCCCCAGGAAGTCTCCGAGGTGAGGAAGCGTCTCATCTTTATTTGGCAAAATCTGGCCAAAAGAAGCCAGCTTTAATCAAACTCGAATCGGATATTAAATTTCTTGTTGATTTTTTTTAAAGAATAAAGTAGTAAATTTATTAGAATACTAATTTTTATTCTAAATATTAAAAGGATACTATATGTTTAAAAAGAAGGGCCATGTCGCCGGTTCGGTTTTTTTTGCATTTTTTATCATCCTTTTTTCCGGTTGTGCAAAACCTGGGGTGGCGATTCATACGACACATGATATTGGAATGGCAAATGCAGAGAGGATTACATTGCTCGGTTCGGGTAGTTCAAATAAAGACATAGAGGCGCTTTGCAACGGAGATCTTGAAAAGATTCTCGCCGCCGTAAGCTCGCTTGATGGTAAACAAAAAGAGATGGTCCGTTACTACATATGTGGAGGGAAGGATTTGACAAAGGCCTTCAGGGATTTCTATTACGGCCTCCCTGATGCGTCGCGGCTGGACCTTGCTAGGGCCTTTGCGCTCTACGGGTATCAGATACGTGGTTTCAGCTGAGGAGGATGATCTTCGGCTGCGCGGCGCGCAGAGAGATTGTTCTATGAAAAGTTCGTTTGTTATTAATAAGTTATTTGAAAGGAGGTTTTGCTCTATGTCGTTAGTCAAGAGAAATGTATTGTCTATGGTGTCCATAGTCTTTCTCTTTATGGCGGCCATTGTCCTTTCCGGCTGCGCAAGGCGTGCCGTTATAGTAACCTCGACACACTGGCTTGGGATGGCCAGTCTTGAGAGGACTACTTTGCTTGGTTCACCTAATAAAGGCAAGGACAGGGATGCCCTTTGTCACACCTATTTGAAAAAGATTCTGGCCTCCACATCGCTCAATCAAGGACAACAACAAAAGATCTATTCATATGCATGCTCGGATAAGGATTATGTAAGTGAATTCTATAATTTTTATTACAGCCTGCCCGATGATCAACGTATAGAACTTGATAAGGCCTTTGCCCATTATGGATATTATGTCCAGGGGTATGGCTGTTTTAATAGCTACGGCTGATAATCTACCCAAGCCTGCGCGGTGCGCAGGCAGCTTTTAGAATCATGACTGGTTGACTACCTCTGATATTGCGCAAATAAGTCCATCCAGCTTGAACGGTTTGCAAAGGACCGCAGCTATGCCTCTGGCCTTGAGGTCTTTCCCGTCATAATCACATCCCCAGCCAGTAAGGAGGATTACAGGTACAGGGGGGGATTTTGCATGGGCTGCTGCGGCTATCTGCCAGCCGTTTACCAGCGGCATGCCTAGATCTGTTATTATGAGATCGAATCTTTCAGTTTCAATGAGCGATAAGGCCTTTTCGCCGCTTGAGGTACCTGTTACGATGTGGTTCATATCTTTTAACATGACAGATAAAAGATCGACAAGGGGCGCTTCATCGTCTACCACAAGTATCCGCAGCGCATTTATGGCGGCAAGACCTTCCTTGTTTGCCGCGTCCGGCTGATGGTGTTTGACGACAGGCAGGGACAAGATAAATGTCGTGCCCTTGCCTGGTTGGCTTTTTACCCTTATATCTCCACCGCTTCCAACGATGAGACCATACGATATGCTGAGCCCGAGGCCGGAGTTTTCAACGCCTTTTGTACTAAAGAATGGGTCAAACACCTGTCTCTTTATATCATCGGACATACCTGAGCCTGTGTCCTCGATCTCGAGGAATGCTGTCGAACCGTGCTGATAAGTGCGCAGCGTGATGTCACCCCCATCTGGCATGGCCTCAATGGCGTTGAATATCATGTTTATCAACACCTCTCTCAACTCGGACTGCTGGATGGATACCGGCCCGGTATCATCAAGTTGTTTAATAAGATTTATCTGGATCCCCTTTCTCTGACAAATATCTTTCCATCGCGGGCTTGTGAGTTCTATTGCATCTTCTATGGCTGTCTTTACATCAGTCGGGGCATAATTTTCTTGTTTTAAGGCATTGAACCTAGTAAAGGTCTGGAGCCGGCGTATCATCTGCGCCCCGTCAAGCACCGCCCTTTCTATATTCTTTATACGTTTGAGCGCAATAGGGTCTGTTATGCCTCTTGCGAGAAGCTCTATATTACCAAGGATGGCTGTCAAAAGGTTATTAAAGTTGTGCGCTATCCCACCTGCCATGGTGCCGATAGCCTTAAGTTTTTCATCACGCAATAGATCTTCACTTATGGATTGCCTAGTCGAAGGGTCATAGATGACCAACATAACCCCATCGATATGGCCGCCCCGGCCCTTCAATGGATGGAGAAATATCTCAACCGGCAGCGCCGATCCGTCTGCTTTCGCAAGATGTACGTCAGACGCTCGGGTTATCTCTCTTTTATAGAGGACGTGCTTAAACACCTCATCAAAGCCTGCCGCGTCAACAACTATCTTACTTATCGGTTGGTTCCTCAGATGGTTGATCTCACTGTCAAGCATATTCAAAAGGCGCTGGTTTGCATAAACAATGTCGCCGTTTATATTGATAATGCATATGCCCTGGGGGATATATTGCATGACTGATTCTAGATATGATGCTGACTCCTTTAGCCAGGCGTCCGCACCATGACCGATGATGCCAGCCTCAACGAGTTGCTGCAGATTCAGATGTCCGCTGTTGAGATGGTCTTGAAGGTCTGCCTGTCGAAGCAGATGTCCTGCGAGATCGGCAAGGATTATAAGGCATCTTCTCTTGATCTCTGGGAGCATCCTTTTTCTGGAAGCACTCATATTGATGACCCCTTGGTCCCCAAGAGGGAGACAGACAAAGGATCCGGGATTTATTTTTGCCCCCTTTTTATTGGGTAGCGGTTGGCTTTCGCAATCTTCTATAAAAAATGGGGTTTGATACTTGAATACACGCCATGCAATACCCTCATCCCTTTGAAAAACAAGATCTTTATTGTAATCGATTTCGATATTGTCACCCAGGACATCCAAAAACCCAGTCGCCTTATTTAACCTTAGACAATCATGCTCTTTGTCATAAAGAAGAATAGATGCGTTTTCAAAATCTGTATCTTCTATGAGTATCCTTGTGATATGTTGTGCCAGTATATCGCGCGGTAAATTGGCGGTTGCCGTTCGTATCATTCTTAGAATGATACCCAAGGCATTGATCGTTTCTAATTTTTGGCTTCTCAATTGCAAAAAATCATCTCTGATCGATGCTGATACAGGATCAGCAGTGATCGTGGATTTTCTAACATTCTGTCTGTTGTTGTTCATGTTTCAATAGTTCGATTATGGTTGATTTATTAGATGGCATCATTGATGAATGCCTCTATCTTGTTTGTTAGATTTTTGAGCGTATCCATGGAATCCTGCAATTTCCATAGATTTATATCTGCAAGAGATAAGATTTTTTCATTGGGGACTATTTGCGGCACTATAACGGACTTTCCAATAGTGTTAGCAAGATAATCCGCTATATATATAAGGGCCACCTGTTTTGAATAGATGCCTTCCTTTATTGGATCGTGGTGCCAGCGGATCACTAGGCAGACAGGTTCCGGCAGTCTCCATTTTTTTGCAAGTGCCCATCCCAAGAATGAGTGTGTTATACCTAGATCATTTTCAGCCTCGCAGAGCGATTTGCCCCCATTAAGTGAAGACGTAACGGCCTTATTAAACCAATCCGGCAGCAATGCGGCCATGGCCAACCTGCCGATATCGTGCAGAAGACCATAAAGTTGCGCCTCATCCCTTTTGATCCATGTTTTGTCCATCGCAAGTTCGCTTGCAATGAATGAGGTCAGCATAGAATGACGCCAAAATTTTATGAGATCGAAGGCAGTGGGCAGCAACGCCTGAGAGAATTGCTGCATCAAGGCCGTTGACAGACATATACCTTTTGCCTCTCTCAGACCTATTGTCATTACGGCCCTGCGGACATCATGTATTTGCTTGGTCGCACCATAAAATGCACTGTTTGCGACCTTAAGGAGCTGCGAACACAGGCTTGTCTCTATCCTAAAGGCCTCTTCTATCATATTTAAAGAGACATCTTTTTCAGTAAAGAGCCTCAGGCACCTTGATAGCGCCTGATCCGGACATGGCAGCCATTCGGCGGAGTTGATTTTTTCAAGGCACAGAGAGAGATTGGGGGTAGGGATATCCATGAAAGGTCTTTAGTAGTATTTTTAATGTTATTTTTTATAATTTATCATTCATTCTCTAAACATCAAGGCCGGCCTTTGTTTGGGTCTGTTGTCAAATGAGTTTAGCGACGCCTTGGGCCAGATCTTCAAGACCCCTGCGGTCAAGGATGGTTATATCGGCCCCTTCCATCCTGATAAGCCCGCGGCCTGATAGGCGCGCAAAAATCCTCGAGAGCGTCTCGGGTATGGTCCCAAGGAGGCCTGCAAGTTGGTTCTTTGTGATGTCAAGCCTTATCTTGTCAGACCCATGGCCCTTGTCACTCAAAAGCAGGATGTATTTAGCAAGCCGCCCTGGTGTGTCTTTTAGCGAGAGGTCTTCTATGAGGTGGGTGAATTTTTTGAGCCTAACTGATAATACCGATAGCATATTCAATGTGAGCGCTGGGTCTCTAGCTATCAGTTCTACAAAACGTTCCTTCGGTATGAATATGGCTGTGACATCGTCCATCGCCTGGGCATAGGCCGGGAAATTTATACCCTCGAACACAGCAACCTCTCCGAACGGCTCGCCCGGCCCGAAGACATGCAGTATTTGTTCCTTCCCATCAGGGGAGAGTTTGAATATCTTGACCCGGCCCGAAAAGACCGCGTAGAAACCAGCCGCCGGGTCACCCTCGGAAAAAATGGTCTGTCCTTTGCGGTAAAGGCGGAGTTCAGTGATGCCAGCGATCAACCTCAGCCTTTCAACGGAGAGCCCATCAAACATGGGTGTCATTGAGAGGCCGTCCATGATATTTTTCAGTCCATCATTTTTTATCCCATCCTGCCCGCTGTCTTTTTGTATGCCGTTTTTTTGAAAGGCAACCATCTGTATTAAAGACCTAGACATTGAATCTGAAATTTACTACATCGCCGTCTTTTATTACATAGTCCTTGCCTTCAAGCCGAACCTTGCCGGCCCTTTGCGCCGCGACATACGATCCATGGGACATGAGATCTTCGTACGAGACCACTTCGGCCCTTATGAACCCTTTTTCTATGTCTGAATGGATGACGCCAGCGGCCTTTTGGGCATGCGTGCCGGCTGCAATATCCCATGCCCGTACCTCATCCTCACCGACGGTAAAGAAAGATATGAGCCCTAGAAGGGCATAAGATTCTTGGATGAGTCTGTCGGTGGCCGGTATTGACAACCCTAGATCTTTTCTGAATGCCTCTGCCTCATCAGGCTGGAGCTCTTTGAGCTCCATCTCGAGGCGCCCTTTGATTTCAACAGTTACTACGCCTTCGGGTGCAACAAGATGAGTTTCGCCCACACTGAGTTCATCTGCGCTGTTTAAGACTACGATGCACGGCTTTGCGGATAAGAGTGCGTAGCCCTTGAGCAAAGGAGACATTGCGATCTTATTTAAGGACCTTAGGGCATGACCGCTATTTAATACCTCATATGCCTTTTTGAGCAACTCAAATTCGTTTGGATCCCCTTTTTTCCCTTTAATGATTTCTTTTTCAACCTTTTCGATACGTCTTTCCAGGGCAATGAGGTCAGTCAACACGAGTTCCGATTCAAAGGCCTCGAGGTCTCTTTGCGGATCAGCGGCATCCCCTGGCCGTTCAAAATTTCTGATTACATGCACCAGGGCATCGACAGGTCGGAGGAGCCTCAAAATTTCATCCATAGAGGCGTCTTTGGCGCGGCCGTCGGCATCTTTTCCGGAAATGCCGCCACCGACATCGACATATTGCACCTGGGCATGAATGGTCTTTTTGGGTTTGTACATATCAGACAAGGCATCGAGGCGTTTGTCCGGGACGTTTACTATCGCAAGATTCACCTCTTTTTTGGCGCCGCTATATGAAGAAGTCTCGGCATGGCCGCCGGTAAGGGCATTAAAGATGGTGGTCTTGCCGCTCCCAGGCAGACCTACTATACCTATTTTCATAAATACTCCTGTTTAAAGATGACACGAAAACATTTTTTATTTCCTCTTCAAAAGATGGAGGAATCACTATTTATTGTTAAAGCAAGGAAGCATTTCTTATCTTTCACAGCATGGGGTATTGTCACCTTTTATTTTATCGATCGCGTGCTTCAGAATGGGCATGATCACAGAAAGGCCGGTCTCAACCCCGGCCGGGCTACCTGGCAGGTTTATAATGAGCGTCCGCTTTCTGACCCCGGCCACTGCCCTCGAGAGCATGGCCCTTGGGTTTTCTCCTATACCCGCAGCGCGCATCGCCTCTGGTATGCCTGGAATAAGCCGTGTGATCACAGCCATTGTGGCCTCTGGCGTTGTATCTCTCGGCGTAAGCCCAGTGCCGCCTGTCGTTACGATTATATCCACCTCCTTTTCATCTACCCATTCCATGAGGATTTTACTGATGGTCTGTTGTTCATCAGGCACTATTTTATGTATAAGCACATCGAATCCTTTCTTACTAAGAAGTCTGGATATGACGGTACCGCTTGCATCCTCTCTGTCACCCTTGGATGCGCTGTCGCTGATCGTGAGTATACCAGCTGTGTACATTCTATTTTTCTCCTTTGCCCCTTTCCTCGTTGATCTTAGCTATGAGTTTGTCGAGTAGATTCCCGGGCACCTCTTCATAGTGGGATATCTCCATAGAGAATGTCCCGCGTCCAGCGGTTAAGGCGTTTAGGTCGAGTACATAGCGCTGGACCTCGGCCATCGGGACGAGAGCGGTTATTACTTGGCGACCGTCTTGTCCCGGCTCCATACCCATCACCCGCCCCCTCCTTGAATTTAAATCCCCGATCACATCTCCTACGGCATTGTCTGGTATCTCAATAGTCATCTTGACTATAGGTTCAAGGATGGTCGGCTTGGCATCCAGTACGCCTTTTCTGAAGCACTGGATCGCTGCTATCTTGAAGGCAGTTTCGGATGAATCAACCTCATGCGACTTACCATCGTAAAATCTTACCTTTATATCTACTACCGGCAACCCGGCCAACGGACCTGACTGCAGCGCTTCATGAAGCCCTTTTTCAACAGCCGGTACAAAGTTTCTTGGGACATTCATGCCGACAAGGGCCTCTTCAAATTCAAATCCGGCCCCACGTGAAAGCGGCGTGATGTCAAAATGGACCTCGGCAAACTGACCTGCCCCGCCGGTCTGTTTTTTATGTCGATAGATTACCCCTTTTTGTGCAGCCTTTATAGTCTCATGATAAGGGATTTTCGGAAGGGCGAGTTCGACCTGTACCCCAAACTTGCGTTCCATCTTTTCAATGGTGACGTCTATGTGTATCTGTCCGTTTCCGGCTATAAGAAGTTCTCCTGTCTGTTGATCCCGCTGTATCGCGAGCGTCGGGTCTTCTTCTTTGAGCCTTGCAAGTACCTGTGTGATCTTTTCTTCATCCCCTCTTGTCTTGGGTCTAATGGCATAGGTCAGCACAGGCGGTTGTATATCAACAAAGGGGTATATTACGGGATTTGCACGGGTACAGAGGGTGTCGCCCGTTGCCGTCTCTTTGAGCTTCGTAATGGCGATTATCTCGCCGGGTGTCGCCTGCTCGACTGGTTTTTGGGCCTTGCCTTCGAGGAGGAATATCTGGCCGTAGCGTTCATCAACCTCCCGGATACTGTTATAGAGAACGCCGTCCGGCTTGATGGTGCCGGAATAGATCCGTAGGATCGAGAGACGCCCTGCATATGGATCTATCAAGGTCTTAAAGACGATGCCGGATACAGGCGAATCATGCAGCGGTTTCATGATGATCTCGGACCTTGTGTTTGGATTGAGGCCCTTAACGTCTCCCCTGGCCTGAGGACCAGGCATAAGATTGACTATAAGATCCAAGAGATTTGGGCTTGCTATGTTTTTTATGGCGGATCCGCATGCTACAGGTACAAAACCGCCTTCGCTGACGCCCTTCATGAGGCCTGATATTATTTCTTCCGGGCTCAGCTCCACCCCCTCCAAAAATTTTTCAAGCAGGCTGTCTTCAGATTCTGCTGCATATTCGATCAAATTTCCACGCAAGACACCTGCTTCGTCTTCGAGGTCGGGAGGGATGTCGATTTGGGTCGCCTTCCCGCTCCCATCCGGGGCAAAGACAAAGGCCTTCATTTGGATGAGATCAACTATACCTTTAAACCCCTCCTGTGCCCCTATGGGCATAAAAAGCGGTACCGGCCTTATGCCGAGCGTCTTTATCGTATCGACAGCCCTTTTGAAATCCGCCCTCTCCTTATCCATCTTATTTATGAAGATCATAGCCGGAAGTCCAAGCTCCTTGATCATGCGCCATGTCTTTTCCGTTTGTGGCTTCAATGGATCAACCGCATCCATCACATAAAGG
Source organism: Dissulfurimicrobium hydrothermale (assembly GCF_022026155.1). Lineage (NCBI taxonomy): Bacteria > Deltaproteobacteria > Dissulfurimicrobium > Dissulfurimicrobium hydrothermale. Next base: position 1,530,978 of record NZ_CP085041.1, on the reverse strand, counting down.
GCATTGTCCGCAACCCTGAGGGCCATTTTTGTCTCTGGCAGGAAATTGTCTTCCCCTGGGGTGTCGATTATGAAGACCCTTGTCTTTTTCCATGTGAGGTTATGAAGGGCGGCGCTTATTGAGATGCGGCGTTTGATCTCCTCCGGTTCAAAATCAAGACACGAGCTCCCGTCATCCACCCTGCCCAGGCGTTTTGTCGCCTTGGCAGTAAAAAGCACGGCCTCTGCCAGAGAGGTCTTGCCGCTCCCGTTGTTGCCAGCAATGGCGATGTTCTTGATGTTTTCATTTTCCATGCTCAATCCCTTCCTCTCTTGGAATTAAAGAACAGATAGATTTGATCAAGATAATGAATGGTTGCTGTCTGCGTCAAGGGTTCCTGCAAAAAACCCTTGTTGAGGCACGATATTTTTTGTCGGATTTGCATTAAAAGGCCCTTGTACAACCGTTTGATCTGGACGGATCCCTCCTGACAGCTATCATGCTGTTACACAAATCAGATTAACAGTGCAGATGGGTGATATCCTAATAGTCTTTTTATTGATGCTTGACTTAACATGTCTTGCTCTTTTATGTTATGTAGTATTTGTTACAAAATTAAAAAGGTCATGTCTCATAACTCCCTTGAGGTGGAAGTAATCATTTTAAACCGACTCGGCCTTCACGCCAGACCAGCGTCACGCTTCGCCAGCCTGGCTAGTGAATTCGAATCCGATGTGCGGCTGATAAAAGACGACGCTGTTGTGGACGGCAAGAGCATCCTTGAGGTGCTGACGCTTGCTTGTCCTATGGGCAGTCGTCTCAAGGTCAGGGCGAGCGGTCCTGATGCATCAGCCGCTGTCTTGGCGCTCAAGGCACTGATCGAAAGTGGTTTCGGTGAAAGGGATTGACCATGACCGCCGCCAGACAAAATAATCACAGAGAAATTGTCTTCAACGGCGTCGGTGCCTCTCCAGGCATCGCGATAGGCCGTGCTTTCTTTCTGGACAAATATAAATTCAAGATACCACAGACAGTGCTGTCAGGGCATGAGATTGGGCCCGAGATCCGTCGTTTCAAAAAGGCTGTTTCAGACGCAGAAAATCACATAAACATGCTGATGGCCGGATTGCCTGATGAATTGAGTAGTCACAGTGAGATATTTAAGTCGCACCTCTTGATGCTCAAAGATCGAATGATATATAATCAGACACTCAAACTTATCGCCGAGAGAAAGATCAATGCCGAGTGGGCGCTCAGCCTGGCTGTCGAGCATGCAAGAGGGCTTTTCAGCAAGATAACGGACCAGTATATCAGAGAACGGGTCAAGGACCTTGACTATGTCGTAGAAAGGATATTTGGCCTATTATCTGGGCATGCCGCAGGAGACTTGAGTAAGGTCAGGGAACCGGTCATTATCGTGGCCCATGACCTATCGCCTGCTGATACGGTACAGATTGACCCATCCAAGATACTTGCTTTTGTGACTGACATAGGGAGCCGCACCTCTCATACTGCCATCCTTGCGAGGTCTCTCGGGATCCCAGCCGTAGTCGGTCTTGAAAATATCACATCTGAGGTATTTTCGGGGGAGGTGCTGGTTGTTGACGGCTTGACCGGCGAGGTGGTCATAGCACCAGAAGACGATACCCTTGCACTTTACAAGAAAAAACAGACCTGCTACATCAGATACCGTCAGGATATCATCTATAATAGCCACCTGCCGGCCGTGACCAGAGACGGCTTTGCGGTAAAGGTGAAGGCCAATATAGAGCTGGCCGATGAGATCCCGTCCGCGAGATTTCACGGCGCTGATGGGATAGGGCTGTTGCGTACCGAATATCTTTATTTGACACGCAAAGAACTCCCGGGCGAGGAGGAATTGTTCACTGCATACAGGGACATAATAACCGCCATGGCACCCAACCCTGTTACCATACGCACCCTTGATATAGGCGGTGACAAGCTCGCGGCGCCGGTCTCATTCGGAGAGGAATTGAACCCGGCCCTCGGATTGAGGGCCATTCGTCTTTGCCTAAAGGCCCCAGATCTGTTCGATGTCCAACTGAGAGCGATTTTGAGGGCCAGCGTCTATGGACGGGTGAAGATGCTCTTCCCTCTCATCTCAGGAAGGCAGGAGCTCTTTGAGATAAGAAGGCATCTCGATGAAATCAGAGAGAAATTCAGGGGCCTTGGCATCCCGTTTGATGAGCATATGATGATCGGCATCATGATCGAGGTGCCAACGGCGGTCATGATAGCGGATATACTTGCAAAAGAGGTGGATTTTTTCAGCATCGGCACGAACGATCTCATACAGTATTCCTTGGCCATAGATAGGGCAAACGAACATGTGGCGCATATGTATGAACCGCTTCACCCTGGCATCCTGAGGATGATACATTATACGGTAGAGGCGGCCCACAAGGCCGGTATAGAGGTGGCCATGTGCGGGGAGATGGCCGGTGAACCGATGTATATCCCTATTCTTGTCGGGATCGGGCTTGATGAGCTGAGCATGAACGCCATCGCCATACCAAGGGTGAAGCGTCTCATTTGTTTGTGCGATAAGGATGAGTGCTCAGTCCTTGTAAAACGGCTTCTTGAGATGCCTGGGCCTCAGGATGTCATGGCAGCCCTTTCGGCCTTCTTTCATGAAAGGTTTCCTGAGGAGCGCTGGCTCGATCCAGGTCTGTGTCAAGACATAAATGCATGAGTTGAAGACCTTTTATTATCCTGTTTATTTATGATATGGCTGCTTTGTATATCCATATCCCTTTCTGTGCCCGAAAGTGCCCGTATTGTGATTTTGTCTCCAGGCCGTTTCCCGAGGAGATTAAGCGGCGTTATCTCAATGCCCTGCTGAAGGAACTGGATCTCTATGCCGTCCGGGATGATATTCGTGCCCTCACATTCGATACCATGTATATCGGGGGTGGGACTCCTTCCACAATTCAGGCTGACGGTCTTGCCAGGGTCGTCAAGGCGGCCTTTGAAGGTCTTTCATGGTCTTTGTCCTCTGGCGTAGAGGTCACTGTAGAGGCTAATCCTGGGTCTGTCAGCGCTAAATGGCTGGAAACTGTAAGGGCGGCCGGTGTAAATCGCCTGAGCCTCGGCGTACAATCTCTATCAGAGAAAGGACTTTTGGCCCTGGGGAGGAGTCATACTGTTTTAGATGCTATAAATGCCTTTAAAATGGCCAGAGCTGTAGATTTTCAGGTTATAAGCATGGACCTGATCTATGGCTGGCCGGGCGATAATCCAGTCCTGTGGCAGAGGACGCTTGAAAAAGCGGCGGTGCTTGGGCCGGAACATATTTCCTGTTATGAACTCGCTGTTGAAGACGGAACCGATTTCAAGGCCTGGGTTGAGCAGGGTAGGGTGGTGTTGCCTGACGAAGATACCATTTTGCTCTTAACAGATATGACTGAAGGATTTTTGTCTGAAGTCGGCTACAAACACTACGAGATATCGAATTTTGCGCGCCCAGGCCTTGAATGTAGGCATAATCTTACCTATTGGCAAAATAAGACCTACTTGGGGCTTGGTTGTGCAGCTGTTTCATATCTCCCTCCGACGCGGTATAAAAACGAGGCGGATGTCCTTTGTTACATGGAAGCTGTCTTCTCTGGAAAGATACCAATTAGGTCAAGGGAGGTCCTAGATGAAGACGCAAGGTTTCGTGAGTCCGTCGTTATGGGTCTGAGGCTTGTGGACGGTATCCATTTCAAAGACCTTCAGACGGAATGGAGACGCGACGTCCTTGGCTATTACGGAGACGAGATCGATCGACTTACTGAAAACGGGCTCATTTATCATGATTCGGAAAGGCTCTTTCTTACAAGACGTGGCAGACGCCTCGCCAATCTGGTTCTGAGCAGACTGGTTTAGGTTTTATCTTTTTATATGCAGATTCGTGCTAGAGATTGCAATTTCTCAGGCTTTTTGTTAAAAATTTTTAATAGCTATTATCAAATTTAAACAAAAGGACCCTATTATGAAACGCTACGCCAGCTACTTACCTTTGATTTTTTCTTTTGTATATGCCTTGTATCCAGTGGCGGCATCGGCAGGACAAGGCGTCTATCAGCGGGTTGATAGCGCCTTCAGGGTCCTTTACGAGTTGAACGCTACGCCCGAAAAAGGTATACCACATGATCTTCTGTCAAGCTGTGCTGGCATAGCCATTTTCCCAGGTGTCATAAAAGGCGGTTTTATTCTGGGCGCAAATTACGGCGAGGGCATCCTGGTTGTTAGAGATCAAAAGACTAACAAATGGAAAGGGCCTACATTTCTTACCATGGGTGGTGGGAGTTTTGGTTGGCAGATAGGCCTTGAGTCGGTCGACTTTGTCATGGTTATTATGAACGAAAGGGGGGTAAGGGCCTTTTTGAGCAACAATGCGACGCTGGGTGTTGATCTCTCAGTGGCGGCAGGACCTGTAGGGAGGAAGCTCGAGGCTGCAACAGACGCTTCACTTAAGGCCGAGGTCTATTCATATTCAAGGGCGAGGGGATTCTTTGCAGGGGTATCCTTACAAGGGGTATATATTTACAATGACTATGACGCAAACCAGGCCTTTTATCTGCATCCTTATCTGCCAAGCGAGATATTATATGGAGATATCCCAAAGGTGCCAGAGGAGGCCCAAAGGCTTTTGACATATCTGGAGAGATTTCATTAAAAGACTGCCGTAAGACAAAGAGATGGCATGAAGGTAACAATCATATGTGCGTCCACTGCCTGCGGCAGGATAGGGCCGATCGTCTCGGGCAGCCCGCTCGACAGAGAATATCTTGAGAAAATGCGCCTTGAGACGGATGCAAGCCTGATTGGTGCAAACACGCTGCGTTTGGGCGACCCAGAGATGCTTGGTCCAGGCGGGGTGACGTTGAGGAATCGTATACGTGCCATCATAACGGGTTCAGGGCGAATACCTGTTTACGGAAAGCGACTCTTTCTAGAGGGTCGCGGGCGTAGACCTATTATATTCACAGGGCTGGAAATAGCTCCAGATCTCAGGCTGTCGGTCGGGAGAAAGGCCACAGTTGTCGGTATAAATAAAGGCCCTTTTGGGCTTTCAATTGCCGACGCCGTCTCTGCCCTGGCAAGGCTCGGGGTTGAGGGTGTTTTGATTGAGGGCGGGGCCGGACTTAATTACAGTGCGCTTTATGAAGGCATAGTGGATGAACTTCATTTGACTATAACGCCCAAACTTTCCGGTGAAAAAGGGGCGCCAAGTCTTGCCGACGGCCCGTTGCCTTTGGGAAGACCTTTCTTGGATATGAAACTCTTTGAGTCCAGGGTTGAGGAAAGTGGCGAGGTCTTTTTGCGATATAAGATAAAAAAGAGGTGACGATTATGACTTGGATGCCTGTTCCTGAGTGTCAGGATGTCGCTATTCTATATTCAGGCGGCACCGATTCCCTTTCTCTCTATGCGCTTGCCTTTTCGGGTAGGCATCCGCTTATACCGAGACCAAGACGCATCCATCTTTTGCATATGTTGAACGGCATGGGGCGGTTTCCGGCCTTTCCCAAAAACCGCATGAGAGTGGCCAAGCGGATACTTGCAGCCCAGGCGCCAGAGCCGGACAAGGTCCCGAAGACGTCATATGTAGAGCTTGATATGGGGAGACTCTTTCAGGGTCTGTGGCTTGACGTCTATGAAGACCTGATGCCTAAATACGGCGGAAAGAACCTCGTCTGTGTAGCCTGTAAACTTGCCATGCACGCCAGGGGTATAATCTATTGCGTTGAGCATCTGGCGCCTACCATGCTTGCCGGTTATACGAAAAAACAGGGTTATTATCCTGAACAGACCTATGTCTTCATGGAAAAAACAGCGCATCTTTCAAAGAGATTCGGCATAAGAACGGCCTTTCCACTTTATGAAGACCTGGATATCGAATCGGTCGGCAGGCACCTTCTTGAGGACCTCGGTCTTCCATCAACAGGTGGGGGTGAACGCAAGTGCCTATTTTGCCAGACAAAGACCAGTGCCACAGAAAAGGAGATAGGCGCATATCTCGATGATATGTTCCCTATGGTTTCATCTTATATTGAATATAGGCTTGAGGGTCGCATAAAAGATGCGGCCATGTGTTTTCCTCCTGGACGGGATGTAAGCGAAAAGAAATGAAGATTAGCTGTATTATACCTGTAAGAGATAGGAAAGATTTGGTCTTAAGGGCCATAGAAAGTGTAGTTTGCCAAACCAAGGCCGTTTCTGAGGTGATAGTCGTTGATGATGGCTCAATTGATGGAACACCTTCCGCCGTAAAAAAACGATTTCCACAGGTCAAGGTCATAAAAACAGGTGGCATTGGTCCAGGTCTTGCCAGGAATATGGGGGTAGCGGCTGCAGCCGGCGGACTTTTGATGTTTCTCGATTCCGACGACCAGTGGCTCCCGAATCATGTCTCGGCGTTAATGTCGGCTATAGCCAAGGGACTCAATGTGGCGTACGGCATCACTAAAAATATCGACATGATTTCAAGACCGGAAAGGGAATTTTTTATCCCTGAACGTGGGCGCGCCATAGAAGGGGATGTCTTTAGGGAGCTCGTGAGGTGGTGTTTCCTGGTGCCATCGTCGGTTTGTGTGACCAGAGAGGCGTTTGAAAAGGCTGGCGGTTTTGAAGGCGGTGTACTCGGTGAGGACTGGGTATTTTTTTTAAGGCTGTCGGTCCTATTTCCTTTTGGTTTTGTGTCCGAGATCATAACCATTAGGACGTTGCACAGCGGGTGTCTTTGTAATACCAATGGGGTGGCGGACAATATCCTGAATCTCATAGGCAAGATCGAAAAGACAGTGATGGCGTCTGGTCTGGCAGGACAAGAAGAGATCTTACGGCTCAAGGGCATGCATGAGTTTGCAGCCAAGGAGGCTTGGAAATGGAAGAGCGTACAGGACTGGTATGTGGGCATGAAGGCGCAAGGGTTAATAGAGCCTTGACGATCCCAGTCGAAGAACATTCGAGGGTCCTGGCAAATGCCCACGATGTCCCAGAGGAGGCCCCTTCGTTCAGGATAGGGCTTACATCTGTTGGTATCTCAGGCAAAACACTCTGGGTACGTCTTCCCTTCGGGCAATTACCCTTTGATGCAAATATCGGGGTAAGCCTTCCGGCTGATTCGCGCGGCATACACATGTCAAGGATGGAAGAGGCGGTCTCGTCCCTCTGCGGCAGGCCGTTTAATGATCTCTGTTTCTATGCAAGGGCACTTGCAGAGCTGGTAATCAAGCGACAGAGAGGTGGGATTGCATACGTAAACCTTAAAGGGAAGGTCCCAGTCCGGCGCATCGCCTCGGTAAGTAACAGGATATCCACTGATGCACTCGATATAGAGGCAAGGGTCGAGGTGACAAGACTTGAAACAGAACTGGATTTCAAGGAGACGATAGGTCTTTCTGTTTCGCATATAACCGCATGTCCATGCACCCAGGTATATAACGAGGAGTTGTTTAGCGCGAAGGGCAACTCATTCCCGCTCATAACCCATTCACAGCGTTCCTTTACGCGCCTTTTTATTGAGAGATACGGCGAAGATCCATCCTACGAAGACCTTCTTAAGTGTCTTGAGGCCGCGCTTCATGTCACCCAAGACCTCTTAAAGAGGTCCGATGAGGCCGAGATGGTGATGAGGGCGCATCTTGCCCCACAGTTTGCAGAAGATGCAGTGCGGCAAACGGCCAGGGAGGTGGGTATACACTTTGGGACGGCAATGCCTGCCAGGACAGAGGTTATGATAGAGTCAAGGAGTCTCGAGAGCATTCATATCCACGATGTCTGCTGTACCCTTAAGACAACGCTTGGGGATATAATTCATGCCCTTTAGGATCGTGGTTTTTGAACAACATGGTTCAGGGTGGTTGAAAACCGCCGGGATAAGTGAATTCGGCCGGGATATAATCGTAGAAAAGGTTTTTGATCTGCCTGCAAACCTCCCGTCGGTAATAGACGAGCCCGAGGAATTCATAACTGAAGACTTCGACGGGGACCTGGTGCTCGATTTTCTCAAACACCCCGATCTTTCTGAACATCTGGTAAGGCTCTGCAACAAAAAGGGCATACCGGTGATTGCATCCGGGCAGCACATTCAGGGCGCCATAGCGCCTTTTACATGTTGCGGCCTTGGAAGACTGTATGCGGCAGGGGCGTACGGCGAGCAGTTCGGTATCCCCGAATATGATGTTGAAATGAGAGATGGGCGCATTGAAGGCATTAAGGTCAGACGCGGCGCACCGTGCGGTGCAACTTGGAAGGTCACCTCAAGGTTGATAGGCATGACCAGCAAGGAAGCCATAAGCGCCGTCGGCAGAGAGGTCCAATACCTCTGCTGCGCAAATCCATCGGCCTTTGATCCCGTCTCAGGCAAGAGCCCCCTTCACTTTGCAGGCGAGGTTCACATAATTGCGTTAAAAAAAGGAATCGCGGCCTGCACATAGCCGTCTTCGTATGGCGGCCGATACCTCTCTGAATTCCGGCAGTCTCAAAACAAAGAGCATAACCGCATATATTGCCGTCCCTGCAGCTACATATCCGGTTATCTGAAAGGTGAGTATAATAGGGTTATTTGAGGGCCTGTAGTAGGATTCCATGAATAAAAGCAATACTCCCATGACGGCCCCTGCAAGGCATATCCTGCCAAGGCCTGAGAAGAGCCTTCCTACAGGATAATGCCCCATCTTTTTGTATAATATCATGGCGAGGAGGATAAAATTCAAGGTTACAGTGATCGAGGTGGAGAGTGCTATCGCCTTGTGGGCAAGTCGGTCGATGGTCATGGATATCGTTACGATATTCAACAGGACTGTTGTAAAACTCACTATCACAGGCCAGCGTGTGTCGTTTAATGCATAGAATACCGGAACTACTATCTTTACCGCCGAATATGCAATGAGTCCTATGGCATAGTATCTGAGCGCTTCGGCGGTCATGATTGTGTCAAAGGCGGTAAATCGCCCGTGTTCAAAGATAAGCCTTATAATTGGTCCTGCCAGTATCCAGAGTCCTATGGCCGCCGGTACCGTCAGGGCAAAGGCCATTATAAGTGAAGATACAAGCGTGTGCCCAAGGGCATCGATGTCCCTCAGTGCGGCAAGCCTCGAGACCGCGGGCAGGGTTACAATAGAAAATGCCACTCCGAAGAGGCCTATCGGAAACTGCATGAGTCTGAATGCGTAGCTCAACCATGCAACACTACCCTCCGCGCACCTGGATGCGAAGTTTGTGTTCACGAAGATATTTATCTGCACAGCCGAAAGCCCGACTATGGCCGGGATGATGAGACGGGCTATACGTCTAAGTCCGGGGTCTTTGAGGTCTATCAACGGCCTTATACTCAAATTTTCCCGCAAAAACAGTGGGATTTGAATTACCAATTGGGCGAGACCACCAGCAAGTGTCCCTATTGCCATGCCAAATATGGCAGGTATCCCCCATTTTGGGAGGAGGTATGCAAAAATAACACCGACGGCGATGGAGCCAAGATTAAAGAAACTGGACGAGAGGGCAGGTATGAAAAAGTGGCGTCTGGTATTTAAAATGCCCATAAACAAGGCGGCTATGGATACAAGGAGCAGGAACGGAAACATGATTACCGCAAGATGGGTGGTCAGTTCAAGCTTTCCAGGGATCAGAACGAAATCCGGGGCAAGCAGGCGCACAAGTTCGCCTGAGAATGCCATCCCGATAAACATAATCACCGATACGACGACGACGAGACAGGTGAATACATTGTTTACGAGACGGGCCGCATCTTCTCTCGAGCGCCTTGTCTCATATTCCGTAAAGACCGTCACAAAGGCCGAACTCAACGCCCCTTCGGCGAATAGGTCTCGAAGCAGGTTGGGTATTCTGAATGCGACCACAAATGCATCTGTGGCCATACCAGCCCCAAACAACCATGCGATAACCTGCTCCCTTACGAGTCCGAGGAGCCTTGACAAGAACACCGCGATGGTCACTGGACCGGCGGAGCGGACAAGAGAGGCCGCGCTTACTCCTTTTTCAGCCATCTTACACCATCGCATGTATCCATGACTTCTACGCCCATCTTCAAGAGCTCATCCCTCAATCTGTCCGCCTCGGCCCAATTCTTGTTTTTTCTGGCCGCCTCGCGAAGACCGATAAGGGAACGGATATTTTCGAGCCGCTGGTCTTCTTGTCCGGAAAGGTCAAGGCATGCCATGACATCATCCAATTTCTTGAGGGCGTTAAAAATAGTGGTTGCATCAGGACCTGTAAGTCCATGGTTCTTTTGATAGTAATTTACCTTGCGGATCATACGGGCAAGCGCACCGATGGCCCCTGAGACATTGAGATCGTCGTTTAACGCAGTGCTCCAGCCATTTTCCATCTCCTTGACCGTTTCTTTTATATAATCAGCGGTATTCTCAATATTAGTCGATGGATCGATCAATGTCTTTATACCTGCTGTAAACCTGTCTATGCGTCTCAATGCCTGGACCGCTTCACGCACCGCTTTAAATGAAAAAATAAGGGGTTTGCGATAGTTTGTCTTCAAGAGAAAGAACCTTATCTGTCTGCCTGAAAATCCCTTCTTCTTCAGGTCTCTCAGGGTTATTATGTTTTTGAGGCTTCGGGACATCTTCTTTCCATCCGCATGGACAAGTTCGCTGTGAATCCAGTATTTGGCGAGTGGCTTGCCTGTCAATGCAGAGGCCATGGCTATCTCGTTTTCGTGATGTGGAAACACGAGATCGCAACCACTCGTATGTATGTCGAAATATTCTCCAAGGTACTTCATAGACATGGCCACGCATTCGATGTGCCAGCTAGGGCGTACCTGCCCCCAGCTTGTCTCAAACCCTATCCCCTTTTTCAATTCTTCAAGGGTTACCCTTTTGAAGAGGGTGAAGTCCACCGGACTGTCCTTGTCGTAGTTGTCGAGATCGACGGTCTTGCCCACATGGATCTTTGATATGTCTATACGCGACAGACGGCCGTAGGACGGCAGTTTTGATATGTCGAAATAGACGGAGCCGTGTTTTACATAGGCATATCCGGCATCCAGCAGGCGCCTTGCAATATCTATCATCTCGGGTATGTGGGCGCTTGCCTTCGGGTAAAAGGAAGCTGGAAGGATATTCAGCTCCGAGACGTCTTCTAGAAAGGCCTGGAAATAGCGATCAGTAAGGTCATCAAGCCCCATGTTGTCTTTGAGGGCGGCCTTTATAGTCTTGTCGTCTATGTCTGTAATGTTTACCACATGGGTCACATCATAGCCTTGCATCAGGAGTAGTCTTTTTAAAAGATCCGCAACAACCATCCGTCTGCATAGGCCGAGATGCGCATATTCGTAGACAGTGGGTCCGCAGGAGTATATACCGACCTTTCCTGCAAGCAGCGGTTCGAATCTTTCTTTTTCCCTAGTGAGCGTGTTGGTGAGTTTTATGACTGGCCCTCCTTGCTCTTCGCCTTTGTTCTTGCGCCGTGGCAGAAATAGATTGGTACTCAGATATCTCTCGCCGCCATCAGGAAATATCACTACGATCACGCCTTCCTTCATGCTTGATGCCTGAGAGAAGGCCGCAGCCATTGCAGCGCCTGAGCTCATGCCTACAAAGAGCCCTTCTTCACTCGCAAGCCTGCGTGCAAATTCAAAGGCCTCTTCGTCATGGATGTTTACTATCGTATCGGGCAGGGTCTTGTCGAATATCCCAGGCCTGTATGATTCTTTCATGTTTTTGAGACCTTGGATCTTGTGCCCGAGATAGGGCTCCACCCCTATGATGCGTACATTTGGACCCAATTCCCTTATGCGCTTCGTGATCCCCATGAGGGTGCCGGTGGTGCCCATTGTAGCGATGATCATGTTGACCTTTCCATTCGTGTCGCGCCATATCTCAGGCGCAGTGCCTTCATAATGGGCAAGCCAATTGTCGGGATTGTTAAACTGGTCTGTACAGAAATAGCGGTCAGGCTCATCCCTAATGAGCTTATAGATCGCCTCTATAGCCCCGTCGGTGCTTAATTTGGCTGGGGTCAGGAGTATTTCGGCCCCGTATGCCTGCATGATCTTGCGTCGCTCTATGCTTGCTCCTTCACTCATGGCAATTAGGCAACGGTAGCCCTTGACGGCACAGACCATTGCAAGGCCTATGCCAGTGTTTCCACTGCTTGCTTCAATCACGATTTTGTCCTTGGTTAGCTCGCCCCTTTTTTCAGCTCGGCTGACCATTGAGAGGGCTATGCGGTCCTTGATGGAGCCTCCTGGATTAAAGGATTCCATCTTGGCGAGGATTGTCACATTTTTGTTAGGGTTCAGTCTTTTGATTGGTATAAGCGGGGTATTGCCTATCGCCTCGAGGATATTGTTTAATACTGGTCTGCCGTACAAGATTTTCACCCGTTTTTTAAATTTAGTAAGTTATAGTATCATCGGTCGGTTCTTGACAAGATGTAAGATATGAGATTCAGGAGGAGTGTTATGAATATCTGGATGGTTGCAAGGGAATACAGTGGCGTCGCAGGCGCCGGCGGGATAAAAGACGTGGTGCGCGAGCTATCGGAGGCCTTGGTAAGGGCGGGGCACGATGTAACAGCGGTTGTCCCTTGTTACGGTTTTATTGAGCCGGGTAAGATTGGATTTGAGTCGTTCGGTCCTGAGCTTGAAATAGATATGAATTATGCTCATGAAGAAAGGCGCGAGAGGATTGGCTTTTTTAAGGGGGAGATAAACGGCGTTGACATAATACTTGTCGAGTCTGGGCGTTTCCATGAAAAACTTGGTGTTTATACCTATACAGAAGAAGAAGAAAGGCGGGATCCGTCTCACAAGATGGGCGAGGGGCATTATGATTACTTTGCTATGAACGTGCTGCATCAGAAAGCGGTCCTTGCACTAGCCATCTCCATGGGTCTTAGACCGGATGTATTCCACTGTCATGACGGCCATGCAGCCTTGACGCCGGTGCTGATGAAGGAGATCGAGGGATTTAGGCACTATTTTCGCAGCTCGAGAGCGCTTGTCACTATTCACAACGCAGGGATCGGTTATCATCAAGATGTAGCTGATCTACCGTTCGCAAAGGCCAATACAGGTCTACCTTGGCGGGTAATCTATTCCTCCCTGTTGAACGGAAGCTTCGATCCCTTTTTGGCCGGGGCGGCATGCGGGGTCATAAACACGGTAAGTGAGAATTATGCAAGAGAGCTCAGAGAGACGGAGCTGGACGCCATGACAGGCTGGTTGGGGCATGCCCTTATGGACAGGGGGATTAGGCTTGTAGGGATCACGAACGGTATAAACCCTGATGATTTTGATCCTTCACGGCCTGAAAGGCTCGGTCTCCCAGCCGCATTTAATCCTGCACAGGGCGAACTACGTGGAAAGATTGAATGTAAAAGGTTCTTATGCGAACTTATACAAAAAAGAGAGCTTGACGGCCTGAAATTATACGGCGGGCTGAAATATCGTCCTGATCAGCCATTGGTTACGGCAATAAGCAGATTTTCTGAACAAAAAGGGATTGATGTCCTCGCCGATGCCATCGACGCCCTATTCGGTGAAGACAATGCCTTTCAGTCTGTCATTCTGGGTGATGGGAAAAAAGAAATTGTAACGCAACTTGTCAGGATTGCGGAGCGTCCCGATCTTAAGGGGCGCATGGCGTTGCTGACAGGTTACAGCCAGAGACTGGCTAATTTGATATATGCGGCAGGTGATTTCTTTGTGATACCTTCACGTTATGAACCATGCGGTCTTACAGATTTTATGGCCCAACTTATGGGCAATATCCCTGTAGTCAGGGCTACAGGAGGTCTTGTAAAAGTGAGGGATGGATTCAATGGCTTCTCTTATATCGAGCACAGCCCGGCGGTTCTAAAAGAGGCCATAAAAAGGGCGCTTGACGTTTTCAGGAATTCACGGGAGTTTAAGAGGCGCATAATCATAAACGCCGTTGCGGATATTCGGGAAAACCATACATGGGATAGGGTGATGGAGAGATATCTAAGGCTCTATTCCGGCCAAAAGGAATAGAAGACGGGCGTTGTTGCCCGATTTGACATTGAGTAGTTGCCTAGATAAGCGATGGTCTTTTTCTCTTCATGCGGCCAAAGACAAAACCTGTCAACATTCCGATCAGGAATATGCCACCACCTGCCATAAACCACCTGATACCGTTATTGTCTCTTGGATTTTCGTTTTTGTTTTGAATGGAAGTCAATTGCGTCTGCAGCCCTTCCAGTTCCTTTTTCATGGTATCGAGCGTCTTGTTTAGGGCCGCTGTCTGCATCTCCTCCACCGGCCTCTTTTCCAACTCTTTTTTAAGGCGTGTATTCTCCTGTTCCATATCAGAAAGATTCTGTTTCAGCCTTTGAAGTTCTTTTGAGGCCTTGTCGAGGTTCTGTTTGAGTTCGGAGCACTGCATATTGGCCTGCGGCTTGACCTGGGCGTTCTGGTTGGCTGGTGTTGCTTCTATGGTGTTTTGCGATTGAAGCGGTTCATTTGCAGTGTCGGGTCCGCTTAATTCTGCATATACAACCTGTATGGAGAGAAGAAACGGGATAAATTGAAAGAGAATGGATGCTAGAAGAAATAATGCGGCACCGAGGACGCTATTTCTTGTCTCTCTGATTATTACGACCATTTCAATACCCCCCATTTTGATTGGATTCCGCGGACTCCAAGGGTCAGGCCGATCTTATGGTCATTTAATTTGTACAATAAGTCTTTATAGAAGTAAAGGGCGCCTGTATCAATATGGCGCCAGCCGATATCTTTATAAAAGTCTCTATGAAATAAAAGAGAATCATGTATTATATCGGTCGAAATGCAATGTGGTCTGTGAAGTCGAAGAATTAAATCAATATATCAATTTTATTCAAATTTAAAAATACCCCAAAAACAGACCGGATTAATCGGTGATATATGCCTGATATCCATACAGATTCCTTTGTTTTTTTGGATGCCCGCGGCAAGCGCTGGCCAAGGCTTAGATTGATTATGTTTTTGGCCGGCGTAATCTTTTTCGTCTGGTCGATTTTGTTTGTACAGGCCTTGTTTATCCCTTCCCAATTAAGGCTGCCCTCCGCGGTTCAGCAACTAAAAGAACGCCTGCGCGTGTTTCGGAACAAGGAAAATAGGCTCAGCCAAAATATTACAAGGCCGCTATGGCTCATGTTCGCCAAAGGCAAGGGCGGGATAGGCGGCTTTTTGTCAATGGAGCTCCAAAATGGGGCGTCGTTGCCCTTTAAAAATAAAAACGAATCCAGCGCTGCAGCTTCAAAAAAGATATGCCTCGGTTTTTATGAGAGCTGGGACCCGAATAGCTTTGATTCACTAAAGAGGCACGCCGGTGAACTTACCCATCTTTGTCCTGATTGGATGGTTATTAAGGATGGCCTTGGCAGACTAGAGGTCTCAGTGGAGCAAAAGGTCCTTGATCTGGCAAGGGATCGCAAGATTGTCCTTATGCCGCTTTTGAGCAATCTCTCAGGCGACGCTTGGTCTCCAGAGGCCGTGGAGGGGCTCATCAACGGACCGGTTTCAAGACAGGATCAATTTGTAGCAAGGCTAAAGTCTCAATTAAAAGAGATGGGCGCCGGCGGTGTGGTCATCGACTTCGAACAGGTCGATCCTTCATATAAGACCGCCATGACTGCGTTTCTTGTCAGGGTCGCCTCGTCCCTTCATGACGACGATATGGAGTTGTGGCTATGCGTACCAATGGGGATGGATTTGGCCGTATTTGATCTGGACGCCCTTGCCCAGGAGATAGACCGGTTTGTCGCCATGCTTTACGACGAGAATTCTGAACACGATATGCCCGGCCCGATTGCATCATGGGAGTGGTTCAACGGCTGGCTCGATACCTTAGTCGATGAATATGGGGAGCCGTCCCAGTGGGTGATTGCACTCGGCGCCTATGGTTACGACTGGGCTGACGGTGATGGTACGGCTGAATCGATAGGTTTCGCAGACGCCATGAGCATGGCCGGCCGTTCCGGACTTGATTCTTGTGAATTCGGGGCACCGTACTATAATCCACATTTTGCATATGAAGACGCAGGGGTTGCCCACACCGTTTGGTTCTTGGATGCCGTAACCTTTTTGAACCAACTTAATGTCTCGAGATCCCATGGGGCAGGCGGAGTTGCTGTATACAGGCTGGGCACAGAAGACCCCGGCATATGGGATGCCCTGCATATAGCGACGAAGGTTGCACCTGAACAGCTCGGTCAACTTGAGACCATAAAACAGGCCGATATGATAGCAAACCTCGGTAGGGGAAACTTCATCACTATAGATGACGTGCGTTCGGATGGAAGGCGTCGGGTTTATCTGGACAAAAGTGGTTTTGTGATTGAACGTTATGAAAAGTTTCCAAATTATCTTACAGTGGTTCATCAGGGCAATGGTTGTAAAGAATGTGTTTCTATGACATTTGACGACGGACCTGACCCTGAATGGACTCCAAAGATACTTGATATCTTGAAGGCAAAGGGTGTAAAGGCCACTTTCTTCATGATCGGTTCAAATATGGAGAGATATCCTGATATAGTAAAAAGGGTATTGGAAGAAGGACATACCGTCGGCATACATACCTATACCCACCCAAACATAGCAAAGGTATCGAGCGAGCGGGCCTATCTTGAATTCAATGCAACCCAGCGTCTGTTTGAGGTCTTGACGGGTCACTCAACAGTGCTTTTTAGACCTCCTTACAATGCTGATACAAATCCACACGACCCTGGCGAGCTCGTGCCGGTCAAGCTTGCGCAGAAGCTGGGATATATTACGGTTACAGAGGACATCGACACGGAAGACTGGTCGCGACCGGGTGTAAAAAAAATGATCGAGGCCGTAAAAAGGGGTAGGATTTCAGGCGGAAACATCATTCTGCTCCATGATGCGGGCGGAGATCGCAGCCAAACCGTCAAGGCGCTGCCGGAGATCATCGATTATCTTTCTGCAAGGGGGGATAAGATCGTATCTCTTGCGGAGATGCTCGGCGTCTCCCAGGATCAATTGATGCCCACTGTACCCGCCGATCAGCAGCCTATGACAATGATGTTAAGCGGAGGCAGTTTCAGATTGATCCATGTCGTTGAGAATTTTTTCTGGGCCTTTATGATAGCGACGACTGTCTTGATCATACTAAGGACATTTATTGTGGCGTTTTTCGCTGTTAAAAACCGTAGACGTGATCACAAGGTGACGGATCTTCTTGATTTTTGTCCGGCCGTAACAGTCTTGATAGCTGCATATAACGAAGAAAAGGTAATAGGACAGACCTTAAATGCCGTTTTGAACGCCGACTATCCAGGTGGAATCGAGGTTGTCGTGGTAGACGATGGTTCAAGCGATAGGACATTTGAGATAGCGGCCAGGATGTCGCAAAGAGACGGGCGTATACGGCTTATATGCCAGCCAAATCTGGGCAAGGCTGCGGCCTTGAGGACCGGGCTTGACACAGCCTCAAACGAGATCATCATTATGCTTGACGCCGATACACAGCTTGAGCAGGGTGCCATTCGGCACCTTGTTGCGCCTTTGCGAAAGAATGATGTAGGTGCGGTTTCCGGACATGCCAGGGTAGGGAATCCATATACACTCATCGCAAAGATGCAATCACTGGAATATTCATGCGGATTCAATCTAGATAGGCGTGCTTATCATGAACTCAATTGCATCACTGTAGTCCCGGGGGCCGTAAGTTCATTTAGAAAAACTGCAATCGCTAAGGCTGGCGGTATAAGCACCGACACCCTGGCGGAGGATACGGATCTGACCTTGAGCCTCCATAAGAGTGGTTTCAAGATATGCTACGCCCCTTCGGCCTTGGCCTGGACAGAGGTCCCCTTGACGATCGGCGCCTTTGCCAAACAACGATTCCGCTGGGCCTTTGGCACGCTGCAATGTCTATGGAAACACAGAGATATGTTGTTTGATCCGCGGTATAAGGCGCTAGGGTTTTTCAGTCTACCAAGCATCTGGTTTTTTAATATCTTGTTGATCGCTGTCGGGCCGGTTGTGGATGCCATCTTGTTCTTTTCATTGATATTCGGCCATGCAAACGGCATCCTCTATTTCTATTTCCTGGCCTTTTTATTGGTGGATATCGCCCTGGCTGCGGTTGCCTGTCTTATAGAAAGGGAAGATCTTGGGCAGATCTGGCTTGTGCTGCCGATGAGATTCATCTATAGACCTGTTTTGAGTTTTGCAATATTAAAGGCCATTTCTAGGGCCATAAAGGGCGTTTGGGTGAATTGGGGCAAACTGGAACGCACAGCTTCGGTTTCCTGCAGGATCTAACAAAGTAATTTTATGATGACGAAATCTGCCATGGACATGAAAAAGATGACTATATTTTTTTTGATTCCATCTATTTTTCTCTTTTTCATGGTCGGTTGCAGACACGCCAATAATGACATAAAGGTCAAAAAAAATGGCCCGCAGGTGCTAATTATGCCTGAAAAAGGGGCTTATACCGGTGCATATGTCGATTTCGGCGATGGGGAATCTCATGTCACCTTTGATGCTTTGGAAGATTTTGAAAAGATGATCGGCAGGCACCTTGCTGTGGTGGCCTTTGGGAATTTTTGGGGGGAGCAGACATTCCCTCAAAGACAACTAGAGATCATATCGCGATATGGTGCAATCCCCCTTGTTTTTTGGTCGCCGTGGGACAGGCCGTATCAAGAAAGCCGTGGACCAGATCGATTTAATTTGCGCAGCATTCTTAAAGGCAGGTGGGACGGCTATATCGACAAGTGGGCGGATGCGGCGCGGCGATATGGTAAACCCATTCTTGTCTCATGGGGCCTGGAGATGAATGGCACGTGGTTTCCATGGTCAGGTTACTTCTATGGTGGGGGTAAGGTCGTAAGGCGTAAGGGCTCGGTTGTCCTATATCAAGGACCCGAATTATACAAAAAGGCATATAGGTATGTGGTCGACAGGGTAAGGGCCAGGGGTGCAGACAACATCCTATGGGGGTTTCATGTAAATCATTACGGTCTCCCGCAGGCTGCATGGAATAGGATTGCAAATTACTACCCGGGTCCGGAATATGTAGACTGGCTGGGCCTGAGCGTCTATGGAAAGATGTTTAAGTGGCAGGACTGGGCCTCTTTTTACGATGTGATGGATAATGCCTACAAAGAGATCTGTGGGCTTGATCCGATCAAGCCCGTCATCGTTGCAGAATGGGGGGTGGGTGAATTCCCGCCGGCTGACAAGGCAGGTTTTGTAAAAGAGGCCTTAAGCGGGTTTGAGACCAGGTATACGAGGGTCAAGGCGGCGATCTATTGGCATGAACGCTGGCAAAATGAAGACGGGAGCTTCAGCAATCTCCATGTGAATTCGTCACCAGAGGCGCTTGAGGCGTATAGGGAAGGGATCGCCTCTCCATACTGGATAGACAGGCCGAAATTTCGCTGCAAGGATAGCGAGCGTTGATATCGCGTCTCTGGGCAGACAGGCCTCTTAAAGGGCGTGGGCAACAAAACCCTTGACATAAGGCCTGTGGCATCCCACAATTAAAATTTGATTTTTAATCAAATTTTAAGGAAACCAGTTGATGCCACGGCCTGATTACGAAGAATTTAAAAGACTTTGCAATGGCTCGAACCTTGTTCCGTTGTGGTGCGATATCCTGGTAGATATGGATACGCCAGTTTCCCTTTTTACAAAGCTCCTACATGGTACCCATGCCTTTTTGCTTGAAAGCCTTGAGGGTGGAGAAAAATGGGGGCGTTATAGTTTCATAGGTCTGAGGCCGCTCTTCACCTTCGGGTGTCAGGGAAATGAGGTCTTTATAGAAGAAGGCGGTAGGCGCAGCCGTTTTGAGCCGATATGCTCCTCTGAAGGCCTTGTAGATCCCATCAGCGCGTTTAGACGTATAATGGCCGATTTTAAGGTGGCTGAGACCCCAGGGCTTCCTCGTTTTTATGGCGGTGCAGTCGGTTATCTGGGTTATGATATGGTGCGTTTCATGGAACGTCTGCCCAGCCGTCTGCAGGACGCCATGGGTTTCCATGACGCGTTCTTTATGATACCGGAGTTGCTCTTGGTCTTCGATAATCTCAGACATACGCTCAAGATAATCTGCAACATAAGACCGAGCTGCTTTGGCAGTCTTCGTGCTGCCTATAGTCATGCCTGCTCCTCCATTGAAGGCGTTGTGAATGACATTCAAAAAGGCGTTTATTATCCCGCCTCCATATCTTCCAAAAGAACAACAGGTGCGCTCCTAACGCCTGAAGTGTCCAGGGAGCGTTTTGTTGATATGGTTGGTAGGGTAAAGGCCTACATCGAGGCCGGAGACGTAATTCAAGTGGTATTGTCTCAGAGATTTTCCGGAAAGAATATCATACCCACCTTTAATCTCTACCGAGCCTTAAGGCGCATCAATCCCTCGCCTTACCTTTATTACATACGTTTTGGAGACGAGACCTTAATAGGCTCGTCGCCTGAAATATTGGTGCGGCTTACCGGCAACGAGATAGAGCTGAGACCGATCGCCGGTACAAGACCTAGGGGTAGGGACGATGAGGAAGACAGACGGCTTGAGGCAGAGTTGTTGGCTAGCGATAAAGAGAGGGCGGAACATCTCATGTTGGTAGATTTGGGCAGAAACGACGTCGGGAGGGTAGCCAAGATGGGCAGTGTAAGGGTGGACGACCTTATGACCGTGGAACGCTATTCACATGTAATGCATATTGTAAGTGGGGTACGAGGGGAATTGGCGCCGGGCAGAGACATGTTCGACGTCCTAAAGGCCTGTTTTCCCGCCGGAACAGTCACGGGTGCACCAAAAATCAGGGCTATGGAGATCATTGAGGAGCTTGAACACGCCAGACGAGGCCCATATGCAGGGGCGGTGGGATATTTCGGCTTTTCTGGCAATATGGATATGGCCATCACCATCAGGACGCTTTGTCAGAAGGGTGAAATGCTCTATCTACAGGCCGGTGCAGGGATTGTGGCCGACTCCGATCCCGACAAGGAGTGGGAGGAGACCATCAACAAGGGCAAGGCGCTCATGAAGGCCATAGATATGGCGGCAAGGCCCTTTGCGATGACCGAGGAAGAAGGATGCTGATAGTTATAGATAATTATGATTCCTTTACCTACAATTTGGTCCAGGCGCTGGGTACGCTCGGCGTTTCTTTGAGGGTCTTTAGAAATGACGAGATCACTCTAGATGGACTTGAAAGACTTGGGCCCGATCGCCTTCTCATATCGCCAGGTCCTTGCACACCTAAGGAGGCTGGTATCTCCATGGAAGCCATCAGGCGTTTCGCTGGCCGTATCCCCATTCTTGGTGTATGCCTGGGGCACCAGGCCATCGGAGCGGCCTTTGGGGGTGAAGTGGTAAGGGCTTTCAGACTTATGCATGGCAAGACCTCCATGATCTATCATGACGACAGGGGTATTTTTAAAGGCCTTCCAAATCCATTTGAAGCGATGCGTTATCACTCCCTTGTGGTGGATGAGGCCACATTACCAGCCTGTCTCGAGATATCCGCCAGGTCTGAGCTGAGTGAACTGATGGGTTTGAGGCACAAGGAGTTTATTATTGAAGGTGTTCAGTTTCATCCCGAATCCATAATGACGACTGAAGGCGTAAGGCTTCTTGAAAATTTCCTGGAGATGTGACCTGGTGGACGTCGTTAAACAGGCAATAGCCGAACTTTCTCAAAGGAAAGACCTTTCAGAGTCCGTAATGGCTGCCTTGATGCAAGATGTCATGGAAGGTAATGTCACTGATGCCCAGATAGGCGCCATTCTCATGGGTCTCCGCATTAAGGGCGAGACCGTTCAAGAAATCACTGGCGCGGCAAGAATTATGCGGGCGAAGGCCCTGAAGGTCCAAGTGGTGCTTGCGCCTGGTGAGCATCTGGTTGATACCTGCGGGACAGGAGGTGATGCCTCAAGGAGTTTCAATGTCTCGACGACAGCTGCCTTTGTGGCTGCCGGTGCCGGTGTTAAGGTAGCTAAACACGGGAACCGCTCTGTGTCAAGCCGTTCGGGCAGTGCCGATTGTCTTGAGGCCATGGGCGTCAATTTGAACTTACCTCCTAAGAAGATCGCAGAGATTATTAGGGAGATAGGTATAGGTTTTCTCTTTGCCCCATACCTTCATCCGGCCATGAGACATGTAGCCGGACCCAGAAAGGAGCTTGGGATACGGACTATCTTCAATATCCTGGGTCCGCTTACTAATCCAGCAGGAGCAGATGTGCAACTTATGGGCGTCTTTGATCAAGGTCTTCTGACTATTCTGGCCGAGGTCCTTGGGAGGCTGGGGGCCTTTAGGGCCTGGGTGGTTCATGGTCATGGAGGTCTTGATGAATTGAGCCTTCTTGGTCGGAGTAAGGTTGCACAGTGGTGGCAGAATAAGGTAGAGACCTTTGAGATATCGCCCCAAGAACTTGGATTAAAACTTTGTACAATGGATGAGATATTAGGCGGAACAGCTCAAGAAAACGCCAAAATTTCTATAGCAATATTGTCAGGGGAAGAGACAGGGCCAAAGAGGGATATGGTGGTGTTGAACGCAGGGGCCGCTATACTCCTGGCGGGGAAGGCAGGCGATCTCAAGGAAGGACTCCAGATCGCCCGCGAATCCATCGACTCAGGCAGGGCACTTGCCGTGTTGAATGAATTGGTTGCGAGGTCATGGCGGTGAATATTCTGGACACAATAGTGGCCCAAAAAAAAGAGGAGGTATCGGCGCTTAAAAGAAATGGGCTGAAGAGTCCCGACGGCGCGGTTGATAAACCGAGAGGTTTTAAGAGATCCTTGATGGAAGACCGTGGTCTTTCAGTGATTGCAGAGATAAAAAAGGCGTCGCCTTCAAGGGGGCGCATCTGCCATGATTTCGACCCCGTTGCCATAGCCGGCGATTATCAAAATGGCGGGGCAAGGGCCATATCTGTCATCACCGATCAAAAGTTCTTCGAGGGCGATCTCACCTATCTCTTTGCTGTAAGAAATACCGTCAGCCTGCCCTTGCTCCGCAAAGATTTCATTATAGACCATCTTCAGGTGGATGAGGCCAGGCGCTGGGGGGCCGATGCCATCCTTTTGATAACGGCTATATTAGACAGGGTATTGCTGTCCGAGCTCATTGTTCACGCCAGAGAGCTGGGGATGGACACGATGGTCGAGGTCCATGACGAAAGAGAGGTCGATTCTGCCATGGCGGCGGGGGCCGATCTCCTGGGGGTGAATAATAGAAACCTCAAGGATTTCTCCGTAGACCTACAAACCACGTTCAGGGTCAAAACCTATATCTCTGATGCAGTTCCGCTTGTAAGCGAGAGCGGTATCTCCGATCAGAGTCAGATCATGAGTCTCGCGCGGGCCGGGGTGGCGGCGGTTCTGATAGGAGAAGGGCTTGTAAGGTCGCCTGATCGCCTCTATACCCTGCGCGGTCTCGTTAGGGCCGGGGGGTTGCAATATGGAGATGATCGACATGTCTAAGGTCCTTATAAAGGTCTGCGGTCTTACAGATCTCGACGAGGCGAGAGATATCGCACGGCTGGGCGTGAATGCCATTGGTTTGGTCTTTGCCAGGGGTCCCAGACAGGTGGGTCTAGACAAGGCGCGAGAGATAATCTCAGGACTCCCGCCTTTTGTGCAGTCCGTAGGGGTATTTGTTGATGAAGATCTGGACCATATCAGGCATGCCATAGATTATTGTGGACTTGATCTCGTCCAACTCCATGGAAAGGAGCGGCCTGAAATGTGCTTGGCCCTTGCACCGAGGGTCATTAAGGCGTGGAGGATCAGCAGCAGGGAGGACATTTATGACCTTCTGCCGTATAAAGAGGCGGTAAGGGCGTTTCTTCTCGATGCATGGTCGCCACATGCCCACGGCGGCACAGGCCGGACCTTTGATTGGTCGATTGCATTGGAGGCTAAGGAGATGTTGGTCAGGCCCATCATCCTTGCCGGGGGTTTGAAGCCGGAGAATTGTGCAGGAGCTATAGGATTTGTTAGACCCTGGGGGGTCGATGTCAGTTCCGGCGTTGAGCTCTCACCGGGCAGAAAGGATATCAGGCGGGTAAAATGGTTTGTCGAGGAGGTGGAGGCTATCTCAAATGTTAAAATATAAAAAAGAGACTATATATGGATAAATTAGCAAAAAAAAATAAAGTAATTTTTACATCGTCGTTGGTTGTGTCCGGGGAAAAGGCAATGGTTCGTGGGCCTGATACAAAAGGACACTTCGGCCCCTTCGGCGGCCGCTATGTCCCTGAGACGTTGATGCCTGCCCTTTTCGAGCTTGAAAAGGCATACCGCGATGCTGTTAGAGATAGCGGATTCAGGCGTGAGCTTGCGTCGATCCTCAAGGACTATGTCGGCAGACCCACCCCTCTGTATGAGGCGAAGAGGCTCGGTGAGGCCCTTGGGGGTAATGTGCGGGTATTTTTGAAGCGTGAAGACTTGACTCATACCGGTGCCCACAAGATCAACAACACCATAGGCCAGATCTTGCTGGCCAGGCGTATGGGTAAGAGGCGGATAATAGCTGAAACTGGCGCGGGTCAGCACGGCGTGGCTACGGCCACGGCGGCGGCCCTTATGGGCATGAAATGCCAGGTCTATATGGGCCGCAAGGATATGGCAAGACAGGCCATGAACGTCTTTCGTATGGAGCTCACCGGCGCTGATGTAATACCTGTGGACTCCGGTACTAAGACCTTGAAAGATGCCACCAACGAGGCCATAAGGGACTGGGTCGGGAATGTACGAACTACCCATTATATCATCGGCTCTGTAGTGGGACCTCATCCCTATCCTATGATGGTCAGGGATTTTCAGAGCGTCATAGGGAAAGAGGCCAGGACACAGATATTGAGGCTGACAGGCAGACTTCCGGATGCGATAGTAGCCTGTGTAGGCGGTGGCAGCAATGCAATGGGCATCTTCTACCCTTTTATCAAAGACAAAGGGGTTGGTCTCTTCGGCGTGGAGGCAGGCGGACGTGGCCTTGATTCAGATCAGCATTCAGCCACGCTTACAATGGGGTCGCCTGGTGTGCTTCATGGCGCCATGAGCTACCTCCTTCAGGACAGGTGGGGTCAGATAAAGGGTGCCCATTCCATAGCACCTGGCCTTGACTACCCAGGTGTAGGACCAGAGCACAGCTTTCTTAAAGATGTCGCAAGGGTTACCTATGAAGCTGTAGGAGACGATGACGCCCTAGAGGGTTTCAGGCTCCTATCAGAGACTGAGGGGATTATCCCTGCACTTGAGAGTGCCCATGCAATTGCTTATCTCAGAAGGCTTGTGCAGCGCCTAAAAAGAGGTTCGGTGGTAATCGTCAATCTGTCAGGTCGCGGCGACAAGGATGTTGCAGCTGTCTCCGAGATATTGAAGGAAAAGGGATCCGATGAATAATAGAGCCAGCAGTAGACGAAGAAACAGGATAGATCAGGCATTTTCGAGGCTGAAAAGGGTCGGGGAATCAGCTTTTATTCCTTTTATAACGGCTGGTGATCCGGACATCGCTGTTACAAAGGCCTTGGTCAAGGAATTGGTCAGCCAAGGCGCTGATATTATAGAACTTGGCCTGCCGTTTTCCGATCCATTGGCGGACGGGCCAACTATCCAGGCTGCGAGCCAGCGGGCCTTGCGGAACAATATAAATATCACCCATTTATTTGAACTTGTTAGCGGATTGAGGTCTGAGGGTATAGATGTCCCGTTGGTGCTTATGGGTTATTATAATTCCATTTTGCAATACGGCCTTGAGAAGTTTGCGGCCGATGCCGCATCAATCGGATTTGATGGGACCATTGTACCTGATCTGCCGCTTGAAGAATCAGTCGAATGGGTAAGGGCGTCAAGGAGACACAATCTTTCCACGATTTTCTTGGTGGCACCCACCACCCCGCCTGAACGGGCAAGGCGCATCGCCAAGGCGAGCAGGGGTTTTATTTACTATATTTCAGTGACAGGCATCACCGGCGCAAGAAATGATCTGCCTTCGGAATTGCTAAGCGGCATCAAGACGGTCAAAAACCTTACATCCCTGCCAGTAGCGGTAGGTTTCGGCGTCTCGCGGCCTGAGCAGGTAGCCATGCTCTCGGCAGTGGCCGACGGCATCATAGTGGGAAGCGCTATCGTCAGGCTTGTCGAGGAAAATCTCATAAAAGACGGTGGGACATACAGGCCTGGCCGTGAACTCATCAATAAAGTTGGTGATTTTGTTGAAAGACTAAAGGCCGAAACGAGAAAAAAGACGCGGTCTGTCGCCTAAGTGAATTTATTTCCATGGGGCTGCATACAATCCTCTTTATCTAAGGAATATGGGCAATGGCTTTTAATTGGGCTGGCGAAAGCTGTCTTTGCTGGTTTAGGGTTTAGCCGCTGATTCGGCACATCAGACCCTTTAGATATGTCCCTTCAGGAAAATTCAAGGCGGTAGGATGATCCTTGGCCTGGGTCAAACGGGTGATGATCTGCGCCTCAGTCTCGGCATCAATTGCTGCATCGAAGACTATCTTTTGAAAGAGATCGTGCTGCATAAGACCTGAACATGAAAAAGTAAATAGTAGTCCTCCCGGCCTTAGGAGTTTAAAGGCCGACAGATTGATATCTTTATAGCCTCTTGCAGCTACGGGAAGGCCTGCCTTTGACATAGCGAATTTAGGTGGATCCAGCACCACGATGTCGAATTTTTCTCTTTCATTAGTAAATTCTCGCAGAATCTTGAAGGCATCGCCATGGATGTTTTGCATTCTTCCCTGGTCAAGGTTGTTGATCCTGGCGTTTTCTTCAGCCAGGTCAAGCGCGATCCTTGAGGAGTCAATATTTATGACCTCCCTGGCACCGCCTTTGATGGCCCATACAGCAAAGCCGCCGGTGTAAGAAAAACAGTTCAATATCCTTGCACCTTCAGAGAATCTGGACAAGAGTATCCTGTTTTCACGTTGATCCAGATAAAATCCGGTCTTGTGACCCGATTTTATGTCTACTAGAAATTTGCAACCCTCCTCCATTATTTCGATAAGATTAGGTGGTTTTTCGCCGATAATCAAACCTGTCTTTATCTCAAGACCTTCTTTTTGTCTCACGTCTCCATCTGATCGTTCAAAAATGCCCTGGTTCGGCACGAGCGAAATTAATTGCGCAATTATACCATCTCGCCAATATTCGACCCCCTGAGAGAGAAATTGACATACCAGAAAATTGCTGTAGCGGTCTATGACCAAACCGGGTAGGCCGTCGGATTCTGCATTTACCAGACGGTATGCATTAGTGGTCGAGGGTATGGCCAGATCGAAGCGCGATTTGATGGCCGCTTTTAGACGTTCATAAAAGAAACTGTTATCTATTTCTCTATCTTTGAAGGCCCAGAAGCGAACCCTTATTTGAGAAAAAGGAGAATAGGCACCTACGCCAGAGATTGCACCATCTTCCGACCTTACCGACACTGTTTCGCCAGGCCCAGGATTCCCTATAACCTTTTCTATAGCACCTGAGAATATCCACGGATGGTGTCTGACTACCGAGGCATATCTGCCTTTTTTCATGACGATAGACCCCAAAGATCGCTTCATCTAGGTCTTGAATACAAAATAGACAGCCCCCAATATGCAGAGCGCTGCCCATAGATAGTCCAATTTTATAGGTTGCTGCATATAGAGAACAGAGAACGGCACAAAGATTGAAAGGGTTATGGCCTCCTGAAGTATCTTGAGCTGTGAAAGATTCATCTCCTGATAACCTATGCGATTTGCCGGAACCTGCACAAGATATTCGAAAAGTGCGATTCCCCAGCTTAAAAGTGCAGCTACATACCACTTTTCCCCTCTAAGATTTTTCAGATGTGCATACCATGCAAATGTCATAAAGACATTTGATATGACGAGCAGCAGTGAGGTTTGCAATATCTTGGTCATATGATTTTTGTTATCGATATTATCCAAATCCGCCGAATTTTTGAAAAGCCTATTAGTCTGGTTTTTGACCTGCTGAAATTTAAATCTTTTTAGCAGGCTTTCAAGGGGAGTTACAGAACACAAAAAAGGGCATGGTCGATAAAAATCCATAGCCCCTTTTATCTTTCCAGGTTTAAAAAAATTGTAAAAATAGGCGGTAGTTAGCCCAAATCTTTTATTAGGTCTTTCATCATTGCGCCTGCGACCTTGGCTGGATTGATCTTATATGTATTTTGCTGTACCTGTGCGGCGATTTCCTGGACCTTTTGTGATCTATTTGTATCCAAGATATTTTTTATTCGATCCGTGCTTTGTAGGATTTTGGAACGCGTGGATATCTCAACCTTGTCTTGAAGGCCACCTTGTTGTCTGTTTGTCTGCTGAACATCCCTTTGACGTTGAACTATTTGGGTCTGCTGAGTTTGATTCAGGTATGGGTTTATTTGGTTTTGTTGATTCAGTTCTGTGATTTTCATGATATATCTCCTTTTAAATATTAATTCCTTAAAAATTCCCTTAATCCATTGTTATCATTATTTAAATGAAAATTCCTTTATTGTCTCTTCGTTATCAGGACTTAGCAGCTTGAATCTGAATCCTCCCTCTTCTTTAGAAACGACGTCTGGTTCAATCCGATCCGTACCATCTACAGCCAATCTCTTGATAAACCTCTTGGCCGCTTCTATCTCATTTTTGTCATCTTTATTGCTAGACAAGGTCTTTTGGGCAATAGTTTTTGTCAATTGTGCAGCCAATTGGGCATTTTTGGCGTTTGCAGATATAGATATGGTATCCAAATTGCGATCTGAACCAGAGTCGGTCCGTTGGGATGGATTTTTTCGCCCCATCCTCTGGCTATAAGACCTTATTACATTTTGAATATGATATGCAGAGATGTTCATCCGACTGCCTCGTTACAATATCTTGTTATTAAAATCGGCACGTATACTAAATAACTTAAATTTTATTCAAACAAAAACCCCCGCCATTAAACTAAAAACGGTCGGGGGCTTTGTGGAAGATTTAAAGATAATCTAAGGGGAAGGTTTATACCGCCTCGGCAAGCCTTGCGCCTGGCTTGAATTTGACCATTTTTTTCGCAGGTATCTGCAATTTGGCGCCTGTTCTAGGATTCCTACCTGTCCTGGCCTGTCTTTCAGAGACATGGAATGCACCAAAACCTATTAATGTCACTTTGTCTCCGGACTTCAATGCCTCGGCCACAGCATTTGTAAATTCGGTAAGCGCCTTATCTGCCGCTGTTTTTGATATGCCGGCTGCCTTGGCCATGCGGTCTATGATTTCTCCCTTGTTCATGTTTTCCTCCCATTTTTTGATTTTGTGCGATTATTATGCTAATTATGTTCAATAACTAAAATTATGCAAGCAGGCAAGTAAAAAATGATGCAATCACATTAAAAAATGATTGTAATTTTATATTATGCATATATTTTACCTCAAATCAAGGCCGCCCGGTCGACCCAAACAAACCCTGTTGACTATTGCATACCGGCCTATGTCAAAGATTAAAGCTTGTTGACGATGAATCTTTTCCTGTATTTGTTGTTTAAGCCTCAAAGGAGTTGCCGGAATCGATCAGAAGGCAGAAGGCAAGAGCTCCTGTGGCTCTCCAAGCAGAAAACTTCCTTGTTTTATCCATGTTTTCAAGATCTCAGCGATCTCTTTAGCCTTGACATAACTTGAAAGCGGCGATGTCGGGATTTCTTTTCCACCGATGACAATAGAACCGCTTTTAAGTTGAGCGTAGCTTACCTCGCCAAGCGGCGTCGCCTTCCCCTCTGGATAGTCTTTCCCGTAGTCGATCACTTGGGTGACTATGTCTTCATCAGAAACCCCTGTCCTAAATGCCATCTCTTCGTTTAGAATAGGTATCGGGATTCCAAGGCCTACAGCGAGCGAACAACCATACCCAAGGATACTCACCCCCACCAGCCACTTATTATTCATATTTTTTAGGTCGCCGAGCACCATAAGCGTGCCGGCCGGTCTTTTTGGGAGCCCCTTTTCGTTGTATTCTACATTAGGCTTGTGCTGGGTTCCAGCTGATACGACATATCCTATTCCACCGCCCAGGAAGATGCGCGTACCAATACCTATAGTTCTGTAATGCGGATCGTTGAACAAAGGACTCAATTGACCTGATGTGCAATAATTTGCATTTCCGAGATTAGGGCGCAAGGTCCCCATATAGGTATATATGGTTTTATTGGTTACATTTACGGCACAATTATAGTTCTGATAGGCATTTCTTGGGTTGCATAGCTGTGCAAATGGAAGATCTTTTAATGTAACCCTCTTTTCAAGGCGCTGCCTTGGATAGCAGTGTGTTCCATAGGCCTCCGCCTTGAGCTGAACCGCCTTTCCGGCCACAAGGTCATGTATGACATGTCCACCGCCATAGAGGAATTCACCCGGATATACCTTATTTAAAGGATCGTCCTCCACAGGTTCAGTAGCTCCAATATATATATCGACAGCAGCAAGGCCTGCATAGGCTGGTACACCATTCAACCATACCTTTGATGCCTTGATGCCTGGTACGCTGTGCCCGAAATTTATAAATGCGCCTGACGAACACATGGGAGAGAATGTGCCCGTAGTCACCACATCAACCCTTCTTGCCGCCTCAACCTCGCCGTAGGATCTGACAATCCCTATCATCTCTTCGGCAGTAACCACAACGGCCTTGCCCGAGCGTATCTTTTCATTTATCTCCTGAAAGGTTTTGTTTACCTGATAGCATGCCATTATCGAGTCCCTTCAATCCAATACCGACAGGACTTTGTGCCCTTTTTCTTCCAATGTTTTGACTATAGACGTCAAGTCACTTTTTTCAAGTCTGATATAGTGCACCTTTTTTCTCGGCGACTGGGCATCAACTACCACGCTCAAGATCTTTCCGCCCATCTCTCTGATCAGCCGGATCACGTCGTCTAGCGCCCCGTCTTTTTCGGAAAGGACCACATCCAGTCTCGAACTCTTTTTTAAAAGACCTAAAAATTCAATAAATGCACCGACTATGTCGGTGTTAGTTATTATGCCGACAAGCTGCCTTTTCTCAAGCACGGGGAGGCCGCCTATCTTGTAGTGTTGCATCAATCTTGCAACTGAATCAAGACTTGCATTTGGATCGGCTGTTATGGGGTTCAAGATCATGATGTTGGATACTGTAAGCTCATCCAGCATGGATGGATAGAGATATTGCCTGATATTGCTCTCTGTCACTAGACCTTGCATCAGGCCATCTTTTACTACTGGCAGATGTCGTATCGAATGCCGACTCATCAACTCTAGCGCTTCATGTAGAGAGGCTTCAGGTTGGATTGTAACGACGTTTTTCGTCATCCAGTTCTTGACCTTCACAACAACTACCTCTCCTCACCGGTTCGGCCGGATCAATCAGCGGCCGTTTTTTAAATTTAAACTTATCATAGGATAAGGTTTTGGTCATTGCAAGTAGTGTTTTTTTTCATTATATTTTGCGGCGCAATCCAAATTTAAAAAGGAGAATGTCGTGGCCAAGCATAAAAAAATAGAACGGATCAGAGAAATCGAAAGAAGGCGGAGGCGGCGCGAAAAGAGGCTTAAGATGAGGGCCAGGGCTCAGAAGTAGGCAAGTAGGTCTATTTTTTGAGCCGCGTCTATATTATTTATTCCTGTCCCCTTCGCTTACAAGCTATGCTGGCAGTAAAATCATAGCTCAATGGTTAGATTATGAGCAGGCCTGCAGGACAACGAGGGAACTAGATTGTCCGATGATTTTGGGCCGACGGCTCTTATTTTTATGATGAAACAGGAAGCCCTTTGATTTATTGGTGGGAAGAAGTCACGAGGCCAGATATGCCTTTAATTGTTGCAAATGGCGGTTGAATTGTTCGTTTATATCAGAAGAAAGTTTTGACCATTCATTTTGGAACTCAGGGAGGGTCTCTATGTTTATTGATGCGGCAATGGCAGTGCCGTATTGTTTTGCAAGCGACTGTTGGATCCCGCCAAGCCTTCCTTGCATCTGGGCCTTGAGCTGGTCATAATAACGTTTTTTAGTAACCTCATAGGTCTTCAACAGTTGCTCGATCTGCGAGACGATTTCTTTAACTGGACTGCCTTTTAAGGCAATGATACCCGAGAACGCCCTATTGATGGACGACCATTGATCTTTATCCCTTGGGAGGATGATATTCCTCAAGATGATCTCGATAGCGCCGTTGATTACATGAGGAAGATCTTCTTTTTTTATGTCTTTAAGCCCTATCGTAAGGTCTTTTTCTTCACCGTTTATATACCTGGCCGCAAGGCGCCTACCTTTATTGAACAGTTCCTCGGAGACGGCTTCATTTTTATTGGCCGCACCTAACCTCTCTGCCTTTTCCAATGCGATTTCAAGGGCACTTCGAATCTCCGCCATATCGAACTCCGTGTTAATTCATTATGCTTTTTTGCATTAATATATCAAAATTTATAAACGAATCAACGTATAAAGATTAATTATAAAACTTTGGTTGTCCGTGTATCTTATAAAAGATATTTTGTAAGGAATTTTGGTAACACTTTTTTAATATATTGACTACAAAATTTATCTATGTTAATATTTTTTAAACTTGATAAGTTCTGAAGGGAGAAGAAGACGGCCATGCACATACCAGACGGCTATTTAAGCCCTCAAACATACATACCATTATACGGCTTAACAGCAATATTTTGGGCTGCTGGCATCAAAAAGATAAGGAAATCTCTATCCGCAAGATATATCCCTTATACGGCCATGGCAGCGGCGTTTTCATTTCTCATAATGATGTTTAACATACCGATCCCTGGCGGGACAACGGGCCATGCGGTTGGAGCGGCTATTGTGGCAATCCTGCTTGGTCCATGGACGGCCGTAATAGCCATATCAATAGTCCTTATAATACAGGCCTTTGTATTTGGAGACGGCGGAATTACCGCCATAGGCGCAAATTGTTTTAATATGGCTGTGGTGGCACCATTTGTATCATATTGGATATTCATAATGATTAAAGACGGGAAGACAAACGGTTCAAGGATTAAGATAGCGGCCTTTCTATCAGGCTATATCGGCCTGGTGACTGCCTCATTGTTTGCCGCCATTGAATTCGGCATCCAGCCTTTAATTGCAGCAGCCCCTGATGGCAGGGCCTTATATGCCCCATATCCTTTATCAGTAGCTATTCCGGCGATGGTCGGCGAACATGCACTTGTATTTGGTATTTTAGAAGGTGTGGTAACACTTTTAGTATTTAATTATTTTTTTAAAAATGAGCCAGGATTAATTTATGGACTCCGAGATAATCAGGAGGCGGCATGACTTTATTTCAGAAAAAACTTTTGGTAGGTCTTGTTGTAATGGCGTTCATATCTCCTATAGGGATCATCCTACCTGAAAAATTCAAGGCGGGTGATGCATGGGGCGAATGGAATATTGACACCCTTAAAGAGCTTGTCGGATATGTGCCTGAAGGTCTAAGAAGATTGGCAGATATATGGAAGGCCCCCATACCTGATTACAATCTGGGTGGAGAAAATGCATCTTTTGCCATTCAAATCTGGTCTTATATTGTGTCAGGTATAATTGGTATATTGCTTGTAGGCTTCATCAGTTATATATTATCAAAAATTATCTTAAAAAATCACGAATGAATGTCCTTTATTGATAGCGGACTGATCCATATAGGTAGGATTATAAAAACATTATTCCTACAATGGGAATTTGCATCTAAAAACGCATTATTCCAAAGGATTGATGCGCGCATAAAACTTATTTTCTTAGTTTCTTTTATTATTATAATTTCTCTAAAAAATGAGATACATACACAGATATTTATCACAATATTCATATTTTCTCTAATGCTGTTGTCTCGATTGAACCCAATCGTTTTTTATAAAAAAATTCTAATTCTTTGGTTTATATTTGGCTTTTTAATTATTCTGCCATCCGCTTTTAATGTAATTACAGAAGGAAGAGTTGTTTTGCCAATCTTAATGCTTTCCAAATCCTATGATGTTTGGATCTATCATATTCCACAAATAATTGGTTTTACGAACAAAGGTATAGTGATTATTGTGATGTTTACATTACGAATAATAAATTCTCTTTCTCTTTCATTTTTAATTGTCTATACTACGCCATTTCATGAAATTATAAAGGCATTAAAGGTTTTTAAGATACCTGATACAATTTTAATGATTGTTATATTGTCATATAGTTATATATTTATATTTAGTAAGACAGTAGAAGAAATATATTTAGCAAAAAAGGCAAGAACATTAATAAGAAATAATGATAAAGAGTCAAGACAATGGATCGCAGGAAGAGTTGCATATATTTTTCGTAAAACACAACAGAGATATGAAGATATATTTAAAGCAATGCTAAGTAGGGGTTTTGCTAATGAAATTATGCTATATAATTTCAAAAAAATTAATATATATAATTATATAATAGCATTATTATTGTTTAGCCTTGAACTATATTGTTGTTTCATATAGATTTCATTGATGTTATAAATCAGCAAGATATAAATGAAACCTATTATAAAAATAGAAAATATATCTTATAGGTATTATGACACAATACTTGCGCTCAATGAAATATCATTCTCAATAAATAAAGGTGAAAAATTAGCGATAATAGGTGCTAACGGAAGTGGAAAATCAACATTATTACAATTAATAAGTGGGTTAATATTTCCAAATTCAGGGAAAATCTTCTTTGAAGATAAAGAGATAAATGGCAATACGTTAAAAAAAGATGATTTCTTAAAATTTTTCAGATCAAAAGTTGGATATGTTTTCCAGGAATCTGATATCCAACTATTTTGTCCAACTGTTCTTGATGAATTGTTGTATGGGCCTATGCAATTAGGACTTAGCGAAGATCAGGCTATGAAGAGAGCTGATGAAATCATGCAGCTCCTTAATATAGAAAGATTAAAACACAGGCCGTCATATATGCTTTCAGGTGGTGAAAAAAAACGAGTTGCTATAGGCTCAATATTAACGATGAATCCAGAGGTTTTGCTTTTTGACGAACCTACCAATGGACTTGATCCAAAAACACAATCATTTATTATAGATCTATTATATGCCTTAAATGATGCAGGAAAAACAATTATAATAGCAACGCATGATTTATCTCTTGTAAATGAATTAAACGCAAATATTGTAGTACTTTCAGAAGAACATAAAATTGAAAAAATAGGAAAAGCAGAAAATATATTGAAAGATCAAGACTTATTATTTAAAGTCAATCTTGTGCATAAACATGTCCACTCTCACGGCCAGATTATGCATAGGCATATACATTCCCACTACCTATTTCATAAACATTAACAGCTATTAAGAATCCGATATTGGACCTCGCTGTTTGTATTGTTTCCCTATATTCCTAAAAAACACTATTGCCTTCATAACAAATCGGGGGCATAATTTAAATTAGGAATAAGATCGGGTTAGGAGTTTTAATAATATGAAGGTCAGAAAGGCAGTTGTGCCTGTTGCGGGTCTTGGAACCAGATTTTTGCCGGCTACAAAGGCCATACCCAAAGAGATGCTTACAGTGGTTGACCGGCCTACAATCCAATATATCGTCGAAGAAGTGGTGGCCTCTGGCATAAAGGAGGTTGTACTTATCACATCTGCCGGGAAGGCCGCCATCGAGAACCACTTTGATTATTCATTCGAACTTGAGACGTACCTTGCCCAGAAGGGCAAATTCGATCTCCTTCGCGAGGTCCGCAATATTTCAAGACTTATAAACGTCGTCTCGGTCCGCCAGAAAGAACCCCTGGGGCTCGGCCACGCAGTCATGGTCTCGGAAAGCGTTATCGGCGGCGAACCGTTTGTTGTGGTGTTGGGCGATGACCTTGTCGATGCCGAGGTACCGTGCGTCTATCAGATGCTCAAGATATTTGAGCGGCTTGAAGAATCCATAGTGGCCGTACAGAAGGTATCATTAAAGGAGGTCCATAGATACGGCATTGTGGAAGGCGAGGAGATAGAGCCTGGCGTATACCGGGTGGATAGGCTTATTGAAAAACCAACTGTAGGCGCCACAAAATCGAATCTGGCCGTCATAGGTCGTTATTGTCTGCGCCCTGAGATATATGACTGCCTCCACAGGACGCTCCCAGGTATAGGGGGGGAGATACAGCTTACCGACGCGCTTGACATGATGCGCAAGGAACGGGCGCTCTATGCCTATGAATTTAAGGGTAGGCGTTTTGATGCCGGAGACAAATTGGGTTATCTTGAAGCCACTGTAACCTTTGCCCTTGAACATCAGGACATCGGCGGGCCATTTAAGGAGTTTTTGAAAGGGCTCGTAAAGAATCTGGATTGATGGGTGACGAAATCGGGCGCCTTATAGACGTCGTTTTGCCGCTCCCGGTCGAACATGCGTTTACATATGCCTTAAGGCCTGGCGACCAGTTGCCGCCTATGGGCAGCCGAGTGCTTGTGCCGGTAGGGCGGAGACGGGCAATCGGCATCGTTTGGGGCGTGGCTGACAGACACCCGCCAGGCGGCGCTAGGGAGATATTGGAAATATTTGATTATGTTCCGTTTCTGCCAAGATCTATTCTAAGATTTCTTGAGTGGGTCTCGTCCTATTATTTCTATCCTATAGGCAAGGTTATTGAAGAGGCGCTTCCTCCGGGCTTTTTCTCGTCGAGGTCAAGGCGATTTGTTGATACAACAAAAACAAGGAGACGCCCTGTTTCCAAAAGACCCGAGTTTCCTTCCTGGCGAGACGAGGTCGATATAACGCTCACCTCCGAACAGAGTGCAGCGCTTAAATACATCGAGCCCGCGCTCCAGTCCGGGTCGTACATGCCTATACTCCTTCATGGAGTGACGGGAAGCGGGAAGACGGAGATCTACCTGAGGGCAGCGCAAAGCTGTCTGGATCGACAGAGAGGCGTCATCTTTATGGTGCCGGAAATCGCCATGACTACCCAAGCGGTTGGTAGGTTCATCGCAAGATTTGGGGATGAAATTGCCGTACTTCACAGCGCCCTTACCGAACGTCAGCGCCGAGATGAATGGTTGCGGATCCAGCGGAGGGAAAGCCGCCTGGTGATAGGCACACGCTCGGCCATATTCGCCCCTATTGAGGATGTCGGTCTCCTGATCGTAGATGAGGAGCATGATGCGTCTTATAAGCAGGAAGATAGGCTGAAATACAATGCCCGGGATATGGCGGTGATGAGGGCCAAGATGGATGGAGCTGTTGTAATCTTGGGGTCGGCCACCCCCTCAATCTCAAGTTACACAAATGCCGTTTCGGGGCGTTATCATCTTATAACCCTTGAGAGACGGGTAGAAGACAGGCCGTTGCCTAGGGTGACAGTTGTGGACAGACGGCGGAGAAAAAAGAAAGCAGCACCTGATGGAACAACCCAAAGGCGCCCGATCTGGCTTACGGATGTGCTTGAAATTGCCATAGGCGAGACCCTTGAGCGGCATGAGCAGACCCTTCTTTTTTTGAACCGCCGGGGTTTTGCAACCTATGTATTTTGTCCTGAATGCGGCCATGTATTCAGGTGTCCTCACTGTGAGGTGAGCCTTACTTGGCATAAAGATAGTATGCAGCAGGTTGTGTGGCCTGACAAACCTCTTGGGTATGTCGATTCGGGTGACGGGCTGGGTCGCCAGGGAGATGGGGTGCTCGTCTGCCACTACTGCGGGATGTCTAGGCCGGCCGTACCCATATGCCCAAAGTGCGGCGGTCTTGCGGCAAGGGGTGCTGGATATGGCACTGAAAGGCTTGTAAGCGACCTTGTCAAGATGTTTCCTGCGGCCAAGATTGCAAGGCTTGACAGAGATGCGGCCAAGGGGCGTGTTGAGATGGAAGGTGTTTTGAAAGACTTTCACGAAGGGCGTCTTGATATCTTGGTGGGTACACAAATGGTGACCAAGGGTCATGACTTTCCAGGACTTACGCTGGTAGGGATCATATGGGCTGACATGCCGCTCAATTTTCCCGAATATTCGGCTGCTGAACAGACATTTCAGCTCCTGACCCAGGTGGCGGGCAGGGCAGGGCGCAGCTCAAAACCGGGCCACGTGGTAATCCAGACCTTCATGCCAGATCACTATGCTTTGGAGTGTGCAGCAAGATATGATTATCTATCTTTTTATAAAAAAGAGACGGCACTTAGAAAAAAGATGTGCTATCCACCGTTTGGCAGATTGATCAATTTGAAATTTTCAGGTAACGACAATGAGATATTAAAAAAAACCGCCTTTAAGATGTTCGAAGCGGCAAAACAGGCTATTTCAAGTAATCCTGACGGTTTACGAGTCGAGATATTCGGTCCTTCACCTGCCCCAAAGGCAAGGGTGAAGGACCGATTCCGTTGGCATATACTGCTCAAATCGGAATCCATGTCCGATCTGCGGACCGCTTGTGCCAGGATGCTCTCGATACGAAATGAAGCCATTCCTGCAAGCGTGATGTTTGATGTGGATGTAGACCCTGTGAGCCTTTTATAGGGATCGCTGACGTGGACATGCCATTCTGACGATGTGCCGGCCTGCCGCTGCCACCTTTTCTTATTGACCACATCCAACCCAATCATTATTATTTTTATTTGTTCCTATTTTCTCTTTTTTGTCGGGCCGCCTGACTTCAGGATTCGATGGAGTGATTGAGAACGCCTTGACATAATAAATTAAGAGTTCAGGAGGTTTTGGATATTTTTGCCGATAAAGCGCATATTGAAAATTGTTTTCGATATTGATCCTGATGACAGGCTTGATCTTTTTAAGGCCTTTCCCGTCTTGAAGACAATTTTCAAAGAGAGAAGGCTTCATGCATCAATCAGGACATTTGGTGATATAATTTTTACATTTATAATACTTTCTGGATTATTTGGCCCCCAAGATCCCAAAAAAAATTGCGCAATATTTCTCTCATGGGGCGTCTGGTGGCCGTTTTTGGTGCTGAGCTGGTTTTTTCTAGGGCGAA
Source organism: Dissulfurimicrobium hydrothermale (assembly GCF_022026155.1). Taxonomy (NCBI): domain Bacteria; class Deltaproteobacteria; genus Dissulfurimicrobium; species Dissulfurimicrobium hydrothermale. Next base: position 1,492,061 of record NZ_CP085041.1, on the reverse strand, counting down.
TGTGGTGCGGGTTTTGTCCGTTCCCAGGTCTGGGACGTATTGTGCAAAGACTTGGGTTTACGTTTTGCAGGCCTGTTCCGAAATCATTTGAAAAATATGGAATATATTGGGCCATAGGACTCTTTGCGGTTATTATATGGCTAGAAGAGAGTACTGGAATCAAGGATTCCCCAAGGGCAACTGCATTTTTGATACTCTTTATCCTCATGGGGGCTACTATCAGCTCTGTCTTTTTCCCGCTCCAGGCCTGGTGTAGATATCTTTGTCCGATGGGGAGAATGACAGGGGCAGCGGCCACCTTCTCCCTTATTGAATTCAGACCTGATCATGAAAAATGCAAGGGGTGCGGCACATTTGCATGCAAGCGCGGGCGGGATGGGATGCGCGGTTGTCCTGTCTATCTAGGGGCGTTTGCCGTAAGAAACAACTTAGATTGCCTGGTATGCGGCCATTGTGTTGCCATGTGCGATAGAGATTCCCCTAGACTCAATCTAAGGAGCCCGTTTTCAGAATTGATTCTAAATAAGGGGAGGTTTATAACCTGTTCATTTATTATCCCTTTTTTAATGGGCTCTCAGCTTGCACGTTTTATATTTCATGGATTTGATGTGGAGATATGGTGTCAAAAGACAGCTATTTGTAATATGGGCATTTTTTCATCCCTGTTGATCGTCGGTTTTTTGTATGCCATGGCCTTTGTCAGGATAGGGGCACATACATTCGGTGTCACAGAAGATGAAGTATTTGGCAGGTTTTCACCCATGATTCCCATATTTGTACCTATGGCCTTTGCCGGAGAGCTTATTTACAGACTCAACTATTCACTTTCCAACGCCCCAGACTTTTTCCCTACACTTGGCAGACAATTTGGCATCGGCCCGCTACTTTTATTGACGTTCTATATCCCTGAATGGTTTTTTCGGTTTATTGATTCATTTATTATGGCTTCCAGTGCCGTCGCCGCCCTTTATGTACTCTACAGATTCGCAAATGACGACTTTCATGGTATGGTAGGCAGATCTGGATATGCTGTCACTCAAGCCCTTATAATCATCATGGCGGCAAGCTATTTTTGCGTACTTCCGATCTGGAGATAGAAAATACTGGACGACCCGTCTTGGCCTTGTTAACAGGCCATTCCATTGAGGGCCTCGATGACACGGATCATATCCTCTGGGATGCCGCTGGTCCATTCCATCTCTTTTTTTGTGGCTGGATGTATGAGCCCGAGTCTCGATGAATGGAGCATCTGTCTTGGGATCGTGATAGACCTGCCGGCTGCCTTAAGTGTAAGCCGACCTCCATAAAGGCAGTCGCCAAGCAATGGGTGACCTATATGCGCCATATGCACCCTGATCTGATGTGTCCTTCCGGTGCGGATATCCACTGACAAAAGACTTGCGCCTGGGAGTGATTTCTCTAACGTCCATATTGTAACCGCGCGCCTACCGTTTTTTGTAAATACAGACATCTTTTTTCTTTCTCTGGGATGACGTCCTATGGGGAGATCTATAGTGCCGGTCTCCTCACGTATCTTTCCGTGCACAATTGCCATATAGGTCTTTTTTATGAGCCCTGCCTTGAATTGTTCTATGAGCGCCCAATGACTTTGATCGTTTTTAGCGGCGACCATGAGCCCTGAAGTATCCTTGTCAAGTCTGTGTACTATACCGGGCCTTATCTTTCCTCCAATACCTGACAAGTCGCGGCAATGGTGCATAAGTGCGTGTACAAGTGTCTCTTTTTCCTTGCCAGCCCCTGGGTGCACCACTATGCCAGCCGGTTTGTTGATGACTATTATGGAGTTATCCTCATAGAGGATTTCAATTGGGATCGGCAATGGCTCAATCAGGATGTCTTCAGATGGCGGGATGGATATGTCTATTATAAAACCAGCTTTGAGCCTCATGCTTGGGCTGGCGTTGTCTGTACCGCGTATTTTTATTCGGCCGGTTTCTATGAGCCTTTGGATCCTTGTCCTTGAAAGCCCAATATCTTTTGATGCAAGATATTTATCGAGCCTCTCGCCCTCTGACCCTTTTTCAACTTTGATTTCAAAGTCGGTATCTGTAGCCGGGTTGTTATGATCCAAGCCCTACTGTCTGTGCGGTCTCTGGCACAAAAATAGATTCTATGCTTTGAGCGATCTCTTCTTCGGTCTTGCCTTTGGCTACAGAGAGTTCCTTTATCAGAAGGCCCTTGGCTGTATCCATCATCTTTTTTTCTCCAAAGGATAGTGGTTTGTCCGATTGTAGGAGATATAGGTCTCTCAGCACAGCGGCAAGCTCGAATATAGATCCAGTCTTTATCTTTTCCATATATTCCCTATAGCGCCTGTTCCATGTCTGCGGGGTGAACTCTATATCCTTGTTTTGTAATATCGTATAGACTTGGTCAGCGTCATCGCCTGATATAATACATCTCAGTCCGACTTGACACGCATTTTTCTTTGGTATCATAATCTTCATATCGTTTTCAAGGATCCGCATAATATAAAAGGTATTTTCCATGCCAGCTATGAATTTTTGCTCAATTGCCTCTATTACTCCTACCCCATGGGCAGGATATACTGCAAGGTCGCCTATATTGAACATTGAAATCCCCCCTAGAGTAATTAATTAATTTTTTTATTTTAACATAAAAATAGCAAAAAGGAAACTTTATATTATTAGAAATTTCCCCTTGGCACATCCTTGACAAGAGTATAAGTTAATCCTCCAATTGAAGCAGCTTGGGTTTCATGACATTTTATTAAATAATATAATTAGTTCTGATCAAATAAAAAATCATCAAGGCTATAAAAGAAAAGGATCCGACAAGACATGAGCGTTGAGACAAAGACCATGGAAGAAAAAGATGCCTGTGCAATCATCGCCTATGTAAATAAACGAGGCAACAGTACCCACGCTAATATCGTAAAGACTATTGATGCCCTCAAGAAGATGGGCCACCGCTCCGGGGATATAAACGGGGAGGGCGACGGCTGTGGCATCATGATAGATATCCCAAGAGAGCTTTGGGCAAAACGGCTTGAAGAACACGGACTCAGCATGCACCTTGCCTGGAGCAGCGCCTTTTGTGTAGGTCATATCTTGATACCTGTGAGGTCAAAGGGCCAAGCTGACGATCTCAAGTCAAAGGCGAGAGAGATAATGGAATCAAAAGGCCTCAAGCTTATCGCTGAGATTGAAGGTAATACAAGAGACCATGAACTTGGCCCAAGGGCGAGGCTTGAATCACCGATCTTCTGGCAGGTGGCTGGACTCATGTCCAACGACAATAAAGGCGATACCGCAAGGGGTCTCTTCAGCCTTCAGATGGAAATTGGCACGCAGCTCCCTGAGCTCTACGTAGCATCTTTGAGTCGACACAGCGTGGTCTATGTCCTGAGGGGGCTACCCGAGCTCCTTCCCAAGGTATTCCCGGATTTAATGGATGAGAAGACACGTTCAATCATATGTCTTGGTCACAGCCGTTATTCCACAAATACCCTATCGATTGTTGAGCGCGTCCAGCCCTTTTCAATCCTCGGGCACAACGGTGAGATAAACACCATAGAAAAACTGAGAAGTACCGGAAAATTGCTTGGTATACCTCCTGTTCCTGGCGGTAGCGATTCGCAGGATCTCAATCGGATCATAGAGGGGCTCATAAGTCTATACGACTTTGATCTTGCAGAGGCGCTTGAGATGGTATTTCCGCCGGTCCATACCGAGACGGCGCATTATTCGGATGATCTAAGGCGTCTCTATGATTTTTACCGATGGTTCTTTCCGTGTTCAGCGCAAGGGCCAGCGGCTGTAGTTGCACGTTACGGTGATATATGTTTGGGTAGCGTCGATGCCCTTGGTCTCAGACCTCTCTGGTTTGGAGAAAGCGATTATGACTATTTCCTGTCCTCGGAAAAAGGGGTTGTTGATCTTGCAAACACCATGGATGACCCGAGGCCGCTTGCACCAGGTGAAAAGATAGCGATCATCTCTGGCAGGGGAAAGAGGGCTGAGGTGCTGAACTATGGAATGCTGCAAAAAAGGCTCTTTAAACTTCTAGATTGTAGGAAAAAGGTATTTTCCGTCACAGATTATCTATATGCATCACTCCCTGATTCAAAAGCCTATGTCGGACATAAGCCGGGCAGTTGGTGGGTAGCAGGTGGGAGCTACTGTAATGCAAAGCTCGAAGATCTCTCATCCGTCAGGTACCTTGCTGCACTTGGGTGGAACAGATATGACATGGATACCTGCGTCAAAATGGCTGCCGAGGGCAAGGACGTCATAGGCTCAATGGGTCATCAGGGGCCGCTTGCAGCTTTGATGCCCGAGGATGCACTGCCCAACATCTCTGAGTTTTTCAAGGAAAACGTGGCGGTTGTGACCAACCCTGCCATAGACAGAGAGCGCGAGGCCGAACACTTCAGCACCCAGGTAATACTGGGAGACCGTCCTGATGCATATGGCGGAGGCTATCCTACACCTATAGGCCTCAAGCTAGGCAGCCCGCTTCTCTTGAGCCGCCATGGCCTTAAAGACCTAATCGGCGAAGACGATCTTGATATGCTGTGCAAGTCCCTGGATATTACAGCCATGGAGGATGTATTGAATTTCTTTACAGGTCAAAACCTTGATAGGGCCAGGGTGGCGGTGCTTGACTCGACCTTTATTCCAGGGCAAGATGGTTTAAGGTTAAGGCTTGCCAATCTGTGCAGAGATGCGTGCGAAGCCGTAAGGGCAGGTGCCGTGGTGCTTGTCTTGGATGATTCCATGAATTTTACAAATGGGCATGTATTTATAGATCCTGCCTTGACTGTAGCCCGCATAGCCAAGGTTCTGGCGGATCAAGGCCTAAGAAGGAGATGTAGTATTATAGTTAATTCCGCCGCGATCAGAAACCTCCACGATATCATGTTTCTTTTGGGTCTCGGCGCTGACGCCTTAAATCCGTATTTGTTGTGGCGCATGGCTTGCAAGGGTTCCGACGGCAGACATACCGCTACAAAACTCCTTTCAAATCTCATAGGCGTACTTCAAAAAGGGATAGAAAAGGTCATGTCTACCATGGGCATACATGAGCTGTGCGGCTACGGTAGGATATTTGCTTCGATCGGACTTAACGCTGAACTTTCGGAGCTTTTTGGGACGCCGAGCTTCTGTTCTTCTGAAGATATTGGCCTTAGTTATGAAAGACTTGAAGATATGGCCAGACGTCGCTATGCCAGGGCGACAGCCCCTGAAGAAGGGGTCCTGTATCAGGATCAAGCCAAGAATCCGAAGGTGGGCAGGATATTGAGGGAGGTAGCCGTTGGCAAGGCCGGTTATCTTGAGATGTCCGAGGGAGTCGGCAGGATATTCAACGAAAGTCCTGTTGCCATAAGGCATGTTATCTCTATCAAGGAGACCGCGCCTGACCATAGACTTACCATGGAAGAGGTCGACATAACAATCGGCAGGCATTCCATGCCTATATTGATCTCTGCTATGTCTTTTGGTTCCCAAGGAGAGAATTCCTTCAGGGCATATGCTGAAGCGGCAAAGAGAACTAATATTATTTGTCTTAATGGTGAAGGTGGTGAGATACCAGATATGCTGGGCCGTTATCGTGAAAACAGGGGTCAACAGATAGCATCCGGCAGATTTGGCGTTTATATGGGTTTTTTAAACTCGGCAGCCTATCTTGAGATAAAGATCGGTCAAGGGGCAAAGCCTGGCGAGGGTGGACACCTTCCCGGCGCAAAGGTGTCTGAGATAGTGGCAAAGGCCAGACATTGCAACCCTGGCATCGCCCTCATTTCTCCATCCAACCACCATGACATCTATTCAATCGAGGACCTGGCCCAGATAATTACTGAATTGAAGACCGCCAATCCAGATGCGCAGGTCTCGGTGAAGATCCCTGTGACAAGCGGCGTTGGAACTATAGCGGTTGGTATAGCCAAGGCCGGGGCCGATGTTATAAATTTGAGCGGTTTTGAAGGGGGGACAGGGGCTGCCAGGGAACACGCCAAGAGATATGCAGGTCTGCCTGTTGAGATAGGTGTGAGCGAGGCCAACCGCGCTCTTGTGGAATCCGGGCTAAGAGATCATGTAGAGATATGGTGTGACGGCGGCATAAGGTGTGGTATGGATGTTGTAAAGATGATCCTTCTCGGTGCAAACCGCGTGGGCATGGGAACGGTGGCCCTTATGGGTGTCGGTTGCATAAGCTGTCAGCGCTGCCATCTTGACAGATGCCCGCGCGGTATCTCTACCCAACTTCGAACCAAGGAAGATGCTGAGGCAAAGGGGGTGAAGGGTTTCACCCCACGCCAGGTAGATGAAGAGGCCGAGAATCTTTCGAGGCTCTTAAACGCCATTGGGGATGAAATCCGCATGCTTGTGGCCAAGATGGGCGAAAGGCGGCTTCAAGACCTTGTAGGCCGCACAGACCTCTTGAGGCAAGATCGTTTTAACGATGTGATAGATGTAAAGAGTCTCCTGGTAAAGCCTGTATATTCCGGACCCGATGACAAATCTCATGGATTGATGCGGATAAGAAGGCCGCTAAATCACCTTACAAAACTCATAAGTGACCTTGCAATGGAGCAATTCGAGAAGGGCAAGAAAGAGGTCGATTTTATGGACGAGCATGTTCGAAGTACAGATAGGGCCATAGGGACTTATCTTGCGGGGGCCATAGTTAGACGCTTTGGAGATCATAGTGATTACAAGGCGGTCCTCCATCTTGACTCCTCCGTGCCTGGAAACGGCCTTTCCGCATTCAACATCGCAAATATCGACACGATAGTTGAAGGCGGATCGCAAGACGGTGCGGCCAAGGGCAGCATCGGCGGCCTTCTTGCCGTTCTTAAGGGTCTCAATTGCCTGGGCAAAAGGATCGACGGTTCAACAGGAAAGAGTTTGGCTTACGGTGCAATAAAAGGCCTGTTTATCATCCAGAATTATGCCGATTCAAGGGCGTGCGTTCGTATGTCCGGGGCCGATGCGGTCTTTGGCGCGCGCATAGTAGAGAGAGTGCGCGATGAAGAGGGCAATATAGCCACTAGGTCGCATCTTAAGGGATTCGCCTTTGAATACATGACAGGCGGGAGGGTGGTTGTACTGGGGGATCCAGGCCCATGGATATGCGCAGGCATGACAGGCGGCGTGGTTTATCAATGCCTCTATCCGGAATTCGGCTTTACAGTTGATTCCTTGAAGCGAAGGCTCGCCAGAGGTGCTGATGTTATATTGAAGGCGATTGATTCCAAAGGGCTGGCCGATGTTGACGAGCTCTTGGGTCATTATATAATGAAGCTTAAAGAGACCTTGCAGGAAGAGGAGGCGTTAGCGGTGGCCGGTCTCCTTAAAGAAGCCGAGGAGAGGTTTGTCATGATTCTCCCGAAGACCGTCAAGATGATGGCCCAGTAAGATTTTATTTGAAATACTTGGTAGTATTTAAATTGATCTCATGTTGTTTAAACGATTAAACAACTACAAAATATAAATTTGTTCATCTTGAATCTTTCTGAAGAGGAGGCGCGGATGCAAGAGAATCCAAGATGTTCCAACAGAGGGGTCGGAGGGTTTTTCCATGTTTTTTGGTGGGGTATCGTTACTGCCTGCTGTTGTTTAGTAGGTCATGGCCTGGCCTTTGCATATGAACCTTATGTAAGCGCAAAGGCCGCTGTTGTCATGGATGCAGAAAGCGGCGAGATCTTGTATGCCAAGAATCCATATCTCAAACTCCCGCCGGCCAGCACGACAAAAATTGTAACAACCTTGGTTGCCCTTGATCATCTAAAGCTGAACGACACAGCAGTTGCCGACTATATAGCCGCTGGAGTTGAACCGTCAAAACTGGGGCTCCATCCCGGCGACAGGATGACGGTGAAAGATCTCCTTTACAGTGTCATGCTTAAATCGGCCAATGATGCAAGCGTGGTGGTGGCTGAAAGGGTTGCCGGTTCAGTCAAGAGGTTTGCGGAGATGATGAACGAAAAGGCCGGCGAGCTCGGTGCGGTTGATACCCATTTCAGCAATCCGAACGGTCTTCCTGCACCAAATCACTACACTACAGCATATGATCTTGCCGTGATGTTCGACAAGGCCGAAGAAAATCCAATATTCGCTAAAATAACAAAAACAAAATTTACTTCGGTAAAGATAGTTCGTCCATCAGGACGAAGCAAGAAGTTATATATTCAAAACCATAATAAACTACTCTGGTCATTTGAAGGCACAGAAGGCGGCAAGACAGGATATACCAGAGAGGCGATGCATTGTTTTGCAGGTATGGTAAAATATGGCGATAGAAAGCTTGTAGTGAGCATGCTTGGCTCAAAAGATAATTGGGAAGATGTTAGAAGATTGTTAAATTATGGTTTTGCCTCTTTACAACATGATCAAAAATCCATCGATGTAGCTTTTGAACGCAATAAACCAATTAAACATGCAATAAGAATTAAACATGCAATACATAAAAAACGCATATTGATAGCAAAAAACAAATTAAAAAAGCAAAGCAAAAAAAGAAATATAACAAAGAAAGAGTTTAAGACATATACTATTCAAGTTGCAGCCTTTAAAAAGGCGGTCAATGCCAAAAAATTAAAAAAATATCTTGCAAAAGATGGATTTAATACAACTTTAAAAAATAGAGATAATCTATATAGAGTAGTTATAAAGGAACAAGGGACACCAAGAAAAATAAAACACATACTAACAATAGTTGAAAATAAATATGATGTAAAACCGATGTTGTTGAATTAAGGTTATTATCAAAAGGATATTTGTGAATAGGATAGATGGATATTGATTTACCTTATACATGTGTAAAACCAGATGGTTCTTTCTTGTGTCTTTTACATTCTCCGTCTTTTACTGTAAAAAATTTGAGAAAGAACAAGATATTGATGCGGATAGGTAGTCTTGCTGAAGGTGGCGTTGAGGTCGATAATTCGGTTAATTTCCCGTCCGACGATCTCGAGATAATCGGGGCTGAGGAGGTCTATGAGGTCCCAAATCCATTTCCGTTTTGGGGCGCTACCTATATCCTGAAGCCGCAGGCCGATAACAGAACATTAACTATGGAGAGCTTTAGATTCAGGCATGGGGTAGGGCAAAAAGAAGACCGGTCGCGTATTTTGGCTGACCTGCTGAAAGGACGGCTCAAAGACAAAAACGGCAGACCTTATAGGCTCTCTGATCTCCCGAGGACAATTCTGCTCGCCCTCGCACAGACAAGCAAAGATGCAGATGTTCTGAAGGCGATAGCAGAAATCTCTTGCGATATGGAATTTGATTCCAACAAGGAGCCATGTGGGCTTTGCTATTTAGAAGATGCAAACGGGAATCAGCGTCCGCTCATCAAAGACTATGAACTCTTCGACGTGGTGGCGAATAACGAGGCGCTTCCTAATGATTATAAAAAGGCCATGGTGCTGAATCCAGGCGTTCAGGGTCCAAATCCCATAGTAGGCGAATATGGCCCTGAAGGCGAGACGCACGTATGGGAATACATGAGGGCCAATAGCTATATTCCATGGGGGCATTATGCATCAAATATGGCCCACGACAGTATCAGATACAGCATAGAAAGACTCAAGCATGAAGACATCATCGGCCTCAGGGCGCTCTATTACCAGCGTATATACGTCCAGCTTGCCGTCTCGCTCGGCATCCCGCTGTCTGGTTATAAAGATCTGTCTTTTGAAACCCTGGAGGGGCTGAGATCAATGCTCTATTCTGCTGTTAAGAAAATGATGATGACAGGTAAAGATATCCCCTTCAATGCTACGCTTTGGGGCTGGAACTACGGTTTCGATTTTTCACCGTCAGGATACAGGCTTCATGCCTCGCATCAGCAGATACACCAGCAATTCGCCCTGATACCAAAGGACGCCGTTGCAACATGCGGTGAAGGCAGATTCCCAACTTATACCATCGGTGACCAGGCGGCAAGGTTTGCAGCCCATTACCGCAGATATTATAATATTTCTTTTTTTGATGCCTATATCAATGCGATATATTCAAACAAGAGGCTCGACTTTCGGGATGATCTTCCGAAAAGTCTTGTCATATATGAAGATGAACATGTCATCGTGCATACGCCCAAGGCCCAGCGTTCACAGGGCGAGGTGCAGATAATGACAAAGGTGAGGGCTGGAAATATCCTTGAGGCCGATGCAGGGACTAGGAAATCCCTTGACGCCGCTATCTATCTGGTCATGAAAGGTCTTCATCGCCTTGGGGCGGAGATGATTACATGTTATGAGGTCTCAAAGAGGTTTGACAATCCAGACCCCGACCAGCGGCTTTTTTATTGTTTCCTGCCGCGGCACCCCCAATCGCCAGGGGCGTTCAGCGAACGTCAAGGACGCTGGGTGACCGGTCACTATCCTGAGGATTTTGCCGAGGTATTCAGGCAGACGGTGAAGGATCTCGCCTGACCGCTTCTTAAGTCTCTGCCACGACCATCGCTACACCATAAGCTGCTTCATGACTTAAACTTACATGCCACAGACTTGCACCCAACTCTTGCGATATTTTGAAGGCCGAACCGGTTAGGTTTAACATGGGTTTGCCAGACGCCAAATGTGTTATAGATACATCGCGCCACCCCATAGTCTTGCCGATACCCACACCGAGCGCCTTTGAACATGCCTCCTTGGCTGCAAAACAAAGGGCGAGACCCTGATAGGGATCCTTGCGCCCGAGATAATATTCAAGCTCATCTTCAGTGAAGATGCGAGAGGTGAAACGCCCTCCCCAGCGAAGCACAGCCCTTTTTATTCTTGGTATGTGGACGATATCAACGCCTATACCGATGATCATGGCATCAGGCCAAATGGCCGCGTTTGACAATTGAGAGCATCTCTTTTACGGCCTTTTCGAGGCCAACGAGTACAGCCCGTGCTATGATCGAGTGACCGATGCTGAATTCAGCTATTTCACTCAATTGGCATAATCTGGCCGTGTTTCTGTAGTTAAGGCCGTGGCCGGCATGGACCCTTAATCCAACATCATAAGCAAACCTAGCTGCATTCGCGATACGTTCAAATTCTCGTTCTTCGGTCTCATGATCAGGTGCGTCAGCATATCTCCCTGTATGGATTTCAACGCATTCCGCCCTTGTCCTCTGTGCAGCCTCAATCTGTCTTTTTTCAGGTTCGATAAACAGACTTACCGGTATATTTGCATCATGTAACCTGGATACAGCCCTTTCCAAATCGTCTTCAAGCCTGACGACATCCAGGCCACCCTCTGTAGTGAGCTCTTGTCTCTTTTCGGGAACGAGCGTTACAATATCGGGCTTAATCTCAGAGGCAATCCCTATCATCTCATCCGTCGCCGCCATTTCAAGCGTAAGCCGCGTCTTTATGACCTCGCGCAATATCCGTACATCCCTGTCTTTTATGTGCCTTCTGTCCTCACGAAGGTGCACAACGACTCCATCCGCGCCTGCAAGTTCAACAATGCCAGCTGCCATTATCGGATCAGGTTCGGTTATGCCCCTTGCCTCCCTTATTGTAGCGATATGATCAATATTTATACAAAGATCAGCCATCCTTTTCTCCTTGATCAAAATATCTCTGAGCTCACGCTCTTTATTTCTCATGCGTTCCGCATGGGCCTCGCCTAATTCATGATCTTCCCCTAATATGTGCGCAAGTCCATGGATCAAGAGATCAATAAGCCTCTCGTCAAGGCTGACGCCCATCTCTACAGCCTCCCTGGCTGCAGCATCTATAGATACCACTATATCTCCCATAAGCCCAACCTGATGCTGGGCCGCAGCGCCGTCAGCCTGGCCGAACGAGATCACATTCGTCGGCCATGACCTATCGAACCATTCCTTGTTAATGGCGATTATACCTTTGTCTCCGGTTAATAGGATGCTCAGTTCGGCATCTTTTTTGCCGATGCCCCTCATGAGGATGGAGAGCGACCGTTTTATAAGGACTAGGTTGAAGCCATTTGCATTGTCATGTTCTATCCGTATCAATACCGCCATTTATTTTATTCCCTTCAACTTAAACACAGTTTTCTCCGCGGTATTGGGCGTGGCAGCGCCTTTCTTTTCTTTCGTATGCCTCGATGATTTGACTTACCAGCCTGTGCCTCACCACGTCGTTTTTAGTGAATTGGATGAATGCGATGCCATCTATCCCACTTAATATCTCTTGTGTTTCTATCAGCCCTGACAACTGTTTTTCTGGCAGGTCTATCTGGGTTATGTCGCCGGTGACCACGGCCTTTGAATGAAAACCAAGTCTTGTAAGAAACATCTTCATCTGCTCAGAGGTGGTGTTTTGGGCCTCGTCTAATATTACAAAGGCATCGTTTAATGTCCTGCCTCGCATAAAGGCAAGCGGGGCGACCTCAATCACCTGTCGCTCTATCAAATTCAATACCTTTTCAAAAGATAACATGTCATATAGGGCATCATATAAGGGTCTAAGATATGGATTGACCTTTTCTGCAAGATCACCTGGGAGGAAACCTAGTTTTTCGCCGGCTTCAACAGCCGGTCTGGTCAATATGATCCTTTTGACCTTATCTCTCAGCAAAAATGATACGGCCATAGCCATTGCAAGATATGTCTTTCCTGTCCCAGCAGGACCTATGCCGAAGACTATATCATGCGTACGTATGGCCTCTGTGTATAGACTTTGATTGAGGCTCTTTGGCGTGATGACACGTTTGCCCGAACTGATGAAAAGCTTGTCCTGGAATATCGTCTTCAGGCCAGCATCAGGGTTTTCCGTCAAGATGCGTAAGGCGAATTCAACATCCTTGGGATATAGGGAATAGCCTGACTTCACCAGATCATATAGCTCCATACATGCCCTGTCAGCAAGTTCGATGTCCATCTGTTCACCCGTGAGCGTAACCTGATTACCCCTTACACTTATAGCTACATGGAGTGTATTTTCTATAACCTTTAAGTTTTTCCCGTGCTCTCCATACAACATTAGGGCAAGTTCGTTGTCATCGAATGTCCTTTGTATGTTTCGCGTCGGCGCCTTCAGTCCTATCTGTTTTGACAATTTTTTAACGTTCTCCCTTTAATATTATTTCTTGATTTATGTGATGATCTCGTAAAAAGTCATTTTATATGAGATGGCTAAGCAAAAATCGTGAATGCAAGCGTGCAGATCCTGAGGAATGAGGCTACCTCCTGTACGCCGCAGTGACAAAGAATACAGCGCAACACGGCAGTCGGCGGCTTTTTGCGATGCCATCAAATTTCGATCGGATACGATCAATCTAATACGCAAAATCATCCCCCAGCACCCTGTCATAAAGTTTTCCGACGCCATATTCCTTTCTCCTTAAAAATTTGTCCCAGCTCGGTCCTATAATTTGCATCTCGGGGTGACTTTTTTGGACATCCAGTGCAATTTGCATCTCCTTTGTGCAGCCAGTGCTGTAGGTGGCATCTTTGCCGACCCATTCAGGCGGGACCTTTCTTTTCATCAACTCGAAGGCCTTTTCAATGTCTTCCACTGTTTGAAAGCGCCAAATATCGATCAAACCACTGCGCTGTACGATCTCCCACATATACATGAGGTCATCTGCATCCATTCCTGGTTCAAAATGTTCGGCAGGGTTTATGACCAGCACATTTTCCTGCTTTTTTCTCAAATAGTTTACAAATACCCTCAGTATTTCCTTGGCAGTTTCCATCTGATGCGGGATGCTTCCTACTATGGCGCTGTAGAACACAATGGTCTTGCCACGCTGCTTTTGGGTACGCATGTGATAAATAAGGGTGTCGGCCTTGGTCCTGAGATCTGTTTCTGAAAAACGCACGGCTAATTTGTGCCTGGGTTTTTCTATTAACGTGACAGCCCCATCGCCGTCTGCATAAATGGCCAAGATATCCCTTGTAAATTGAAACGGGCCTTGCAATATGCAGTGGGCGTCGGTTTTACTCCTTAAAACTATTGCATCCACCTCTTTGAACACCCTTGAAAATGTTATTGACACCAAGAGCGGATTAAAACGTTCCTGAGTACCGTCATGAATTATAAAAAGCATTGTGTCGCTTTGGAGCTTGCCAAGGAGGTCCTTTTTTGAAATAGCGGGACTGGTTATGATCTCGGCCTTGCCTATAGCCTCTTGGATAAACGGGTCTTCAAGCATGTCAGCTATAGTGACCGCATTATAATAAAACGCCTTTTTGACGGCTATAATGACCTTTATGCCCAGACTTATAAGGATACGGATCATGGCGAGGTCCAGTATAAGTTCGCCGGAATGAACACCCATCCATAAGACATAACGCCGTTGACCAGATGACAGCCAGCCTTTAATGGTATCTACAAGCCATTGCCAACCCGTCCCTGCCGGTTTATACCTCATCATAGAAAGGAGTCCATCTTTTTTCAGAGCCGATGGCGCGCCATTTGCCCAGAGTTCGGAATGGCTCGAAAGTGAAATAAGGCGTTTTAGCTGCAACAAACGGATATCTACAGCCAATTTGTCAAGCGAGGCAAGGCTCGATGCCTCTATACCCGCAGGATCATTGAGCGCTTCATGGAAGGCTTCTGATCTCAAGATAGCCGCCATGCGGCTGTTTTGGGCCTCTTTCATCTTGGAAAGCGGACGGTCTATCTCGCTTACCCTTGTAAATATCTGAAGCAGTCTCTTTTCCAATCTTGAAGGTAAAAGGACATATGAAGCAGTCTCGTGTCTGAATTTTATCTTTAGAAGGCTCAAGAGGAAGTCTCTTCTATATGGAGATTCTATGACAGATGTCACGAGTGGCTCAAGGCGTTCCCAGACCTTCAAATATTCAAGGGCCAATGTCTCAGCCCCTTTTTTATCTACTATCTTTTCGAAGAGCTCCTGGGTACATGGATAATAATAAGGCTGCTTGTCAAGGAATACGACAAATTTAAGTTGCTCAGGGGATGCGACCTTGTGGGGAAATGCCTCATAGGCCAGGTGATTTTCGGTAAAAAAATTTGCGATCCATGCGTCTCTCTCGGGATTTTCTCCATCTGCCAGATATCTAAATCTTTCCATTTGAGATTATTCTATGCCTTGATAATTCCCCCCATTTGTTTATATAGCCTTTTGGTCAATATGCTGTCAGCAGCCTCGCAAAGGTCAAAAATAGTTTCTATCAGGTCAAGCATCTCGGCCTGACCGTCTGGGGTCCGGCATTCAAAATCCTCTTCCCACTGCCCGCTTGTAAGATATTGCATAAACTCTGTTATTGTCTTCACATTTAGCATAGTCGATCTAGTTTTTATCCCTTTTTTTATCTATAAACTCATATACTATCTCACCGTTTTTGACGAATCCGAGCCTTTTCCTTATAACTTGTTCCTGATAATTAGGATCTATCTTGAGGCGCTTGATATCTTCTTCCATCTCTGCATTGAGCTTCGCCTTGTTTATATTTTCTGCCGCAAGCTGCGAACGCCTATTTTTTATTTTTTCGAGCCTCCATACTCCAAATGGCCCAAATACTGACCAGATAATAAGAAAAAATAAGGAGGGTAGCATTATAACCCAAAAAAACCACGCCGAATCGCGTTTTCTGTTTTTGCCATTGCTGTTTCGTATCGGTTTCAAGGCATAACCTTATGCTGCATATTTAATCGTGTTTAATTTGTCTAAAAAACCGGTTATCTTAGTTTGAGTACATGGTCGTCAATGGTTTATCTATAATAAAAACGACATGTGCGTCAATGGGTTATTGCAAATATTTTTTCGTCCTGCCGGACGGGGGGTTATACACTTATCTGAGGATATAAGTTAGAAGTGGGAGTTATGAGATACAATCTGTTTCTGTCGTCTATCTTTTTTGCGGTATTTCTTTTTTGTGCCGGGAGGGTAGAGGTTGTTTTTGCGAAGGCCATGGTCATAACGGATGAATCAAGATCTATGGACATAACGGTGAGGTTTGATCCGGCAAGACACAAAATCTTTGGAGAGGCTATAACGAGGCTGAAACCCTTGACGGAGGCTGTATTCCGCAAGAAAGGGTTTGATCTCAAGGAGATCAAGATCAATGGGAAGGTGGTGACCCCTAAACCTGAATCTGATAGTTGGTTTTTTAAGATATCCGCCCCCCAAAAAGGGGCCGATGTTGTCATCCGTTTTGAAAGGAACATCCAACCGGATCCAACAGATCGTACTGATGTGACTGATGTGATGAAACGATCTGACTTTGTGGCACTGCTGGATAACTGGTGCCCTATCTTTGAAGGGCTTGCCTATTATAGATTGAGTGCCACGATACCAAAAGGGCTTGTTGCCGTCTCCGAGGCGGACGATATAGAAGAAAAAGGGACGACGGATAATAGGGGTGATAAGAAATATGTGACCTATGTTTTTGATTTTCCTCATCCCAGAGACGATGTATCCCTTGTCATAGGCCAGTATCAGATAAGTAAGTTGGACTGCGGCAGTATAGGGCTGTACGCCTATCTTTTTCCAGAAGACAGTGGACTTGCCAGTACCTACCTGAAAAAGGCGAGAGACTATATTAAGTTCTATGAGGGGTTGATAGGGCCGTATCCATTCAAACGTTTTGCAGTTGTGGAAAACATGGCCCCGACTGGGCTTGGTTTTGCCACCTATACCCTTCTCGGCCAGCAGGTCATCAGGCTGCCGTTTATAGTCGACACCTCTTTTGGACACGAGATACTCCACTCATGGTTTGGAAACTCCATTTATGTGGACTATGGACAGGGCAACTGGTGCGAGGGACTTACCACCTATCTTGCCGATTACCTTTACAAGGAAAGGAAAGGGGAGGGAAAGGCCGCAAGGCATGACATGTTGATCAATTACCAGAGCTATGTACATAAAGATAATACCCTGCCCATTCATGACTTCGCCTCGCAGTTTGACAAGGCCGCAAAGGCCGTAGGCTATGACAAGTGCGCCTTTGTCTTCCATATGCTTAGGCATGAGATAGGAAATGAGGCATTTTATAAAGCCATAAAAAAGCTGGTTTCTGACTATAGTTTCAAGGTGGTGTCATGGAATGACCTTGAACATATCTTCAGCCAGGTATCGGGGAAGGACCTTTCATATTTTTTTAGCGAGTGGCTTGGTAGATCCGATGTGCCTATACTTTCCATTACAATGGACCCATCTGCGACAGGAATCATCATAGAGCAACATACTGAAATTCCATATGTGCTGGACGTTCCGATGCTTGTCGAGACGGCCTCAGGGGCGAAGACCTTGTGGAAAAAGATCGACGCCAAAAAAAATATCATCAATTTGGGGCCGTTGGATCAGGTGTTAAGTGTAACTCTTGATCCAAATTACGATATTTTCAGGCAACTTTCTTCAGAAGAATTCCCTACAGTGCTTTCCCGGCTCTTCGGTGCCGAAAAGAGGTATTTTGTAATGCCTCAAAGTGAGGTTGAAAGACGCCTATATGCCGGGTTTGTAAGATTTTTAAGACACATTGGTTTTTCAGAACTGGAAATGGGTTCAACAGTAAGCCATGACGGGCTTAAAGATGGTTCTTTTATAGCACTGGGGGATCAGGCCGCCGCGGACTGCGGCGTCAAGCCACTTCAGGGAGATATAAAAAACGGGGTGTCCGTGGATGTCAGATCAAACCCGTTTAATTCGAAAGAGGTTGCGGTTGTTATAAATGCCTCGTCGGAAAAAGAGCTGGTCGCCGTCCAGATGAAGCTCCTTCATTGCGGCAGATACAGTTTTTTGAGATTTGAAAACGGAACGGTAGTAGATAAGGGTCAAAAGACCACAAGGGACGGGATAGGACTGGAGGTTATGCCTGAGGTGTCTGGGATCGCATCAAAAGACATCTCAAGCCTCGATGATATACTCGACAAGGTGGCATCAAAGCGGGTGATCTTTTTCGGGGAACGCCACGACAACTTTGGCCATCATCTTGCCGAACTTCAGGTGATCAAAGGCCTTTGCAGACGAGGCAGAAAGATAGCAGTAGGTATGGAGATGTTTCAGCGCCCGTTCCAGGTATTTATAGACCGGTATCTTAAAGGTGAGATAGATGAGAGGCAGTTTTTGACAAAGACTGAATATTACAAACGATGGGGTTACGATTACCATCTCTACAGGCCGATAATAGAATTTTGTAAGGCCCATAGCATCCCCATTGTGGCGCTGAATCTCAGGTCCGAGATATCACGCAAGGTGGCAAGAGACGGCCTCTCCTCACTGACCACAGATGAAAAAAAGGAGATCCCTAAAGACATTGATCTCTCCAATGCCGCATACAGGAACTTGTTAAGAAATGTCTTTGACAATCACCCTGAAGGCGTTGCAGAAGATTTCGAAAGGTTCTTTGAGGCCCAGGTCCTTTGGGACGAGGCCATGGCCAAAGGCATCTATGAATATCTTGATAACAATCCAAAACGGCAGATGGTGGTGCTTGCCGGTGCCGGTCATGTGGCCTTTGGCTATGGTATTCCATCGCGTCTTTCCAGACGAGGTGATGACAGTCAGGCCATAATCATAGCAGGCGGACGCGAAAATATCGAAAGGGGCATGGCAGACTATTTTCTCTTTCCATCCGATGTCCCCGCCCCCTTTTCCGCCAAGCTGGGTGTATTGCTTGATGATAAAGGCGGAAGGCTGATAATAAAAGAGGTGATGCCAGGCAGCGTGGCGCAATCCAGCGGGCTTCGCGCTGGTGACGTGATCCTGGCCTTTGATGGCAGACCGCTGAAGACTGTCGAAGATCTCAAGCTGGATCTCCTTTTTAAGGATGAGGGTTCTAAGGCGTCGATACGCATACTTAGGAAAGGAAAGACATTGAAGGATGAGATTATAGAAGTTGGGCCGTTTGAATCCCAAAATCCAGCTATGCAAGATATTCATCGCCGTATTTCCACTGGAAAAGACAGGCGTGGGGCAATGGGGCGATGAGATCGGTAAAGGTCGCTATAACTGCAAATTTTTTGGTCACCTGTCTCAAATTCATAGTGGCCTTTTCAAGTGGGAGCGCCTCAATGTTAGCCGAGGCTGTCCATTCCCTCGCCGATACGCTCAACCAGGGATTCATATGGGTCGGGATCATAAGGAGCAAGATCGGACCATCTAAGGAATTTCCATTTGGGAGGGGGCAAGAGCGTTATGTATGGGGGCTTATCTCCGCGTGCGGAATATTTTTCGTTGGTGCCGGCGTTACGATATATCACGGCATAGTGGCCCTGGTATATCCCCGTGAACCACTGATAACCAACTGGACGCTTGCAGTGCTGGCGGTCTCCTTCATCGCTGAAGGAAGTTCGCTCGTGGTTGCAATTATTGATAAAAAAGATTGTGATACCGCAAATCTGGCGGTCCTTCTCGAGGACAGCGCCGCTGTATTCGGCCTATTTCTGGCAGCGGTCGCTGTATTGTTGACCAGGTTTACAGGACATATCTATTGGGACGCCGTCGGTTCCATTATAGTTGGTGTCGTGCTGGCGGCTATTGCTGTGATCCTGATCTTTACAAACCTTGAGTATCTAATAGAAAAGGCCTCGCCGGAGGAACTCCATAATGAAGTGCGTGAATACTTAAAAGATATGCCCCTTGTAGAAGATATCAAGGATATAAGGATGATAGTTTTAACCCCTGACACCCACAGGATCAGGGCCGAGGTGGAACTCAATGGATATCTCCTCATAAAAGAAATGAGTGAGAGCCTCAAGGAGGATTATGAACAGATCGAGAATTTTACTGATTTTCTTCAATTTTGTGCGGCATTTGCAAATCGCATAACCAGAACAGTCGGAGCCAAGATCGACGAGATGGAGGATGCCCTTAAGAAAAAGGCCCCCTATCTAAAGAATGTTGATATAAAACCGTCTTGATCTTTTTGGTAGGATTTCTGATCGCAAGACAAAAAAGGAGGTGTACGAAATGGGCTCAGACACCATCCAGCCCCATGGAGAAAAGATGCGCAAGGCCGTTAAATGGATGTCAGAGATGATCAATGAACACCCTGATAAGGACAGGCGGGAGATCATCCTGGAGGCTGAGTTGCGGTTTGATCTTTCTCCAAGCGAGTGTGAGTTTCTGAACAAAAAATTTATATGCGCAGAGTAGGTTAGGTAAAAGGTGAGATCCTAACCGAGCCCTGGCAGCAGCTGTTTCAGGCCGTTTGCGATAAACTCTACACCTATTGCTGCCATGACAAGGCCCATTATTCGTGTAAATATGTTGATGCCGGTCTTGCCTAGGAGGCCGGCCACCATGGAGGCGGAGCGTAGGCACAGCCATGTAATGCCTGCAACTATGAAAATAATTGTCAAAAGTATCAAATAGTGGAGAGCAGAGCTATTACGATTGGCGTAAAGTATGACAGTGCTTATGGCGCCGGGTCCGGCAAGGAGCGGTATCCCCAAAGGAACTATGGCGACCGAGTCTTTGTCGGCCACATCCCTTGCTTCCTCTTCGGTATGCCTTATAGGACTTATATGCGCGTGCATCATATCTATCGCCATAAGAAGAATCAGTATCCCACCTCCAACTCTGAAGGACGAGATCGAGATGCCGAAGAAATGCAATATAGCCTCGCCTGCAATCAATGAAACAGACAAGACCAGAACTATGGTAAGGGAGGCCATTACGGCGGTCCTGTGTCGGTCATCTGATGCCTGGCTGTTTGTGAGATTGATAAATATCGGAACTGCGCCTATCGGATTGACGATTGAGAGCAGTCCCACAAAAAACTTCATATATTCAAACCATCTGTCTATCGACATGCGGCACCGTTGCGATCTTATTTCTCAATGTATCCAAACGCTCAAGGCTCTCATCCAGCCGTTCCGCACTTATAATGCCTCTAGACAGTGCCTTATCAAGAAAGGCTACGGCCATTTTCACCTTTTCTGCCTCATGACATATGAGAAGAAGGTCATGACCGGCAAGGAATGCCTTGAGAGCTGCGCTCCCGATAGACAAATGTCCGGTTGCACCCTTCATCTCGAGGTCGTCCGTGATTAGCGTTCCATTAAATCTGAACTCACCTCTTAGAAGTCTATCGGCTACATATGTAGAATATGTTGCCGGCTCATCCGGGTCAAGGGCGGTGAATGTCACATGGGATGTCATGATCGCTGCTACTCCTGCATCTATCGCCATCCTGAATGGGAGCAGTTCCCGAAATAAGACATCTTCTGTGGCAGAGATCACCGGTCTTTCAATGTGTGGATCTTCCGTAACCCTGCCGATCCCTGGGAAGTGTTTGGCGCAGGCGCATATACCAAGGGCCTGAATCGTGTTGATATACAATACGCCGAGCCTTCCTGTCTCTTCCGGATCCGGGCCGTAGGACCTTTCTGCGAGGACGCCTTTTGTGCCTGGCTGCGCAAGGTCAAGGACAGGAGCGAGATTTATGCCGATTCCAGCGTCTTTAAGCGTTATGGCTACAAGTTTCGCCTGACGTATAACCCCATCAGTTGGGTTGTCTGACCAGGCTACGCTGCTGTTCGACGGCACAACCGGCCAATTCGGCGGTCCAAGCCTCTGGATAGGCCCTCCTTCCTGATCGACGGCTATTATCGGTTGAGGGAGTCCTGCCTCGAGACAGGTCTTCACAAGACTGTCGCAGAGCCCTTTTACCTGGACCTGGTCCTTTATGTTTCTTTTAAATAGGATGAAGTTTCCAATGCCGGTTTCCATGATAAGATTACGGACTGAGGGATCGAGCTCAAGGCCATGGATGCCCATCATTATGAACTGTCCCATCATATGCGGTCTCTGTTTGCAAGGCGGCATTATCTTGTTTTAATTTCCAGGTAATTCTTTTTTAATAGTGTTATATTAAAGGGTATTTTTGATGAGCGAAAGAGATGGATTGAGGATATCTGGCGTTGCCATTATTTTTGTCGCGATAGCTGTTACTGTGTCCGGGTGTGCGGCATTTCATCCAAGGTCCATCTCCCCATCGCAGACACTCCTTGCCTTTGAGTCCCGCACACTGGACAACCAAGGTCTAAGGGAATTTATGGAAAAGGACCTTGGGCGCAAGATAACGCCATGGCCGCCTACCTCATGGAATATCGAAACACTTACCCTTGCCGCCCTCTACTACCACCCAGAAATGAATGTGGCCAGTGCCAGATGGGAGACCGCCAGGGCAAGGGTGATCAGTGCCGGCGCAAGACCGAATCCGGTAGCCGGATTCACACCGGAATATAATACCAAGACTGCCGGAGGGTTATCTCCATGGACCCTCGGATTTAATCTTGATCTACCAATAGAAACAGCGGGCAGACGCAATTATCGCATAGCTATGGCAAAAGACCTATAAGAAGCCGCGCGTATGAATATTGCAACAACGGCGTGGCAGGTCAGGAGCTGTCTGCGAAGGGCGCTTCTCAATTTTTATAAAACAGAGCGGGCTGAAATTGTCTTACAAAGACAATTTGCTGTCCAGAGGGATATCGTCAGGCTGCTTGAACAGCGACTGTCCCTTGGAGAGATATCCCTGACTGATGTGACATAGGCACGAATCTTTCTTACCAAGGTCAGTCTATCCCTAAGTGAAGCGCAAAGGCAGGCCGCTGAGGCACGCGTGCAGCTTGCCGATGCCATAGGTTTACCTGTATCCGCCCTAAATAATGTCCATATATCTTTCGGCTTTATGAAAGAGTTCCCTTCTGCCCGCGACATCCATTTGCAGACCATCCGTCGTCAGGCCTTGCTCAGTCGGCCCGATATCCTGGGCGCACTTTCTGAATACGCCGCCAGCGAGTCGGCTCTGCAGCTTGAAATTGCTAAACAGTACCCCGATATCCACCTCGGCCCAGGCTATACTTTTGACCAGGGAGATAACAAGTGGGCAATTGGGCTTTCCATAACCCTGCCGATTTTAAACAGCAACAAAGGACCGATTGCAGAGGCGAAGGCCAGATATAAAGAGATGTCAGCCAAGTTTATTGCCCTCCAGGCCAAGATTATAGGAGAGATCGACCGGGCGTTTGCAGGATATAAATCTGCCCTCCGAGAGTTGGAGACGGCTGATTCCATGTTATCGGCCAAAAAAGAACAACTTCAATCCATTCAGATGATGTTTGAGGCAGGCGAAACGGACAAGCTTTCCATTTTAAGTATCCAATTAGAATGTTATTCCACGACGCTCTTACGATTAAATGCCTTGGTAAACGTCCAGCAATCCCTTGGTATGCTGGAGGATGCACTCGAACACCCCCTCCAAGCCGATAAGACATCTTTCAATTTCTCTCAAACGGATTTCGGTAAGAGCAGGTTTAAGAAAAGATGAACCCAAACAGAAAATTATTATCGTTTGTCATTGTTGTCCTGATGGGGATTAGTGCCTTTTTGATCTGGATATATCCAACGGCATACAAGCCTCTGGCAAAGAGACGGCAGCATGAGCGACCTGTCAATGCCCCTTCCTGTATATCGATTGAGAACGGAAAGGTCACTGTTGCCGTTGACGCGGCCTCCCGAATAAAAAGCGGGATAGTCGTTGCGCCATTAAAAGTGGATTCGCGTCATGAAGAACTTAAGGCATATGGAAGGGTTATAGAGGTCTCAGGACTTGCCAATCTCTATAATTCTTATGTAGCTCAAAAGGCTATGATGAAAAAGACAGAAGCACACTTCAATGCCTCTTACAGGGAATATGAACGGTTAAGGGCCCTCCATAAAAACGGGAATATCTCTGACAAGGCCCTCGAATCCGCTGAGACGGCATGGCTCTCAAACAAGGCCGATGTGGAGGCTGCAAATGGCACTTTGCATATTATAGAAACAATCATAGCCCAGCAATGGGGACCCGTGATAGCTAAATGGATAGTTGAGGATTCCCCATCTTTCAATCATTTGTTGCAACAACAAGATCTCCTCGTTCAGATCACGTCCTTTGATAAACATCTTGAACATGCACCAGGGACCGCGCTAATCCAAGCCTCTGACGGCAATCTTTTGCCAGCCAGCCTTGTTTCATCGGCCCCGCATGCAAATCCGCTTACGCAAAGGGCTGGGTTTTTCTACATCATCCCCGCAAGAGCGGGCCTATTTCCGGGAATGAATATAACCGCCTGGCTGCCGATAGGTCCTAAAAGGCAGGGGGTCATCGTACCCGATTCTGCAGTTGTCTGGTGGCAGGGAAGGGCATGGGTCTATGTGCAGAACGATGATACGCATTTCGTCCGGCGCGAGATTGTCGTCGACACACCCGTACCCAACGGCTGGTTTGTTGCTAACGGATGGCATGGTGGCGAACGTGTTGTGGTAAAGGGCGCAGCCCTGCTGTTCTCTGAAGAGTTCCAGCCGAAGCCGCAACCAGGCAATCCGGGCGGCGGTGATGACGATGATTAGAGGTATCGTTTGCTTTGCTATCCGTTTCCGCGGCGTCGTCATCTCCCTGGCCATGCTGCTGGCCAGATACGGCTTGTTCGCTCTCAGTCATGCGCGGCTGGATGTGTTCCCGGAATTCGCACCTCCTCAGGTACAGGTTCAGACCGAGGCACCGAGCTTGTCACCCGAACAGGTAGAAGTACTGGTCACCCAGCCGCTGGAGAGCCGGTTGGCCGGCATAGCAGGGATTAAGATCATGCGCTCGAAATCATTTCAAGGGCTTTCTATGATAACCTTGATCTTCGTGTCAGGCACCGATATCTATCGAGCTAGACAGCTTGTAGCAGAGCAGATTGGCGGTGCCGTCAGCGCGCTTCCTCGGGGTGTGAAGGCACCTATTTTGCTGCCGCTGGCTTCCTCTACCAGTGTAGTGTTGAGCGTCGGTCTGACCTCGAACACGTGTTCCCTGATGAAATTGCGCACCCTTGCTGACTGGATCGTCAAGCCGCAACTGCTTTCCGTGAAAGGGGTAGCTGGTATCTCGGTATTCGGCGGTGAGATTAAGCAGTTGCAGATTCAGGTCGACCCGGACAAGCTGGTGCGTTACGGCCTGTCGATCCAGGACGTGGTAAACGCAGCGAAGCGGGCAACGGCGGTGCGTGGTGCTGGTTTTATCGAAAACAACAATCAGCGCATCGTCTTGGAAACCACTGGGCAGCCGATTTCCGCCGTGGCGCTGGGCACGGTGGTGCTGCGCCATCAGGGCGGCATCACCTTACGCATGGCAGACGTGGCGCAGGTGAAGATTGCGCCGGCACCTGCAGTAGGCGCAGCTTCGATCCAAGGCCAACCTGGGGTGATGCTGGTGATCGAGGAACAGTATGGCGCGAATACCATGGCAGTGACCCAGACACTGGAACAACGCCTCGCGCAGCTTAAACCAGCCCTTGCCGCCGAAGGCGTGACCCTGCATCCCGACCTGTTCCGCCCGGCCAACTTCATCGAAACCGCGATTAGCCATCTGCGCACCGCCCTTCTGATCGGTGCCGCGCTGGTGCTGACGGTGCTGTTTTTGTTCCTGTTCAACATACGCGCCGCGGTTATTTCAGCCACAGCGATTCCGCTGGCGTTGCTGACCGCTGTGATCGTGCTCAATCACTTTGGTATCGGCCTCAATACTATGACGTTGGGCGGACTTGCCATCGCTATCGGTGAGGTGGTTGACGACGCCATTGTCGATATGGAGAACATCTTCCGACGCCTGCGCGAAAACCGAATGCTGCCTATCCCATTGGATGCAGCACAAGTGGTATTGAATGCCTCACTCGAGGTACGCGGTGCAGTGATCTAAGCCACCTTTATCGTGGCCCTAGTGTTTGTGCCGGTATTGACGCTGTCCGGCGTAGCTGGCAGACTGTTCGGTCCGCTGGCAATCGCCTATATCGCGGCTATCATGGCTTCACTTGCAGTGGCACTGACGCTTACCCCGGCGCTTGCCTATTCATTGCTTGCCAGCCGGGCGGCCGAGGCGCAAGAACCGCCTTTGAGCAGATGGCTCAATATGCGCTACACGCGCTTGCTCGCCAATATCGACCGTCATACGGGCGCAGCGATTTTGACCGTGATGTTGTTGTGTGGGGCGGTATTCGTTGCGTTGCCATTCATGCAAGGCACATTCCTACCAGCGCTGCACGAGGGCCATTTCATTGTCCACATGAAACTGGCGCCCGGCACGTCGCTGGCCCAGTCACTCGCGCTGGGGCAGCGTGTCACTGCGGCGCTCAGCCGGATCCCTGGGATACGTTCAGTGGCGCAGCGCGTAGGGCGGGCGACCCAGGTATCAGATCCGGCAGGGGCGTTTTCGAGTGAGTTTGAGGTGGACTTGACCCCGCTTTCGGGCGCCGGACAGCAGCACGTATTAAACGCCATCCGTAAGGCCGTTTCATCCTTTGTTGGGGCGAACTTTTCGGTCAACACCTTTCTCACCGAACGCATCCATGAGACGATTGCGGGTTATACAGCACCGGTTGTGGTGGATGTCTATGGCAACGACCTTGATGTACTCGACCGCAAGGCCAAAGAAATCGCCGCTGCGATCCGCAACGTTCCAGGCGCTGGCACAGTACGAGTAGAGGCGCCGGTAGGTATTCCGCAGATGATCATCCGCCTGCGCAATAGCGTCTTGTCACGGCTCGGTATCGCCCCAGTTGATGCCATGAGCGCGGTCGAAGCCGCCTACGCTGGTACTTCGGTAGGCGAGGTGTATGAAGGCAACCGGGCATTTGACGTGACGGTAGTGCTGGCGCCGCACCTACGGCAAAGTCCGGCACAGGTCGGCGAGTTGCCACTAAAGACGCCGGATGGCCAGATGGTGCTGCTCAAAGACGTGGCGGACATTACCCAGACCAATGGCCGCTACCTGATTCTGCACAACGAAGCACAACGCATACAGGTCGTGACGGCAGAGGTAAGAGGGCGCGCCCTGTCAAGTTTTGTCAAGGCCGCGAAGAAACAGATCGCCGCTCATGTTAGATTGCCACGCGGCTTTTACCTGATATTCGCCGGTGATGCGCCTGAACGAGCTAGGGCCCAGCGCGATCTGCTGTTGCATTCGATGCTGGCAGCGGCAGGGGTGACATTGTTGTTGTATATGGCACTGGGCAACGTGCGCTCGGCCCTCTTGGTATTCATCAACCTACCCTTTGCGCTGGCCGGCGGTGTAGTCGTAGCGCTCGCAACAGGCGGCGTGCTGTCTATCGGGTCAGTAGTGGGCTTTGTTACCCTTTTCGGCATCACACTTCGCAATGCCATCATGTTAATCTCACACTACCGTCATTTGGTCGAAGTGGAAGGCATGGCGTGGGACAAAACGACGGCAATCAAGGGTGCTGCAGAGCGTCTGTCGCCGATCTTGATGACTGCGCTAGTCACCGCCCTGGGACTGCTGCCGTTGGCCTTAACCAGCGGCGCGCCAGGCAACGAGATCGAAGGCCCGATGGCCGCAGTCATCCTGGGCGGGTTGATTACCTCCACAGCGCTCAATCTACTCATTCTGCCAACCCTGGCGCTTAGATATGGGAGATTTAAGACCTAAAGAAGGCCTTTTTGAATCACATGACAGATTGCTTGGTAGAGCCTTAGCGACCTTCCACCGAATTTTCCAACACCTTTCCTGTCACAGCGTCCACACCCACCTCATGGGTGATACCATTCTTGCGGATATCAAAGGAATAGCGCAGACCGCTGCCACCGCCTTCATGTTCCAGTTCCTCAGAGAGTATATCGCCGGCAAAGGCCTTTTGGGCAATACGACGGGCTGCATTAAGGTCGATCTTGGCGCTTCCGGCATACTGCCAACCATTAAAGGTACGGGCAGCGGTCGTTGCCGCACCTTGATTTGCTTCACTTGTATAAACGCCATCAATGGCGATAACAGCAGTTAAGGCAACGCCAATTGTAACAATCGTTATTATCCTCTTCATCTTTTTAGCACCCCCTTAATTATTATTTAACAGTTTCTGCTTCTTCTATTTCCATACAAAAAATACAAAAAGAATATTATAAAAAAATGAACATTAAATTAATTTAGTATTATAATTTTCATAGAATATTGACGAAGTTAATATTAATCAGTTATCTAGATATGCATCCCGCTATATGCTCTTTTAACGAATGATACATCTAATAATTCAAGGTCATTGTATAACCCGTCAATGCTCTGAATGGGTCCGGCACCCCCCTTTTCCGGCGTAGACAGTCCTGTCCGCAAGCAAGACATAGGCTATCACGCCTCATTTTCGAGGTATCGGAGTCAGCCAGACCAGCAAGAGACAACATGGCCGTGAAACCTATTCTTCAAGGTGTCCTATTAGGAGGCACAAATGCGCAGATTTAAGTTCTTCATCCCGATACTTTCGCTTTTTTCATTACTGGCCATTCTGGGTACAGTATATTTACTGTACATGGAGGAACAGGGCAATTTCCATGTAATTACGCCCGGCGAGGCATACAGATCCGCCCAGATGGACAGGGATGAACTCGAATATTACATAAAAAAATACGGCATCAGGAGTATCCTCAACCTGCGCGGAGAAAATACCGGCAAAATGTGGTATGTGGAAGAATTAGAGGTCAGTAGGGAACAACATGTAGCTCATTACGACATCTCTCTGGCGGCATCGAGGGAGCTGAAAGACGATGACGTTCGTAAACTTGTAAAGATATTCAAAAACGCTCCACGCCCTATATTGATACATTGCCAGTCAGGTGCCGATAGATCAGGGCTTGTGGCTGCTATGTGGAAAGTGATCGTAGATAAAGAACCAAAGGCAAAGGCTGCAGACCAACTTTCCATTATCTATGGCCATATGCCGGTAGGCAAGACTACCGCAACGGACCATTTTTTCAAAAAGTGGGACCCGCGCAATGCTATTTTACTATATAATAGCCAATAAAAGGGACCCCCTTAAAAAATCCACCTTTGCAAGCGGTCGATCTAAGAGCCATCCGTGTCGGATGGAACCGAATGTACCTGCCGATTCCTTTCGACAAAGACGGGCCTTGGGTAGAGGACGCGCCCTGCATTGCCTTTATTTAGGGTGAAAGAAATGGAGTCAAGATAATCGAGGATGTTTATGATCCGCCTGCCAAGCGGGAAAAGGCCTTTGGCGTCTTCAAGTGTAAGCCTGCCATTTTTTAATATATGTTGCGCTACTCTTTCCTTGATTATATCCAAGGCGTCAGGTGTCATAAACTCTTCCCTGTTACCACCCCTATTTTTGTAGACCCTAACGAGCATGCCTTGTTTTATCAGATATCTTATTGCGTCTGAAAGCTGCTTTTCATCTATTTTCAATAGATCAAGCATTGAATGAAAAGTGACCGGCATTATAGAGCTCTTCTCTGCGATGGCCATGACCTTCTTCGTCAAGACCTTAATATCAGCGCCCAGCTGTGGCTTAAACCCTGCCAGGCTTAAAAAATTGTCTGTTTTTTTAATGGTACGCCGCAATATCATGTCTGCAATAAGCGTATCTATAAGTTGAACCGGCAGGTCTTTAAATCTTGCCCTCAGCATCTCAATAGGCATTCCATCATTAGCAGGGTATAGCTTGTGATATGCCCTTATTTCATCTGCAGCGGTCTTTTTTAAGATATGAAAACGTTTATATAGATAGAATCCATTCGAAATCTTGATGATTTTATTGTCTTTATATAGAGACAAAATAGCATTGATTACCAATCGGATAGGATAGCCTGACGATATTGCAAATTCATCCAATGTGATGACTGAAAGAGGCCTTGCCTTTAATAAGGCGATTATAATCTCCTCAATGCAACCTCGAGCGAGTGCATCTAAGAGGTCCAGTCCCTCTTGGTGTCTTGTCCTCCACTTCCGGTTTGTCATCTCCAGCACGCGCCCGCCGCCGAGCACCTCTTCAGGGGAGAGTCCTGAAACTATGAAAGGAGAAAAGGGCAGGGCCGCTGCCTGTTCCCTGAGCCTTAATTGGACCAATGCCTTTTCGCCAGGCATAATTGCATCTCGTCTTTCTATTATGACGATTTTGCAGATATATGACTTTGTTCCCAGGAATAATCTTACGGCCGAATTGTTTTTGATAGGCCTTTTGATATCGTCTTGGACATGCAGCTCGGTATTTATGAATCGACCCAGGCATATCTTGCCCGGGGTTCCCAGGAGGTCGCCTGGTTTAATCTGATAATGTCTGATTCCCGATAGATTTATCCCCGCTCTCATACCGGCCGTAACTGCCTTTTTCGTTTCATGCCCGGCCTGGATCAATCTGATCCTGTCCTTGATGCCTGACGGATATATCTCAACCTCATCATCAACCCCAATAATCCCTGAGGTTATCGAGCCAGTCACAACAGTCCCATGTCCGTCTTTATAAAAGACATGGTCGATCGCCATCATAAAAGGCCGATCTGGATCTGGAGACGGAAGGCGATTGAAAACATCTTCGACCGCATTTATAAGCTCATCTTTCCCAAGCCCCGTCCTAGAAGAAAAACGGATCATCCTGGCATTTTTATAAGGAGAGGTAAAAATAAGCCCTCGCGTCTCCTCTTCAGCCATAACAAGGAGTTCATCGTCCACCCTGTCCGTCTTTGTAAGGGCAACTATCACCTTGGGGATCCCAAGGAGCCTGACAATGGAGAGGTGTTCACGTGTTTGGGGCATAACCCCCTCATCGGCCGCGACAACAAGTATCGCTGCATCAATACCCCAGAGTCCGCGGATTGCATTGTGGAGGTATTCTTGATGGCCTGGAAGATCTACAAAAAAGATCTCCCGGCCGCAAGATAGACGGAGGACAGCGTGACCGGGATTTATAGTAAGACCACGCCTTTTTTCTTCCGGATGGCGGTTTAATTCGGCCCCTGTCAATGTCCTTACAAGGCTAGTCTTGCCATGTTTAACGTGTCCCATCACTGCAATGATGATGGAATTTCTCATGTAATCAGCAAATTGTAATGATAAGGGGGCGAGGGGAATTGAACCTCCTCCCTGTTTTTTAGACAGGGCCGACGGGTTTGCAGCCCGCGGGATGCGCCAGCACCTTCGCCCCCGTTTGTTGTATATTTTGTAATGCCAAGATCGCGGCCCCAATAGCTCCAGTAAAATCAGGCTCATCAGGTGTGACGACCAGCGTTCCAAGGCACTTGGCAAGCCCTGCCGCAACTGCCTTGTTTCGGGCTACACCGCCGCAAAAGGCAACAGTGGGTGAAAGACCGATTCGCTTGATCATGCCCGCCGCTCTCTGCACCACCGAATCAACTATAGCGCTGGCTACATCTTCTGGATTTGCACCCCTGGCCTTTAGGGAGATTGCCTCTGTCTCGGCAAAAACCGTGCATAGGCTGTTGATAGCCACATTTCCTCGGCCCTTCATGGCCAGGTCGGCCAGTTCAGAGACTTTGCAACCCACTGCTTGGGACATCACCTCTAAAAAGCGTCCCGTACCTGCTGCACAGCGGTCGTTCATCTCGAACCGTATCACCTTACCGCTTGAATCAAGGGAGATAACCTTGGTGTCCTGACCACCGATGTCCAGTATGGTGCGAACCCCTGGAATGAGCTGACGTACCCCGGCTGCATGGGCCTTGATCTCAGTTATACGGCCGATTTTCATGGCCTCGCCCACCAGGTGGCGGCCATAGCCGGTAACCAGTATGGCCTCGTATCCCTTGCCTTTCAACATCCTTTTAGTTTGGTCCATATAATCAAAGGAGGTCTCCTCCTTTTCCATGTGAACTATTCCAGCGCCGTCTTGCATCAAGACCAATTTTATAGTGCGAGAACCTATGTCCAATCCTGCTGTCGTAATCATTTTATGGGACCAAAGTACTAAACACAGCTTGTCTACATCTACATGGATTGCATATGACTGATCATAATGTCTCTAAAAATGCCTCTATGCGTGTCTTTAAGGCCTCCAAGTCCTGTAGAGAATAGTCGGTCTCGATCCTGAGGTATTGAATACCTTCCAACCGTAAACGTTCTTCAACCCGTTTGGCCTCTATGGTATAGGGCTGGCAGAATTGGATGGCATAGTGAATTACGCCCTGCGCCTCTGTCTTGCGAACCAATTCTATTATGTGATCCATGCGTTCTTCATTGGGGGTGAAGGTGGCACAGTCGATCTGCATATAGCGTCGGGCTATGGCATGAAGTATATCGTTCAGATCAGTTAGGTCTTCTTTTACGGTATTTTTCGTATGCCTTTCGCCAACACAACTTTCTTCGCCTACTATCACGGCACCAGCCTGTTCCACTATCATTGGAATCTTCCAGTTGGGTATGGCCATAGGGCAACCCGACACCAATATGCGCTTCGCACCGACTGGTTTGACACCCTGGTTGGCCTTGATTCGGTCTTCAATCTCGTCGCATAGGCGTTCTATGGCCTCTGTCACTCGAACAGGATCATCATAAAAAGCCACTTGATTTACGAGCAGGGCATCCAGGCCGCTGACAGGGGCAGGGGATGCAAAACGCAATCGATTCAACCTCTGAAGGCCGCGGCGCCTGCGGTTGACAAGCCGAATAGCCTGATTCAAGGCTTTCACCGTGATCTTTTTGCCAGATACGGCCTCCAGGTGATCTTTGAGCCGAACGACCTCTGATTCATAGAGTCTGTGAGCCGCCTCGCTTTTGGTCTGCGGGACCTCCATTACATAAACAGGCTGAAATCCACCAAATATCTCATACGCCTTTTTTTTGCCGTCACAGGTGGTTTCTCCAATCACCAAGTCGCAGGAGTTGGTGAAGGGACAGAGGCCGGCCAGCTTGAACCCAAAAAATGACTTGATGAGGCTGCAGGTGTTTCTTGGAAGATATTGTTCGGCCTGGTAGATGCCGACCTCAGCACCTGCACAAAGCCCGATACATACCCCATCTACAGCCAGGATCAATTCTTCAGGGACGAATACGCAAAAAGTGCCGATAACCCTTCTGCCATTTGCCTTGGCCTCCTGTAACTCCTGGATACGCAGGCCGTGCACCTCGCTCATGACGAAATCGAAGTACTCCATGGCCTTTGGTCTGTCTTTCTGGCTGAGATAAATATCGCTATAGAAAACACCCAGGGTCTTCAAGAGCTCATGGTGGGCCTCAAGGTTAAGACCTAGTCTTTGCCACATCCCATTGTATATTTCTGACATGTCCCTGCCCATCCGTTAAAGAGGTTTATGGTCCGACTAGATATCTAGTCTGCGTTGGCATCCTAATTTCTGGAAACAGACCGAGAGACCATTTACACCCTTTTTGTTTAAACGTCGGGCCAGGTCGGACCAATGGTATACGCCTTCTTAATGTTTCACATAAAATTACAGATAGGCTGTATAAATGGCAAATTGGAATAACTAATCGATCAAGTTGAAACAATAGACTTTTTGAATGACAGCCTTGAAAGTATTTACCTATATCGCTCACACTATCCGATATCCCCATCCACTTGATAACGAATAGGGATAAACTGTTCTATGACCCAGAGATTTGTAAGCATGTGACTGGTAATTTCAGATGTCGTAAAGACAGATCTTTTCTTACAGATGGCTGCATATAAAACTATCTGATCAGTAATATATGGATCCAGGGCGGCATTTGCGGCAAAATATTTCAAAAATGCCCTTGCCGCCTCTCTACCCACATCTTCCGCCTTCTTGCCTGGTGCGCCAAACGCTGTAAAACCTGCTGCAACACCGCCTCTCCTTGAATTCAAAAATAAGAAAGTACCTTTGCCTGGCCCATGTCTGCGTGCGTCTATCAACTCTATCGGTACTATCCCGATCTCATCGACTAAGGCCTCGATCTCCCTCTCCGCTGCCCTTGCCTGCCTTTGCGCTATGCTCACTGGAAGATTGCAGACTCCAGACAGAATAGAGACAGCCTCTAAGCCGGACGATGTCATGAGATCCAGTGGCCTTATATCCTCTGTGCCATGGATCCGACAGGTGATTTTCCCGCAGCCGCGGGGATAAAAGCCATAGGCCTCTATATCCGATTCGATAGCCGCACCCATTGTCTTGAGTAATGGAGCAAAGACCATGGCCAGATAGTGAAAACATGGACTCGATGGTACATGAGTGCCGCCTGCAATAGTTACCGTGCTTATGGCATCCGTATGCAATACTAAGGCAGGTAAGATCGTCTGCAAGACCAGAGAGGTAGAACCTGCTGTCCCTACATCGAAGAAAAAATGACCTGACCCGATACTGTCTGGACGAAATTTAAGTTCAACGGAACCAATATCGGCGCCCTCGACCCATGCGTTTGCCACGGCCTGTGCCGCCTTGACAGAGGCTAGATGTTGGGGCATGAGCCCTGGTCTCCTGCGATTTTTTCTGATGTTTACCATATGGAATGGTTTTGCGAAAAGGCATGAAAGGCCCAGGGATGTCCTCAATATCTGGCCGCCGCCTTCCCCGCGGCTTCCGTCTATCTCCACCATTGCGCCCATGTTCTTAAAATGGGTTGCATAATAAGGGATGTCAATGAGGCCATATTGCGTCCGTCGCAGACATCTGTTTCCTTATAATTTAAAAATTGAGGTCAGCGGCCATGGCTTTCTTGAGAGTCGGATGTAGCGGTTTTAATTATCGGGATTGGAGGTGCAGATTCTATCCTAAAGATACCCCACAAAAGGAATGGCTTGATTACTACTCTAGCATTTTCAACACCGTCGAATTGAACGTCACTTTCTACAGATTGCCTCTTTTAACGACCTTTGAGCATTGGCATTCCAGCACCCCTGATGATTTTGGCTTTTCTGTGAAAGGAAGCAGATTTATTACCCATATCAAGAGACTTAACGATGTCGAAGCGCCGTTGGAACTATTTTTTTCCAGGGTCCTTTTGTTGAAAGAAAAGCTTCTTGTCGTGCTTTGGCAATTTCCCCCTAGATTTAAACTGGATATTGAACGATTCAGCAGCTTTTTGGATCTACTGAAGGATTATCCAGCAAGAAATACCTTTGAATTCCGTCATGAAAGTTGGATATGCGAAGAGATATTAGATCTATGCAGGCGATATAACGTCTCTCTTACCATGGCCGATTGGCCCCTTTTTTTGGACAGATTGCCCGTTACCTCCGATTTTGTCTATATGAGACGTCATGGCGAAAACGGTACCTATGCCACCTCTTATTCGAAAAGCAAACTTGAAACAGATGCCGCAAGGATTAGAAGTTACCTGAATCAACAAATAAAGGTATTTATATATTTTAACAATGATTATAACGCCTACGCACCACAAAATGCCATTGACCTCATGGAAATCTTAAAAAATGTATCATAATTTTGCTTAAATCCGTTTATTTATCTAGATCTAATTAATAAAGGCCGAATCAATTCAAAGGCTTTAAAAACCTGCATTATGAATAACCAACTGTGCAATGGCCTTGCTTATATCGGGTGCTGCGGCCAAAAATAAGGCAACAAGTAAAAACAGGGCCTTTTTTTGTCTGAGTTGTTTCAAAAATACCGTCTTTAATTTAGGGTTTTGTGCTGCAGCCTGGAGAAAATCCACGCGCTGAGCGATGCCGTAATGATGCCAGTTCGGTTGCTCCTTATTTATGCCCGAGATGGATGCCACCTTTTCAAGTGCATTTATCAGATATTGTGGATGTCCTTGCACATCAAATACTGCGAGATCCGCCTCGCGTTCAAAATTCCTCATGAAATATCCTATAAAAAATCTGAAATAAAGGACCAGCATAAGGCCTAACGGAAGACTCGAGAGAAGAGGAAAGATATCTGGGGCGGCATCGTCTAGATAAAGAAGAGGCATTAGAAAATATCGCTGTGAAACGAGCCACATCCAAAGGGTATTAAATATATTATATATTATCAGACCGAAGGTGCCAATAAAAATAAAATACCACAAGATGTGTTTCTTTTTGACATGGGCCGTTTCATGGGCAAGTACAGCCTTTATTTCATTAGGCGTAAGATTTTGGATCAGACATGGTGTCAGAAGTATGTAGCGGAATCTCGGTGCCACGCCCAAAACTGCTGCTGTACACAGACCTTGCCCTCCGAGTGACCACAAGAGTATTTCGCGATATCTGGTCCCTGAATCGGCTAGAAAATCCTCTATCAGGTCCCTGACATATCCTTTTGAAAGGGGGGTGCACCTCCATATAGATTTTATCATCAAGGGAACAAAAACGATTATGGCAATGAAAGCGACCCCAATGGAAGTGGTCTCACCGACAGGGCTATTTATGAAATCGCTGAATCCAGGCCACTGGACTCTGCCGATAATGTCGCCGGCCAAGGTGACAGCAAGATAGGGAATTATAGCGGGAAGCACCAATCTCAATCTAAGATCTATTTCGTCTTGGATGGAGATGGTTGCAAGCCCGCGCTTTTTAAGGCCCAACCAACAGGCGGCCCAAGCCATAATGAGATATATTAGATAAAAGCCCAGAGAACATATATTGACCAGGCCAGGAGTCGGCCAGGCGATGAGATGAGCTATAAAAATTTTTAAATCAAATACATAAAAGTCTATTGCAAGTGCAAAAAGCGATAGCCACTGCAGTTTTTCCTGCAACATACCGATCGATCCAATCTTTTTGTTTCCAGCGAGTCGAAAAACCAGCAACGCAAAGGCTGTGGCCTTCAATAACCAGAAGGCAGCGACAGACCAGGCGGACATGAACGGATTTATATCTACAGGCGCGTCCACCACAATGAGCAATGCGAGCATCAAAGCGATGATTTGGCTATAGGGCATTGTTAAATACCACCCGTCATCTTGCAATAAAAGTCTTGTAGAGGTGCTATATAATTGACACCTACAATAAATGTGTTTATTAAAGATCTTGGGTTGTTAAAATCGAACATTCAAATTAACATCTTAACATCATTAACAAAATGAACAAAATTAGACAATAAATAAAAGGATGGCCATGAACTGGCAACTCATTCTAGAGAATCTGCGGACTGAGGCCATATTTTCTCGTCTGGCCGGTACCGACCCCTTAAGCCTTGCGCACAATCCACATATAGCCATTCCGTTTCTGGTCGTCCTTGCCGTACTTGCTCTTTTAAAAATGGTGCGCACCCTGGTTACAGTTGTGAGTGCGGCGGCATTATGGTTCGCTGTAGTGTATACTCTCCCAAAAGGCGAGGGGTTCTCGCTGAAAGATCTTGGGGTATTTATAAGTATATGCATCATGATACTCGCCTTTCTGATCTATGTCTATTTGATAAGATCCGATTAGGATTATGAGGCGGCATTAGGATGAAAAGCGATGTCTCGAGCAGTAGAAATCACTATGGCCCTGTGGTAGATAGGCTTCTTTCGATATATGAGCGGCTCTTTGCTGAATTCGGCGCCCAGCACTGGTGGCCAGGGGAGACGCCTTTTGAAGTCTCTGTGGGGGCGATTCTTACGCAAAATACAAGTTGGGACAACGTCAGCAAGGCCATTTCAAATATGAAGGCCAAGGGCATACTTGACCCGATCGTTCTTTACACCCTCCCTTATGAGATGATCGCAGATGCTATACGTCCGGCAGGCTATTTCAATATAAAGACCAAGAGGCTTAAGGCCTTTGTCTCCTTTCTTGTCGAACGTTTCAACGCCGACCTGGATGATATGTTTTCCATTGGCCTCGACAAATTGAGGCCGCTGCTCCTGGACATAAAGGGCATAGGGCCTGAAACTGCCGATAGCATCCTTCTATATGCTGGCGGGCTTCCCACTTTTGTGGTAGATGCCTATACCTGCAGGGCGCTCCTGCGGCACGGCCTGGTTGATGAAGATGCCGTTTACGACGATATCAGGGCGCTCTTTATGGACCATCTTCCTGCGGATGTATCGTTTTTCAACGAATACCATGCGCTGTGGGTTGCCCTCGGAAAACAGTATTGTAAAAAAAATGCGCCTCGATGCGAAGCGTGCCCGCTCAAAGATATTTAAATCCGGCTGGTTAAATCCCAAAGGGAGTTTTTTAATTAAAAATTAAAAGAGGATTAAAACATGAAACAATTGTATCACATTCTTTTTATTGTCATTTTTACGTTGACATCGGCGACACAGATCAATGCCGCCCCAATGGGGCCAGGGACAAATCCAGGTAATCCAGGTATTGGCACGGGTGGCATGCCGATATTTCATATGCCTGACAGGCCGTGGATGAAAGGACCCAATACCTTTGATATGGCAGGCCCGATGTCAGAGATGAACACAATCATGGCGAATACAGCTACGTTTTCCGGCATAACCCAGAGACCTGATGGCACCATCTTTCTTTATTCAAAACAACCAGGGCATGTATTCGCCTATATGGTGCCTGAAACAGGTTTCAACGCCTCTCAGACCGCAGGCACTCAAGGTCCATCCATCCATTTTGGACCTGACGGTTCACTCATAATGGTCACATCCCATGGCACCTTTACCGCTATGCCCTATTTTCATAATGTCGATGATTTTGAAGCATTGGTCGACAGTGCATTTGGCATGCAGATGACCATGACATATCAGGCCGATGGTTCATTTATAATAAACTATCCTGGTCTCCCGTATGGCTTTTCTCTTCGTCCGGACCCTGAAGCTGTTTTTGGAGATGGTACGGATACTGCAGGGCTCAAATTGCCCCCAGGGTTGACTGATTTTTCTCCATTCAGTCTCCGCTATACCGACGGGTTCTCGCAAAATTTCCGTCCCGCCTTCGCCCATGCCGATGAAGTAATGGCAGGTCTGGGGAAGTTGCCTGGGATGTCAAATATTCAAATGAACGCCGACGGTTCGATCAGCGTCACCTGGACCGATGGGCAGGTCTCGTATAGACTTACTCTTATGTCATCGATGGTGGTTTCCAATGCCGACACAACAAATATAACCCCTGGTTTCAGCCAGAGTCAGGATGGTTCATGGTGGTACACCTATGCAAACGGCTTGATGCAGCGCTTTCGAATAGAGGCGACGCTGGGCCAATAACCCCTAAATTTCTATCAAACACAGGAGGAATTATCTATGAAGAGGTCTTATCTGGCAGGAATCGGCATTATCACACTGCTCATTGTTACCCCGGCATTCGCCCAGATGGACATGACTAGGCAGCCTGGGCAGACGGATGTCCAGGGACAGCAGCAGGCTCAAGATCAAGGCATGGGCCAAGGTATGGGAATGATGGGGCAGGGGATGATGAAGATGAGGCCGTCCATGATGAAGGGCCATTGTATGATGATGGACCAGCATCATGACATGATGGGGATGATGGGTTGTCCCAACATGGCGATAATGCAGTATGTAAAGGAAGTTGACGGTTATCTTGCTAACAGTGCCCAGTTAGGACTGACACAGGATCAGAAGGATCACATCCAGAAGATCAAGGAGGAGCTTGAGATAGCACTTATTCAGAAATGCGCCACTCTCCGAATAGCAATCCTGAAACTGCAAACGCTGATGAATAAGGCCAATCCTGACAAGCAGGCTGTTAACAGACAGATAGACGAAATATCCGGTCTGTCAAGAGATATGCAAAAAATGGTCGTAAATACAGTTATAGACGCAAGGAATATCTTAAATCCTGAACAGCGAAAAAAGGTGTTACAAAATCAGTAAGTGAGCCGAGCCGAGACAGGGCGGATTGCCCCAAATAGTAATGTATCCGCCCTGTCTATCTACCCTGGCTACCCAGGCATTTCTCGTTCAGCTTCTTTTTTTAATCAAAAGACCGATTATCACCATGCAGGCTGGCTTTAAGACCGGCTTAACAAAAGCCGTTTGATGGCCTATCTTGATTTTTAAGATACTTTATGCTAATACCGCACAAACATTGATAATTCATAGAAATGAAGCCGACGTAGCTCAGTTGGTAGAGCAGCTGATTCGTAATCAGCAGGTCAGGGGTTCGAATCCCCTTGTCGGCTTTAATAAAATCAAGTAGTTAGATGCAGTTTTGATGCCCTTCTTTTTTCTTGTGTCTGTCGTGGGTACCGTATGGGTACCATTTGCCCTTGAAAAGGCCCTGGTAGTCTACCAGAAAGCAAGCTACTTCTAGCCTTTCATTTGCTGATAGTCATAAGCGAAGATAAGCGATTGTGAAATTTCTATGAAGTGAAACGAATGGCTTATCATTGAATGACTGTGCTGGCAGGAAGCCGTCTCCTGGGAAAATTGCTACCGCAATGTGGCGGGTATCACCTTTTCCCCCCGGGAATCATATTTACATGCTACACTTCTCAAGGAAACGATCAGGATAATATTATATATTATTATTGTATGGGTATGGGATGATACAGGGATGTATGGAAATACTAAACAAAAAGTTTACTATTATTGTTCTTTTTCCTTGTTTTACCCTGCTGGATAGCCTTACCTTGCCAGGACGACCGCACCAGCGCCTCACCATGACCTCTGAAAGGAAAAAGGCATAGGCTTATATGTCTTGCAAGGTGCACCTCACTATGACCCTTTTCCATGCGATGCAGTAGCAGTCGTTTCACTTCTAGTCACCTTTGCCCCAATTACTGCATGCTCAATAGAGGCATACCTTCCAATGGTAAACCAGTCGTTACACTTAATGGTAAACCAGTCGTTACACTTAATGGTAGCCCGTCTCATATCCCTTCCTTTCCTGCCGGGCCTTTACTCTTATGGTATCTTAGTGTATATTCTAAATCTATCAAGTTCTTTTAAAATTACGAGGATGAGAAATGACTTCAGTAAGGAAGTTTGTTCTATTTGTGCCGCTGATTGCATTATTGATTTGTGCCTCGGGATGTTCTGTGTTTATGGCAGCAAAACAGCCTGATGTCAAAAACATTGATCTTTTCAGGGTTGGTGTACCAAGAAACATGCTCTTAGCTGAGTTTGGTTTACCTATCGTAAGTGAAATAAGGAATGGCAAGAGACATGAGATATTCCAATTCGTACAAGGCTACAGCGTTGGGGCAAAAGCGGGCAGAGCCGTATTCCATGGCGCTGCTGACGTATTGACCTGTGGCATATGGGAAGTCATCGGCACGCCTACCGAGGGCATTTTCAACGGAGATGAGATGGCATTTGATGTCACCTATGACCAGAACGATAGGATCGATCAGGTTATAGCATTGAAAAAATAGTAAACCAGTCGCTTCACTTAATAGTAAACCTCAGGGTAGCCCGCCTCATAGTTCCTAGCCGTTTCACTTCCTATCCCTTCCTTTCCTGCCGTGCCCCTGCTCTTTGGGTAACCAAGCCTTTTCGGCAAAGAAAAGACACTACAGCCCTGTATAGTGCCTTTTCCTTGGTCAGACTCTTTTGAACATGTATCTATATGGCCCTCTTAAGTTTTATCCCTGTAGGTCATCGCAGGGCCTTCTGTAGAAGATAAAACGGCCTGTTTCCTGCTAGGCCTCATCCCTCCGTTCTGGAAGACCTGGTATCCGCCGAACGGCTATAACTGCCGTTGCTCCGTGCGGGCCCTGTCCAATGCCGAGATGGAGGCCAGAGGCCTTCATGTTGAGACGGAAGACCCGACGGGCGACCTGATAGAACCGATTGATCCTGTAACAGGCAACCGGCTTCCGGCCCGCCCGCTCATCCCCGACCCAGGCTTTGCGTCCAACCCAGGCGAGGTGGCATGGAAACCTGATTTCACCGGCGTCAGGGCGGATTTAAGGGAGGCCGTCCTGCAGGGGCTGATAGATGATATATGTGGGACACGGTTCAGTGAGTTTGCGGACGGGGAACTGATATGCCCGCAGCTTAAAAACAGGCTGAGGCAGGAGGATTTAGAAGCGCTTCAGTCCCTGGTCGAGGCGGATCGGCTGCAATCCAGCACGACATTCGATGGCTGGGTAAAACAGGTCATGGACGACAGGGGAACACCCAAGGGCGAGGTGTGGCCGATAGGGGTTATACCCACGGCGGTGCTGGACAGGCTTGAGAAGCAACCTGTAATATCGTTGGTAATGCTGACGGATACAGGCGTCACGCACATTCTGGATGACGCCAAGAACACCAGGGGCGCGGGGATAACCTTCAAGGAACTGCTTGACCTTCCTGAAAAATGGAAAGAGGCTCAGTGGTACATAGATAAAGAGGACCCGGCGGCGCTGGTGACGTTTGCACGGGTGGGAAGCAATAAGATTATCAAGTTTGTAATTAAATTTGACAAGAAGATCGGAAAAGGAAGGGCAAATATGATTATAACAGCGGGGGTGGTCCAAGGATCAAACCTGAATGACCCCAACAGATATGAACCAATCTAAAATGCAGGTGCATGGATGGTCGCTCAACTCCATCATGGGGCTGGCCGAAGAATCGGCAAGTCCAACCGGCCTGAGCGGTTTTCCGGTTGTCATGCACCTGTTAATCATAGCTTAAACACTGTTTGAAAAGGAGTCAATAATATGTGTATCCCAATACCGGCTAGAGTATGCCACCAGATGAATATTTTATTTTTTATCTTCCATGGCTCAACTTATGCCTAACGTAACCATCACTATAGACGACAGGGAGGTAATGGATGCCCTGAAGGGTCTCCAGGCCAGGCTTGGAGACCTTACGCCCGTCATGCGGACAGTGGCCAGGATGATGGAATCGGCGGTTCAGAGGAACTTCGCCGAGGGCGGAAGGCCGGATAAATGGAAGCCCAGCAAGCGCGCTCTAAGACAGAACGGCCAGACCCTCATGGATACAGGCAGGCTCAAAAACTCCCTCACATCACGTTCCGACGCCACCAGCGCCGAGGTGGGGACAAATGTCGAGTATGCGGCCATACATCAGTTCGGCGGCAGGACCAAGCCCACTATCATCAGGCCCAAGAACAAGAAGGCCCTCTCATGGCCAGGGGCGAGGCATCCGGTGATGATGGTGAAACACCCCATTGAAATGGCGCTCAAAGGAAAGGCATTGATCCCAAAGACGCTGACATGGCTGATATTACGGCCTACATCAAGTCATTGGGAGGAAAAATCCATCATGCCGAACAACCGACGCCCGTAAAAAAAGAAAGATCGTAGCTGCTGAATTGTGTGCCGGTGTAAAAGGAAATACCGAACTAACTGTATTGGAAAATTTTATCTCTCTATCTCGCGTTGTTCCAATAACCGGCGAGATTGCCAAAATAGGCGGGCTCTTCAAGCGCGATTTCGGCAAATCGCATGGGGTTGGACTTGCGAATGCCGTTTTAGCTGCAACAGCTTATGCGGAAAAAGCCGAA
The DNA here is from genome assembly GCF_022026155.1 of Dissulfurimicrobium hydrothermale. NCBI lineage: Bacteria > Deltaproteobacteria > Dissulfurimicrobium > Dissulfurimicrobium hydrothermale. The sequence goes on along the minus strand of NZ_CP085041.1, from coordinate 1,449,118 downwards.
CTAAAAATCTTGAATGTAAAGCATTGTCCTATGTTTAACGGATTGGAACCGCCTTATAGGCAATAGTGCACCAAGATCTATGATGGTTTTAGTTGACACCAAAGTAAGGATCGATGAGTGAAAAGGGCGATTGTTATGATAACGTCCCTATGAAGAGTTTCTGGGGTACCCTTAAAAACGAGCTTGTCCATCATTGTCAATTTGCAACTAGGAGGGAGGCTATGAATGAGATCACCGAATATATAATCAATAAGACGGCAGGTAAGGCTGGCTACCTATCTCCTGCTGTATATGAATGATATGAATGGCGGTTCCTTGAGAAAATGGCAGCATGATGAGGGGTTTTTGTGCCCACTATTGCATCAATCTCGCCTTTTTTATTATCTTAGAAATAAAAACGAAAGAACATAGATCGTCAGCAGCCAGAAGGCGGTTCCCATTATCATTGCAAACGGCATTCCCAAAAACATCCCTTGACCCAATCAACAACCTGGTCCCCACATCCTGTGCCTCCTTAATAGATCGACCTTATCCTGCCGGTTCGTTTATCCACGATCACCGATACTGTCAACTATTTTGTGTGAATTTAAAAATGGACGAATCGGGTCGCACCTTGCCTGCTTCAAGGAATACTGTGCGAAATTTCACACAAAAATCGACGGTACCGAGGCTTTTAAGTCATTATCTTATCGTACTCAATGAATGTTACAGGGCGGCTTTCCGTAAAGTTGAAGTATCTTCGTGGCGGTACGTTTGACCATCATTGACGGATCGCTAAGAAATTGCAATGCGTCTCCGGGCGTAATTTTTTTAAGCGCGCCAAGGCGTTCAAGCGCAATATTTCTTACCTTATCATCAGGATCCAAGAGGAGTGACCTGTAGAGATCGGCATGGTCATTCTGACCATCTATCCTGTCTAGGAGGGCGAGGATCTCGAGCCGCAAATCGGGATCGCCTGATTCAATTTCTTTTTTATAAATGGCAGCCACTTCATCTTGTCTGTCTTTAAAACGCCACAGATTGAATAGAATCGCCCTTTTTTGATCAATAGAACCATTTTTAAGTCTCTCTGCAAGGAGACTTACCACCCTGCTATCTTTGAGATTGCACAGGGCGTTTACTGCGACCTCCTGTATCTCTTGATCTGCATCGTATAGACACTCAATCAAAGGAAGTACTGCTGCCAAGTTTCCCTCCCAACCTATGGCGATTATTGCGCGCACTCTAGAATCGTGCCCACCTGTTTCTATATCATTTATAAGCCTCCTAATAAGGGCCTGTGGATCGTCCAAAAAGGCACCCATAACGCTTAGGTGTATTGCGGCCTGGTCTCTGAATTCGTCAGGCTCCTGTGGGTCCGACATGATTTCATAAAGCGGCCAATATAAATCTTCCTTGGCGAAACTGCCGAGCAGGAGGAGTATGTCGCGTCTCAGGTTGAGGTCTCTCGAGAGCCTCAAGGCCTTAAGAAGCAGGGGCACATATCTCTCCCTTTCCTTAATCACGCGTTCAGGAGATGCCAGACATGTCTTTGCCTGGACAAGTATACGATCGCTTGCATCAAAAGGGACAATCGTCATTATTTAGACATAAAATGTGTTGCAATTGAGATGACGGTTCTATCCTATACGCCAGATTGATCTATCAAATCCTCTTTTCATCTGACGGCTGATCTCCGCAGCCTTCGCAACCGCAGCTGCAGATATGACAACTTGAACTTTTACCTTTTATCTGTCTGAATATAGTGCGCCCTATAAAAAACAGGGCGCCGAACAAAACAATCATTAAAATCAGGTAGTCAAACATCTGATTCGGACCTCGTCTTGAATTTATATTATAATAAATATTTTATGTTTTCAGTAAAGTCAAAAGATAGTGCATTGAAGGTCCTGGCTTTAATAAAGTATTGTTTAAGTACGTCATAAAAAAGGAAAAACAGCCCATTTATTTGGGATTTTAGATGAACTCAACGGCAAAGACTGACCAACTTTCGAACAGGTCTTTATTCGCCTTTATCTCTTCTTTTGTCCACCAACCGACAAAATAGATATCTTCATCGGTCTTTGTCCTAATCTCCTCGGGCCTAATCACATCGCATAAATGCACCGCCCCTAGATGTACCTGGCCTACTGTATTGCTTTCGTCGTTTATCCAGCCCAAAAATACCTCGCGCACAACCTCTGGATTGCTTAACTCCTCCATCCGTTCCCTTATAAGGGCGTCTCGATAAAACGAGAGGGTGTGATCATGAGGCCTACAGGTATCCAATATATTTACATGCCCGCCGATGCCAATGGATAAACGGCCGATAAGGCGGTCTTCGCCTATCTTTTCCCCGCGTCGATATACAAAAAAAACCCTGTCTGAGCGAAAAAGTTGATATGGAATAATTTGTTTATATGAAGGGTCGTGCTCGGCCTTACTTCTTGGCAAAAAAAAGGTCTTGAGGTCCAACACGTCTTCAATCGTAGGGCCTTTTAACGCCCCATTCGGCAGGGGGGAGCCGAACAACGCCTCAAGATCATCCCTTCTAACGCAAAATACCTCTTCTTGTTCCCTGTTCATATTTAATTTAAATAATCCAGACATATTTTTAGACGGGTAACAACCCACAGCCCAGGGTATATCGCGGACATAAGGATATGAGACGAATCAATCATCCATTTCTCAATGCCTCGGACGGATTCACCTTTGCTGCCTGCCGGGCAGGATAGATAGTCGCAATAAAACAGATAATTACGGCGCAGGCCGCTATTGTAATCACGTCGGATGATCTTAAGAGGATCGGCAGTGAGTCGGTGTAATAGACGTCTCTTGGGATCTTTATAAACTTATATCTTGAAAGCAGCTCACAGAGACTTACCCCTCCCATGACGCCGATGGCTGTGCCGATAAGGCCGACTGCAAGGCCGTTGTAGACAAATATTTTCAGTATCTGCCTATCGGTTGTCCCTATGGCCTTTAAAATCGCTATATCCTGATGCTTTTCCATCACCATCATGATCAGCGTGCTGACGATATTGAAGGCTGCGACCAGCACTATCAACGTAAGCACGATGAACATAGCCAGCTTTTCGAGCTTCAAGGCCGAAAAGAGATTTCTGCTCATCTGCTGCCAGTCCATAGCCCAGAAAGGCGGACCTAACCTTTTATCAATGGCCAGCGCAAGCCTGTCCGAGGCATATATGTCAGAGACCTTGAGTTCGATGCTGTGCACCTGGCCTCGGATTTGAAGCAGCCTCTGTGCATCCTCAAGACCTATAAAGGCAAGAGAGGAGTCATAGTCAAACATGCCAGTAGTATCTATACCTACCACCACAAAGCTCCTGATCTTAGGCAGCATTCCAATAGGGGTTATCATCCCGCTAGGGAGTATTATTTGTATGGTCTGGCCGACCGAGACCCCGAGGGTCCTTGCTAATTCCTTGCCGAGGATGATAGGCGGCGGACCGTTTTGCTGTCTATGATTCAATGCGACAAGACCTTTACCTGAAATTATCTTGCCAGTATCCATCACCCTTGTAAGACTACGTGGATCGACTCCCCGGATGATGGCACCACTTACCCCATGACCTGAGCTCAAAAGGGCTTGTATATAGATAAGCGGCGTAGCTGCTACGACTCTGGCCTTATCGTTCACACCAAAGATTCTTTCCAGCAAATTGCCTCTTGAAACCGATACAGAAAGTATCTTTTTTTCAACTTCTTTATAATCAAAAATAGGCCCTTTGTAGCTTCTTACAACTATATGTGAACTTACTCCCAGTATTTTGGTTCTTAGGTGGTCTTCAAAGCCACCCATCACCGATATGACCACTATCAGGGCCATGACCCCTATAGCCACACCTGCGATTGATATAAAGGTAATAAGAGAAATAAACGCCTGTTTGCGTTTAGCCTTCAGATATCTAAACGCCATAAACCACTCAAAGGGCAATTTAGACATCTGGCTGTGCCTCTGGTTTAAGTTGTGGAAAAAGAATAACATCCCTGATGGAAGGGGAGTCGGAAAATAACATGACAAGGCGGTCTATTCCTATGCCTTCGCCTGCCGCCGGCGGCATGCCATATTCAAGTGCTGTTACATAGTCTTCATCCAGCACGGGCGGTATCTCTTCATCGCCCTTTCGCTCCTTGATCTGCTCCTCAAAACGCCTATATTGATCCCTTGGGTCGTTTAACTCGGAAAATGCATTCGCGATCTCCTTCCCGCTTATAAACAACTCAAACCGATCTGTGACTTCTGGGTTTTGTTCATTTTTACGGGCAAGAGGAGAAACATCCACAGGATAATCCGTGATAAAGGTCGGTTGAATAAGCCGTGGCTCTACCAAGATATCAAATAACTTTGTCCAGAGTTTCCCCTGCAGCTCATCCCCCTTTATCGGAGCTCCAAGGGATTTCAATCTCGCTGTCATCATATATCTGTCTGAAAGTTCTCGTTCAGGTATTCCCCCTATTTCTATAAGCGAGTCTTTAAGAGTGAGCCTGCGCCAAGGCCTTGAAAGGTCGATGGATTGACCCTGATAAGAGATCTTGTCTTTTCCATATAGTTCATGCGCTATCCTTACAAAGAGTTCTTCGGTCCTTTTTATGAGGTCTTCATAGGTTGCATAGGCCTCATAAAATTCGACCATGGTGAATTCGGGGTTATGCTGGAGAGAAATGCCTTCATTTCTAAAATTACGGTTCAGCTCAAAGACCCTTTCGAAACCACCTACAAGAAGCCGCTTCAGATAGAGCTCGGGCGCGATCCTCAGATATAGATCAATCCCAAGGGCATTGTGATGGGTTACAAAGGGCCTAGCTGTCGCACCACCCACTATAGGTTGCATCATTGGGGTCTCGACCTCCAAAAAGCCCGACTCATTAAGATAATTCCTGACGATCTGTATTATTTTGGAGCGAAGAATAAATACGCGGCGCACATCTTCATTGATGATTAGGTCTACATAGCGCTGACGATAGCGGATCTCCTTATCTTTTAAACCGTGGAATTTTTCAGGCAATGGGCGCAGGGATTTGGTAACAAGCCTTATAGACCTTGCCGATATGGTAAGCTCTCCTGTCTGGGTACGAAAAAGATATCCACTTACCTCGATGATGTCGCCTATATCAAATTTCTTGAAAATACTGTAGGACTCATCCCCTACCATATCCCTTGAAATATGGACCTGGATACGCCCTGATGAGTCCTGGATATGCAGGAAGGCAGCCTTTCCGAAACGTCTCAGCCCCATAATGCGGCCAACAGGTCTGAATGTCTGAGAAATAGACTTCAAGGCCTCTGCATCATACCCGCCATATGCCCCTATCAAATCGGCGATCTTGTCTGGCGTCTTGATGTCGTTTGGATAGAGTTTCAGATTTATAGCCTCGAGCTCTTCGGCCTTTTTAAGACGTTGTTTTACTATCGGATTGTCTTGATCCAATCTTTTGCTCCTTATCTACTTCATTACAGTACGGCTTTTGAAGCCCGACATAATTTCGTTGAAATTCATACTCTGCTTGAGGGTGTCCGCCATCTACAAAAATACCAGGCGCCTAGCAGATGACTAACTAATTGTGCAATAGCCTCGTTTTGAAAAAATTTCTTATTACTTCCATATTTTTTCCTCTTTTATTTGGTAGATAAATAAGCCACTGTTTCAAGCAGGCTTCTATTCATAATTCACCATGACATAGGAGTCAAGAAAATCAATCATCTCCATAATAAACTTGACTATTGAGTGGCCACTCACTATATTCGACAAACCTCTATTAAAAAGAAGAGGTCGATCAGACACGATGAGTCCTTTTAAACTGCCTATACTGGCCCTTCTTGCTATGTATTTTTTGTTTTTCCCTGCCCTTGTTAATGCCTCAGGGGAGAACGAGCCCAAGACCAAGACATTGACCCTTAAAGATTGCATAGACATCGCACTCAAACATCAGCCGGACATATTGGCCGGATTGGGCGATATAAAGGCAAAGGAGAGCAGGGTGGGACAGGCTAAATCAGGTTATCTACCTGAGATCGACATGACTGCCGGATACAGCAAATATTCGCCCGATAACGGACTTACAAACAGATCATTTAACGACTACTCTGGCGGCTTTCTTTTAAAACAAAATCTCTATGATTTCGGAAAGACGTCTACACAGGTCAAAATAAGCCGCCTCAATCTTCTTTCGTCCAAATCTGATCTTAAAACAACGACAAATCAGGTTATATTCAATGTCAAACAGGCATATTTCGGAGTATTAAGGGCAAAAAGAAACCTTAAGGTCGCACAAGATGCGGTAGCGCAATTCGAACTTCATCTCAAACAGGCCGAAGGCTTTTATAAGGTTGGAATAAGACCTAAATTCGACGTCACCAAGGCAAGAGTTGATCTGAGCAATGCAAAGCTCAACCTTATAAATGCACAGAATTCAGTAAAAATCGCCATGGCGGAATTAAACAACTCAATGGGCGTCCCAGACATAGATGGATATGAGCTCGAAGATATACTTGATTTTTCACCTATCAAAATAGATTTTGAAGAGGCGCTCAAAAAGGCGTATTCCGCAAGACCGGATCTAAGTTCAATTCTGGCACAAAAAAAAGCGGCCAGCGCCTCCATAGAGCTTGCGAAAAAGGGATACTATCCATCTGTTAGCGGCAATGCCTCATATAATGTTGATGGTGCTGGCTTCCCACTTTCAGACGGATGGACAGTAGGAGTAAATATAACATTTCCTATCTTCAGCGGATTTCTTACAAAATATCAAGTTGAAGAGGCCAGGGCAAACCTAGATTCAATCTCGGCAAAAGAGGAATCCCTTAAGAACAGTATATTTCTTGATGTAAAACAGGCATATCTCAATCTTGTCGAGGCTGGGGAAAGAGTGCCTGTGGCTGAGCTCGGGGTAACGCAGGCACAGGAAAATCTTGATCTGGCGATGGGAAGATATAAGGCGGGTATTGGAAACCCAATCGAAGTTACGGATTCAGAAATCGCCCTTGAAAACGCTAAGTTGGCCTATATCCAGGCCCTTTATGACTATAGGGTGGCATTTGCAGCCCTTCAAAAGGCAATGGGTGAGTAATATGAAAAAAATAGCCGTCACTATCACGGTCATTACGATCTTGGGGCTATTTCTGTTTTTCTTTATGAGAAACAGCAAAGATGTGCCGAAATTTAAAACAGAAATTGTAAAATGCGGCGAGATCAAGGCCAGTGTTACGGCAACCGGCACTGTAAATCCGGTGACCACCGTGGATGTGGGTACACAGGTCTCCGGAACTATTAAATATATCTATGTCGATTTTAATTCAGTTGTAAAAAAAGGCGAATTGATAGCCATGATCGACCCGACTCTGTTTGAGGCACAGGTCGAAAAGGCAAAGGCTAATCTTGATGTCGGAAAGGCGAATCTTGAAAAGGCAAAAGCTACCATGATCGATGCCAGACGCACCATGGAAAGATATAGGGAGCTCTTTTCAAAGGATCTGGTTGCAAGAAGTGATCTCGATACAGCAGAGACAAACTATGAAACGGCAAAGGCCCAGGTAGCGGCATATGAGGCTCAGATAGGTCAACTTGAGGCAGATCTCAAATATGCAAAGACAAATCTCAAATATACAAAGATACTCTCACCCGTAAACGGCGTCGTCGTTTCGAGAAAGGTCGATGTCGGGCAGACGGTCGCCGCCAGTTTCCAGACCCCTACGCTCTTTACTATAGCCGAAGACCTAACCAAGATGCAGATAGATACAAATATAGACGAGGCCGACATAGGTAGTATCGCCGTCGGTCAGGACGCCGAATTCACTGTTGATGCCTATCCTGAACTGCCTTTTAAGGGCAAGGTCTCCGAGGTCAGGATTGCTCCGACCACCATACAAAATGTAGTGACTTATGATGTAGTAATAAAAGTGGACAATCCTGAGCTAAAACTTAAGCCAGGCATGACGGCGAATGTCTCAATAATTACGAAGTCCAGAAAAGACGTACTTATGGTCCCAAATACAGCCCTGCGCTTCAAGCCCCCGGGCCTTTCAGGGAAAAAAGCGGGCGGGCAAGCTGTTCCAAAAGGGCCAGGTGTATGGGTGCTCGATGGCAATGGACGACCTGTGCGCATTGCAATAACAACAGGGATAACCGACGGCACTTATACCGAGGTAACTTCAGGGAGGCTTAAGGAAGGGGATATGGTCATTACCGAGGCCATTGACAGATCGGAAGAACAAAAGACGCAATTTGCTACGCATATGCATTTTTAAGATTAACGCCATGGCTCTCATAGAAACCAAGGGATTGGGAAAGGTATACAGATTCGGCGATGTCGAAATATATGCATTAAAGGACGTCTCGCTTTCCATCGATTCAGGTGAGTTTGTAGCAGTCATGGGCGCATCTGGTTCAGGCAAATCAACCTTCATGAACTTAATAGGCTGCCTCGACAAGCCTACGAGTGGAGAGTATCGTCTGGACGGTGTGGATGTAAACAATTTGAGCAGTGATGAACTTTCTGAGATAAGGAACAAAAAGATCGGATTTATATTCCAAGGTTTTAATCTCCTCCAACGGACCAAGGTGATTGAAAATGTCGAGCTCCCTATGCTGTATGCAGGGCTTGCGGCCAAGAAGCGCAGAGAGCTGGCGCTTGAGGCCCTGAGATCTGTAGGCCTCGAGCAGAAGGCGTTCAATTATCCGACTCAACTCTCCGGCGGTCAACAGCAAAGGATAGCCATTGCCAGGGCCCTTGTGAATAACGCCTCGATCATACTTGCAGATGAGCCAACAGGAAACCTCGACACAAAGACGAGTTATGAGATTATGGATCTTTTTACGAAACTGAATAATGGGCTTAGGGTTACACTCATTCTTGTCACCCATGAACCTGATATAGCATCTTTTGCAAGACGCATTATAAAATTCTCAGATGGAGCGGTCGTCAGTGACGAGGAGGTCAAAAAGTGATCGGGGTCGTCCCATCTCTCAAGATAGCTTTCGACGCCTTGATGACAAACAAGATGCGCTCTGTCCTTACTATGCTTGGCATCATCATAGGCGTCGCCGCTGTCATTGTAATGCTCGCCCTGGGAAACGGCGCAAGGATGATGCTCGACGAGCAAATAAAGAGCATAGGCAGCAATCTCCTGATAGTATTGCCAGGTGCAAGCACTGCCAGCGGCGTAAGAATGGGAAGCGGCACCCAGCTGACGCTCACGCTTTCAGATGCTGAGGCCATCAAGAAACAATGTCCGGCTGTCTTGTATGTAGCCCCTGTAGACAGCGGTGTGGCACAGGTAATGTATGGTAATCAGAACTGGTCAACATTGGTTACTGGCACAACGCCCAGCATGTTCGATCTAAGAGATTGGCCCATTGCGTCAGGCAGATATTTTACACAAGATGACGTAAAGGCTGCTGCAAAGGTATGCCTCCTAGGCAAGACCGTAGTAGACAACTTATTTGGTGCTATCAATCCGATCGGGCAGATCATAAGGATTAAAAACGTCCCGTTCACCGTAATCGGCGTGCTTGCCGAAAAAGGTCAGTCGCCGAACGGGCAGGATCAGGACGACGCCATATATGTACCTGTCACAACGGCGCAAAAGAAGCTCTTCGGCGTCCCATTTCCAGGTGTGGTAAAGATCATCCTTGTAAGCGCCAAAGGGGCTAATGAACTAGGCCCTGCCGAAGAACAAATAACAGAGCTTTTGAAGCAGAGACACCACATCGGGCCTAAACAAGAGAATGACTTTACTGTAAAAAACCTCACCCAAATACTCAAGGCCGCTGAAAAGACTGCAAAGATCATGTCCCTCTTGCTTGGCGCAATAGCGTCCATATCATTGGTGGTAGGCGGCATCGGGATAATGAACATCATGCTCGTTTCAGTAACAGAAAGGACAAGAGAGATCGGGATAAGGATGGCGGTTGGTGCTAAGACATGGGATATAAGACTCCAGTTTCTTATTGAGGCCGTCACGCTTTCAGTATCGGGGGGTATTATCGGGATAATTATGGGCATGGGGGTGACCTTGGCCGTGGCAACAACCGGATGGCCAACGCTTATCTCGCCTATCTCTATAGTCCTAGCCTTTGGCTTTTCGGTTGTTACCGGGGTATTCTTCGGTTTTTATCCTGCTTATAAGGCCTCACTCTTAAATCCAATTGAGGCCTTGAGGCATGAATGATCGGAAAGATGTTTAACGGCCATAGTGCTCGGCAAGATAATCAATGATGATCTCGGCCTCGGCATCCGTAAAAACCCTTGCATGTTCCCGCATCCTAATGACCGTCTTTTTCCATTCGTTCCTACTCATCCTCATCGACTTTGGCCTTTCTATCGAGTGGCAGATTCCGCATTTTTTCTCAAAGAGTCTCTTTGCGTCTTTTGGCTCATCGGCACATACCTGTTTCAGGCAACACGACATGGATGCGACATAACAGACTATCAACAAAATCGCTGTTTTTATCACCTTTTATCTTTTATGCCTCTTTCATAATTTTATCGATTCATTTATTTATAGGGGCAGAGGATGATATTTGCGACCATTCATGCAGCGACCATCTATGACCTTCGACAAATTTACTGATTTTATACACGATATCATCAATTGGATCAGATTTCAAAGGGAACTCGGCACAGAGGTCGTGGAGAGGACGCGCCATATCAATGCCTTTCTTGGAGGGTCCGCTGACTGCTTACATAATTTTCAGAACGGCAAATGGGATGCTACAGTGCCGGCGACAAAAATATCTTTGCCCAAAGGGGAAGCAGGGCTCCTTGAGGTGAAGGATCTGCTTGGAGATTGCAAAAGGTGTGGACTCCACAAAACGAGAAAAGGCATAGTCTTTGGAGAGGGCCCTGGTGATGCGCGTCTTCTTATTGTAGGCGAAGCCCCAGGGAGAGAAGAAGATATAGAGGGACGTCCTTTTGTAGGACCTTCAGGAAAACTCTTGGCAAAGATGCTAAAGGCTATAGATATTGAAAGAAGTGATACATATATAACAAGCGTCATAAAGTGCCGACCCCCGGCTAACCGGACGCCGAAACCAGGCGAGATCGCTTCATGTATACCATTTTTGGCCTTACAGATATGCGCAGTTTCCCCGAAGCTCATCTTGGCGCTAGGCCAGATTGCCGCGCAATGGCTCTTGAATGTCAGAAAGCCGTTACATGAACTAAGGGGCGTCCTTTATTCCCTGCCAGATCTGCCGGTGTCGTCAATGCGGATCGATCGACCAAATGATATATTGGACATAAAGGTGGTTGTCACTTATCATCCGGCCTATATTCTACGTCTTGCCGGTGACAGGCAAAAGTCTGTAAAGCTCGATGTCTGGAAAGATCTTCAGATGCTTCAACATGAATACAAACAGGGCTAGGCCCTGGCTTTACCGTATCTGGCCCTTGTATATTCAATTACCCCAGGCATGATGGAAAAAATGATGATAAAAAAGATAAAAGAGGTCAGGTTTTTTTTGACGAATGATATATTGCCGAAAAAGAAACCGCCCAACAGAAAGAGCGTCACCCACAAGGAGCCACCTATTATATTGTAGGCAACAAAGCGCCTATAAGTCATTCTGCCGATCCCTGCAACAAACGGCGCAAAAGTACGGATTATAGGAATGAAACGTGCGATTATTATAGTCTTACCGCCATATTTTTCATAGAATAAATGCGTTCTTTCCAGGTGTTTTTTATTTAGAAGACGTGAGCTTTCCATGCGAAACACCATAGGTCCGACGCAATAACCAGCCCAGTAATTTACCGTATCCCCAAGGACCGCTGAAATTATCAGCAAAACCATCAGAAGCCTAATGTCCATTGCGCCTGAAGCGGCCAATGTACCTGTTACAAAAAGGAGTGAATCGCCCGGGAGAAATGGGGCTATGACCAATCCCGTTTCTGCGAATACTATCAAAAACAATATCAGATAGATAAACGGACCGTAACCCCGGACAAACAAATCCAAGTAATTGTCAAGATGAAGCAAGAGTTGAATGGCTGAATCTAAAATTTCCATGCCCCCTTTTATTGCCATTAAAGCAACATTTCGAATGCCTTGTCTACGGCCTCTTTAGGGGAATCGACATAATAAACGCCTTTGAGATTTTCCCATGTCTTCAGGCCGATGACCGGTTTCCACATCTTTAAGGCGATGGATGCCTCTGCGAGCGTGCCGTACGAGCCAGCAATGGCTATAAGCACCTCACATGACCTGACAAGTATTACATTTCTTGCGTATCCCATGTCCGTCATTACAGGTATTTTTATGTAAGGATTAGCATCTGCCGCTTTCGGCCCAGGAAGTATGCCAACCGTAATGCCTCCTGCATTAAACGCCCCTTTTGCCGCGGCCTCCATCACTCCTCCTAGACCGCCGCAATATAAAATGGCGCCCCGTTCCGCTATCATGCGCCCTGCCTGTTCAGCCATTGCGGCAATCTCAGGATCGCACAGACCCGCGCCTATCACCCCAATCCTTCGCATCATATCTTTAATCAGACCCCTTAATTAAACCTACTCCTTCCATCCATGCTCACCGATCAACCTTACAAAACGCACCCCTGTTATGTTCTTCTGTTCCAACCTACCGTCGCTTTTTGTTATCTTCACCAATACTTGGGAATATTCATCACCGACAGGGATGATCAATACGCCAGGATCTCCAAGCTGGTCAACAAGCGGTTTGGGTACCATCGGGGATCCTGCGGTAACAATTATGGCGTCAAACGGTGCCTCGTCTCGCCATCCCCATGTCCCGTCATCAAGTTTCAGATAAACATTGGAATAACCTAGACTATCCAGGGTCTTTCTTGCCCTTATGAGCAGGGCTGGCACCCTCTCAACACTGAAGACCGACCTTGCAAGCTCACCAAGTATGGCGGCTTGATAACCTGAACCAGTGCCTACCTCAAGCACCTTCTCAATACCCTTCAGCCCGAGTTCCTGCGTCATCAAGGCCACGATATAGGGCTGAGAAATAGTCTGGGCATAGCCTATAGGCAAAGGAAAATCGCCATATGCCTGGTCCCACAAGGCCTCATCGACAAAAAGATGTCTTGGCACCTTGCGCATAGCCGCCAGCACCCTTTCGTCCGTTATCCCGTTGGACGCAAGTTGCAGCCCAACCATCCTCTCTCTAGCTATTTTGAATCGGTCGCTGCCGGATCTATCAGCTGCCGGGGACGACATAATACCGCACTTTTATGACCTTCCTCGACTCGAAAATGATCTGCAGGGCCTCAATCTTTTCTCCCCCCAGATATTTCCCAAGCAGAGGTATGCGCTGCCAAAAATGTTTGTTGACTTCATAATAATACCACTCTTCCTGGCCCTTGGCGTTAGTCTGGCTGGCATAGGGCGGTCCGAACAGTTTGAGCACATCTGTCTGGCTCTGACCCACCTTCAAGATAGATGCATCTGATACCAAATGGGTCTTCGGGGGGCCAGTGCAGGATGAAAGAAATACAGTTAAAAGACCCAACATAATAATAAGAGATGATTTTTGACTGCAAAAGGATGCCATAATATTTTCTTACCCTATTTTTTTTGAAAAATCTAATGGCTATATGATATATTTTAAATGAATTGTAAATGGTCGACGCCAAATTATCGTAATAAGGAGGCAAATAAAATGAGATGTCCAGGCTGTGGGACAATTAGTTTTGATCATCATGAGGTCTGCAAAAGATGCGGGACCGATCTCAGAGGTCTGAAGGGGTTGCTTTGGGAGGGGGTCTCGGCTGATGAATCTATAAATTGGTTTGAGTTGACCTACAGCGCCAAGCGTGCCATAATTGAAAATGGCGGTGCTAACCAGATAAAAGGACAGACCAGACTTGTGGATATCGATGTCTCTGACCTCGTAAGCGACGAATTTAAACCTAAAAAAGATGAAGCTGTAGGACTGGATCCTGATCTCCTTAAAAGGGCGGCTGCCAATGAGGAATTTCAGAGGAGATTGAATGATATTATAGAAGAAAATTAACGATGGAGGCATCAAAATGGACACAAGACGTGCTGTCGGATTTTTAGATTGTATATTGAAGGAAAGTCCACCTTTTGCGTGTAAGGTTCGTCTTTGGGATGGAACCGAACTCTCGTTTGGCGAGGGATCACATCAGTTTGTCCTACATATCAAACAGCCCGATATCATTGATTCCATTTTTACGGGTGATCCATCTCTGGCATTTGGTAATGCATATGTCAATGGCGATATAGATATAGAAGGGGATCTGGGCGCGCTGTTGAGCCTGGTATACAGGACCGGCATTCAATCTAAATTATCCTTCAGCCAAAAGGCGCGTATCTGTTGGGCAGGCATCAAAAACAAGGCAAGAGGCGGCATCAGGCAATCAAAAATAGACGTTCAGGCCCATTATGACAAGGGAAATGACTTCTACAAATTATGGCTTGACGACGGACTCAACTATTCATGCGCTATTTTCTCTTCCCCAGGCGATACCCTTGAAGAGGCTCAGCGCAGAAAGATCGCCTATACCCTGCACAAGTTGAGACTCAGCACTGGCCAACGTCTTCTTGATATCGGCTGCGGCTGGGGAAGTCTTGCGATCTATGCGGCGAAGATATACGGTTGTTCGGTAGTTGGCATCACCTTATCTGAACAGCAATATGCCCTTGCAAAAAAAAAGGTTGAGGAGCAAGGGCTTTCCGGGCAGGTGAATATCAGGCTTGAGGATTACAGGGAACTGGAGACGTCTCCTTTTGACCGTATCGTATCGGTTGGTATGTTCGAACATGTAGGAAAGGAAAATATCCATCTGTTTTTCAAAAAGGCCTCGAACCTCCTACGTCCTGGCGGCCTGATGTTGCTCCACACTATCTCAAGAACAAGCCCAAAGGAAATGGATTCATGGATAACCACATATATATTCCCAGGCGGTTATATACCGGCTGCCGGAGAGATATTGGAGGCGGCCGAGGCACATGGTTTTGACTTTATAGACATGGAGGACCTGCGCCCACACTACGATATGACCCTCGGACACTGGCTCAGACGTTTTGAGGCAAATGTTCAGACCGTAAAAGATATGATGGGCGAACAATTCGTAAGGATGTGGCGGCTGTACCTGACCGGCTCACAAACAGCATTTCGTTACGGGCCGATGCACGTCTTTCAGTTTCTTTATTCTCTGGGAAGGAGGGACGACCTACCGCTTACCAGGAGATGGTTTTATGAAATTGAGGTATAGCTAGGACCTAGCCTAGATAGATAGCGACCTTTCTCAAGACCTAACCCACATGTTCTTTACTGCTGGCAAAGGCCTGACCGGTCATGACGCCAAGACATGCGTCTTTTACAATCATGATCCTGTCTTGATAGCGACTGATTATCTCGTCGTTTTCTGTGCCTGGCTGGAGCCAAATAATTTTTGCTCCAGTCTTGATCGCATCTTCAAATATCGGCGCAGTGGCGTCAGGTCTTCTGAAGACGTCCACAATATCAATGGGTTCAGGGACATCTTTGAGAAAAGCGAGCACCTTCCTCCCTAATATTTCTGCCCCGGCATGGACTGGATTCACCAGATAGACCTTGAAGATGCCCTGTCCGATGACCCGCTGTGTTACCAGATAACTCGCCCTTTGGGTGTCAGGCGATATACCCACTACAGCAATAGTTCTTGCTGTTTTTATGAGTTGCAATATCTTGTCTCGGTCTTGGATTATTGTCATTTTATATCCTTTTTACAAAATTGTCTGCAGACGTCCCTATGGTTTGATCATGGACAACCACAAGATGTCCGGATATTTTGATTATGAATCAAATATCACAGTTGGTCAATCCGCACCCAGGACCGGCAGAAAAAAAGGATCGAAAAATGAACAAGCTCCAAAAAGAGAGCGAAGTCGTCGTACCTTTCTGTCATCACTTCTGTGATGAAGTTCAATTACAGGGGCTTTGAGATCAACCTCCTAGACACCCCGGGGCATCAGGATTTTCTGAAGACACATACCGTGTGCTGACTGCTGTTGATAGCACCCTCATAGTGATTGACAATGCCAAAGGCATAGGGTCTCAAACCGAAAAGCTTATGGAGGTCTGCCGGATGAGAAATATCCCGGTCATGACCTTTATCAATAAGCTGGACAGGGAAGGGATCGATCCGTTAAATATATAGCCGATATCGAGGATAAACTCCAGATCGAATGCGTGCCGCTTTCTTGGCCATAGATATGGGCAAGGGCTTCAAAGGCGTCTATAACCTATATCGAAGGGAGCTGCATCTATTAACCCCTGGTCTTGACACCAGATCTCGGGAAGGCATCGTGATAAACAGCCTTAAAGATCCGATGCTGGATCGTTTGCTTGGAAGTCAAGCGGAACAACTACGTAAGGACGTTGCCCTGTTGGACGGAGCGGTAGCGCCTTTAATTATATGGAATATCTAAAGGCAAACCAGATCCCTGTGTTTTTCGGCAGCGCAATCAACAATTTTGGGGTCAAGGAGTTACTTGATGCCTTTGTTGAGCTTGCACCTGCATCCGGCCCAAGGGCCACTGTCAGCCGAATGGTTTTGCCTGAGGAAGAGAACTTTTCAGGTTTTGTCTTTAAGATCCAGGCCAACATGAACCAGGTGCATCGCGACAGGATCGCATTTTTCCGTATCTGCTCAGGGAAATTCATCAAAGGCATGAAGTCATCCATCACAGACTCGGCAAGGAAATAACTTGGCCAATGCTATTGTCTTCATGG
The DNA here is from genome assembly GCF_022026155.1 of Dissulfurimicrobium hydrothermale. Lineage (NCBI taxonomy): Bacteria > Deltaproteobacteria > Dissulfurimicrobium > Dissulfurimicrobium hydrothermale. The sequence goes on along the minus strand of NZ_CP085041.1, from coordinate 1,432,413 downwards.
CCCAGGACAGAAAAAACTTGGCATCAATAATCATGGCACTATCAAGATAGGCGACACCTTTACAAACAAAGAAAAGCTCAAATTCACCGGCATCCCAAGTTTTGCACCCGAACATTTTCGCAAGGTACTGCTCAAAAATCCAGTCAAGATCAAACAACTTCACAAGGGATTGCTACAGTTGAGTGAGAAGGGCGCGGTACAGCTGTTTCAGCCCATCCTTGGCAGTAGTTACATCCTGGGCGCAGTAGGATTATTGCAGTTTGAAGTGACTATGGCGCAGCTCAAGGCGGAATACGGAGTGGATGCGATCTGCGAAGGGGTTGATTATACTGCTGCCAGATGGGTGAGTCGTAGCGACAGAAAAAACTTGATGAGTTCAAGAGAAAAAATCAGGTCAATCTGGCCGTGGATGCCGAGGGCCATCTCGTATTTTTGGCTGCCGGCGAGTGGAGGTTCTCGCATACAAAAGAGCTTTTCCCAGATATCTTGTTTCATAACACCAGGGAATTCGGCTTATTATTTTAAACCATTTGGATGCATTAAATTAAAAAGAAAAGACTTTTTTTCAAATACGTAAATGACCGGGTTTGATTCCCGCCAACTAAAAAAGCCTGCCTCTACGCAGGCTTATGAACTTTACAAGGATTTTTTGGATGTTAATGGATATTCATTTGGTGCCGAGGGACGGAATCGAACCGCCGACACGTGGATTTTCAGTCCACTGCTCTACCGACTGAGCTACCTCGGCAAAAAGTGCAATCATTATTATTGGCCATCCCTGATTTGTCAAGCGATTGTTGTCAGTATATAAAAACATATGAAAATAGAGATCAAATTGGGCATCTAAGGCTTATCCCACCAGAAGCAAGGGTGATCGAGCCCATGTCGGTATCTATGATAAGGTGTCCCGAACTGTCCAGCCCTGTCACAATCCCTGACATCTCTTCCTCCTGATACTCAAACAAAACGGCCTTGCCGATCATGCCTGACGATGTCTCCCATTCACGAAATATCGATTCAAGGCCATCCCGGGCCTCAATCAGTATCTTGTCTATCTCGTCAAGCAAGACATTAAGCATATGATCTCTTTTTACCTTGATGCCTACGCTAGCTTCAAGTGTGGTCGCCTTGTCACGCAATGACGGCCCGAATTGCTCAGGACCACCCTCAAGATTTATCCCTATTCCGGCCACCATGACCTTCATATCCCCTACAGATCTCACTTCACAAAGTATACCACAAAGTTTCCTGCCTGCGATAAGGATATCGTTGGGCCATTTGATCATGTGTCCTTTAACCCCGAGAAGGCTTAGGGCTCTAAATGTGGCAAGCCCTATTAAGATAGTAATAGATGGATGGATATAGCATAAAAATCCTCTGATATGTACGACAACAGAGCAAAAAAGATGCCTTTTATCAGCTGCACCGCCTGACCAACTCCGCTCCATCCTGCCGCGGCCACCAGTTTGTCTGTCGGCATAGACCGTCAATCCATCTTCACTCAACAAGGCCTCATTTTTTAGGAGAAAGGTATTTGTTGAATCTATCTCATCGAGATGCAGCAATATCCGGCCTATAATCTGCCTTGACGTCTTTGGTATGATGAATTTAGGCATAGCTGTCGATTTCGATAATTTTATATTATAATAATCAAAAAATATCTCATCCCTTTAAAATGATCCATGTTTTAATCACTGGCGCCAATGGTTTCATAGGCCAAAACCTCTGCAAGAGCCTGTCCGGCTTGAATATATTTGCGCGTGGAGCTGTAAGAAGGATCGGGCCGCATATAGAAGGAATAAATGAATTATTGGTCGTGGGCGAGATAGGTCCCGACACAGAGTGGTCTTGCGCCTTGGATGGAATAGATATAGTTATACACCTTGCTGGCAAGACGCATGTCATACAAGGCGGCAAGGATCAAAAAAAGGAATTTTATACAATCAATACATATGGAACTGAAAGGCTGTGCAAAATGGCTGCGCACGCCGGGGTCAAACAGTTTATATATCTCAGCACAGCCAAGGTGCACGGAGAGATCAGCCTGGATAGACCATTCAGCGAAAAAGATATTCCGGCCCCTTCAGATGACTATGCGATGTCCAAATGGCAGGCCGAACAGGTAGTGAATGCAACGGCTGCGGGCTCAAATATGAAGGCCGTCATCCTGAGACCTCCAATGGTCTATGGCCCTAAAATGAAAGGAAACCTGTTGCGCCTATTGCGGCTCATTGATGCAGGCATTCCATTGCCCTTTTCATCCATAAATAACAAGCGCAGTCTTTTGAACGTCGCAAACCTAATTGATATCTTGTTGTCTTTAATAAGATATCCCATTCAGGAATCCGCCACATTTTTGGTGAGCGACGGGATTGACCTCTCAGTAGGAGAAATAATTAGGCTCCTCGCTAAAGCGCTCGGCAAAAAACCTCGGCTGATCCCGTGCCCTGTAAACATAATCAAGGTCGTAGCCTGCCTCCTTGGGAAAAGAGATGATGCTGAACGTATCGTAAATCCCTTGATGATCGACAGCTCTTTGATACAAAAGCACTTGAAATGGATGCCGCCCCATTCAATTTGGTCAGGATTTAAAGATGTAGCGAATTGGTATAAAACTCAAAAAAATTTATGAAGGCCAACTTGTTGCTGTCAATCCCTGCGTCATTTTTAACTACATATTTGTTTATAAAATGGATGCTCCGGAGCGGGGCCGCGATGCTGGCCATAGATGCACCTAACGCCCGCTCGCTCCACAAAAGGCCCATACCCAGGACTGGCGGACTTGGAATTATAGCTGGGACGGTAGCAGGCCTTGCTATATTGGATGAAGGCTGGATATTTCCGCTCCTGATACTGTCATGCGCCATTGCAGCCGTCTCGTTTTTGGATGATGTAAAAGACATTCATGCAGGTTATCGTTTGTCCATTCACTTAGTTGCGGCATATGTGCTTGTAGGCGTCTTTCTCCGACTGCAAACAGGAATTATCGTTGCCGCGGTCTTGGCCCTCGCCTGGATGACAAATCTCTTTAATTTTATGGACGGCTCTGACGGACTCGCTGGGGGTATGGCTGCATTGGGTTTTGGATTCTATGGCCTAGCGAGTCTCTTAGCAGGAGATATCACCTTCTCCCTTGCCAACCTCGCGATTTCAGCGGCCGCATCGGCATTTTTAATATATAACTTTCACCCTGCACGCATATTTATGGGTGATGCAGGCTCCACATTTCTGGGGTTCTTGTCCGGGGCCATCGGACTGATCGGATGGCAAAAGGGATTGTGGTCGCTGTGGTCCCCCATGCTCATATTTTCACCATTCATAATAGATTCAACGCTGACTTTGTTAAAAAGATTGACAAGGAGGGAAAAGATCTGGCGCGCCCATTGTGAGCACTATTATCAACGCCTTATTAAAATGGGATACGGCCACAAGAATACCGCCCTTATAGAATATTGCTTTATGATCTCTTCCGGGGCGGCGGGTTGCTTTTTGCCTAACGGTGCGGCAAAATGGGCCGTAATTTTATTTGTAGCCTGCAGTTATCTGGCCTTTATTTTAATAATTGATATATCTTGGAAAAAATTTATAACTAAAAAATGTCCTGGTCAATAAAAAGAGGTCTTATTCATTCATGAGATATCTCCTTAAACGCCTCAATCTGTATCTGCTCAATCACCGTTGGGTATGGGTCCGCACCATTATATTTTTTTATGACATGTCCTCCGTCGCCATATCATGGCTGTTGTCTTTCGTGATCATCTCGAATTTCAACCCATCTTATGTGGTCATATTTAAGTCTTTGCCTGCCGCATTTATCATTCAGGTTATATCGATCATGTATTTTCGCTTAGATCGGATAGTGGCAAGGTTCATTTCACTCCCCGATCTTATACGTATATTAAAATCCGTATTCTTTGCATGTTTCATCACCGCAATATTTGAATTTCAAAACATCCAACAAAAAGCCGTATTTGTACTGGACCCATTAATACTTACCATCCTCTTGGCAGGAGGAAGGACTTTATATCGACTTTATATAGAAGGCACAATCTATGGCAAGACGGGTCTCAGGACATTGATCATTGGAGCTGGCAGGGCAGGGGAGGCGCTGGCAAGAGAACTGCTTCGGAAAGATCAAAAGATTTATCTTCCTGTAGGTTTTTTGGATGACGACCGCCTGAAGGCTGGGAAAGAAATACTCGGGGTCCGGGTCGTCGGGCGCACCAGAGATCTGGCCCAAATAGTCCGTAGGTTGGATATAGAAATGGCGCTGCTCGCCATACCATCTGCCGCCCCCAAGACAGTAAGACGCATTACAAAACTATGCCATGAAGCCAACATTCCATGCCGCACCCTACCATCCATACAAAAACTTTTAACAAGTAAAGCTGATATTAGTACATTACATGATATCACTACTGAAAATCTCCTAGGTAGAGCACCAGTCAGTCTGGACTGGGATGGCATAAGAAGCCAAATAGAAGATAAAACCATATTGGTAAGCGGCGCTGGTGGATCTATAGGGAGTGAACTATGTTGTCAAATAGCATCTCTTGACCCCAAAAAAATAATCCTTCTCGAAATCAGCGAATTCGGGCTCTATCAGATAGAGATGACACTCAAAGAGCAATATCCAAACAGGGAAATAAAGGCGATTTTGGCCGACATAAGAGACAGAGACAGTCTATTAAAGATCTTTAAAGAAGAAAGGCCGTCCCTGGTGTTTCATACGGCAGCGTACAAGCATGTCCCGATGGTCGAAAAAAATCCATTGGCTGGCATCAAGACAAATATATTCGGTACAAAGAATATAGCCGATGTCTCATCTGAGTCAGGCGTAGAGAAATTTATTTTAATCTCCACTGATAAGGCAGTAAATCCGACGAGTGTTATGGGTGCAACCAAGCGCATTGCTGAACTTTACTGTCAAAACATGACCTATGATTCCAATACGGCCTTTATAATAACTAGATTTGGAAATGTACTTGAATCCTCCGGTTCGGTAGTCCCGCTCTTTAAAAGGCAGATGGCAAATGGAGGGCCCCTTACCGTCACCCATCCGGAGATAAGGCGTTATTTCATGACCACTTCTGAGGCATGTCAACTTGTATTGCAGGCATCAGCACTGGGTTGCGGCGGCGAAATTTTTGTGCTCGATATGGGAGAACCTGTCAAGATCCTGGACATGGCTGAACAAATCATCCGCCTAGCAGGCTTTACCCCTTATACCGACATACCAATTGTCTTTACAGGTCTCAGACCGGGTGAAAAATTATATGAAGAGCTCTTTTATAGAGAAGAAAGGCTTACTCCCACTGCTCATCCCAAACTTTTGTTGGCAAAAGGCGCCGAAGTAGATTGGCAATGGTTGAAAGCAAAACTTAATGGTCTTAAGGTCATAAAAGACCCACTTGAAATAAAAATTTATCTAAAATCCATTATCAATGAATATCAATTCGCAGAGAATATCATTCCACCAAAATTAAATTATCTAACCGATAAAATCAAAGATCTAGCCAAATATAAAGAAAAGGCCAAACCAAGAAAAATTAATTGATTTTTACATCAAAAAGGGCCTTGGAAGGCCCTTTTTGATGTAAAATAAATTAGATGCTATTAATTACTTTGTCTCAGGCTGTGTCTCAGGCTGCGCGGCCGGGCTTTCTTCTGTCGCTTTTGCCTTCTTTGCCGCCTTAGCTTTTGCCTTCTTTGCCTTCTTTGCCTTCTTTACTTTCCTTGCCTTCTTTACAACCTCCTTTTTTGCAGGCGCTTTTTCAACTTGCTCTTGCGCGGCAGGCTGCTGATCTTGCGTCTGCATATCTTCTGCAAGGGCAGCAAAAGATAGGCCCATCACTGACAATGCAACGGCTAGTGTTAAAAACTTTTTCATTTAGAAAATACCTCCTCTACGAATTTAAATTAAATTAATTATAATTCTGAAAAATTACAAATTTATTACAAGAAAATTACATAAGTTAATAATACTCACTTTTCTTGATGCTGAATCCAGTACCTATATCTTTATTTATTTTTTATGTCGGCGGCTTCTGCCAAGGCCATATTAAAAATTATATCGTTATATTAACTCTATGTATAAATATTTTTATAATATCCAGAAGAAACTGGCATTCAATAGATAATAAGACTATAATAACTTTTTTTGAGGTTGAAACAATGCGCTTAAGGTGATAAAAATTAAAAAAATTATTTATTCAACGGCCTATTGTATGACGATTTTTTCAAAGCTGGGTAGCTCGATTATAGGCTTTCTTGATTATGCAGGCAGGATGGGAATTTTTCTCTTTTACTGCCTTATAAGCGTAATTGTGCCTCCATATAAAATACGCCCCATAATACAACAAATATATTTTATCGGAGCAAGCTCAGTATTCGTCATACTGTTCACAGGGGCGTTCACAGGCATGGTGCTTGGACTTCAAGGTTATTATAGCCTGCGTCAGTTTGGTTCAGAAGGCGCCCTCGGATCAGCCGTCGGATTGAGCTTGGTCAGGGAGCTTGGTCCTGTATTGACGGCCCTGATGGTTACAGGCAGGGCTGGTTCGGCGATTTGCGCCGAGATCGGAATCATGCGTAATTCCGAACAGATCGACGCCCTTGAATGCATGGCGATCGATCCGTATAAATTCATCATTGCCCCTAAGCTTGTTGCTGCAATTATCTGTATACCCCTTCTTACAAGTCTTTTTGATTGCATAGGCATAATAGGTGGTTTTGCGGTAGGGGTGGATCTCTTGGGGGTAAACGAGGGTGCTTATTTTTATGGTTTATACAAAAGCGTTGTATGGCAGGATGTACATATGGGCATTATAAAGTCCTTGGCCTTTGCCGTAATCATCATCTGGATATGCGCCGCAAAGGGTTTTTATCTCCATCTTGATCGCCTGGGCTTTGGCGCAGAAGGCGTAAGCCGAGCCACCACACAAGCCGTAGTACTTTCATCCGTAGCCATCCTTGTCTTTGACTATCTAATTACGGCTATTCTGCTTTAAACGATATGGCGAAAGAATCAAGACGGATTGTAATAGAACTTAGGGATGTCAGAAAGACATTCGGCAATCAGACGGTACTGAATGGAGTAAATCTTTCGATAGTTGAAGGAAAGACAACCGTTATCGTCGGTGCAAGTGGCCAAGGCAAGTCCGTGATAATTAAACATATGCTAGGGCTTTTGCGCGCCGATGTCGGTGAAGTTCTCATATATGGGAAAGATATTGGCAAAATGAAACAAAAAGAGCTAAAGGAGACGCGCGCAAATTTTGGTGTACTATTTCAAGGTGCCGCGCTCTTCGACTCCATGACCGTTTATGACAACGTCGCATTGCCGCTTCGCGAACGGACCAAGCTCTCTGAAAGACATATCAAAGACAAAGTGCATGAAAAATTGGCACTTATGGATCTCGAGGGGATGGACATGAAATTCCCGGCCCAGTTAAGCGGCGGGATGAAAAAGAGAGTAGGACTGGCGCGCGCCCTGATTCTCGATCCAAAAATTATGTTTCTTGATGAACCTACAACCGGTCTTGATGTCAAAAGGAGCAAAGAGATATACCGACTCATACAGAGCACGCAGGCAAGGCTTGGCTTCACCGCCATCATTGTAAGCCATGATGCACCCAAGATATTCAAGCTGGCAGACTATATCGCCTTGATTGCAGAGGGAAAGATACAGGGATGCTTGCCGCCTGAGGGCTTTCAGCTGTCTCGGAACAGTTATATAAAGGGTTTTGTAGAGGAGACGATGGGCAATATTTATTCTTCAGGGGATTCCTTTTATGAATCGGATCAAAATTGATACAATAGTCGGTTTGTTTTTGATCGGAGGTTTTATCTGTTTTGCATATCTTGCAATAAAACTTGGAGATGTCCCGCTTCTGGGCGAAAACTCCTATAATGTAACCGCCTACTTTACCTCTATTTCAGGCCTCAAAGAAGGAGCCGACGTGGATATAGGAGGAGTCAAGGTTGGTAAAGTAAAAAAAATAACACTTGATCAAAATACATATGAAGCAAAAGTAATCCTTGCTATTAAAAATGGCGTCAAGATACCAAGCGACACAATTGCAAGTATAAAAACTTCTGGCATAATAGGTGACAAATACATAAGTCTCAAGCCAGGAGCATCAGAAAAATATCTAAAAGATGGAAGTAAGATAACAGATACTGAAGCTGCTATAGATATAGAAGGACTTATTAGTAAATATATATTTGAAAAACAATAGGAAGGAAGAATAGATATGAAAACTATTTCACAATTAAAATTTATAGCTACTTTACTGTTAATAGCAATCTTTATCGCTTCTTCTTTCAGACCAGCTATAGCAAATAATAAACAAGATCCTATGGCCTTAATAAGTACTACTGTTAATTCAATAATCGATCTACTTAAAAATAAAAATTTAAACAAAGATGAGAAAACACAAAAAATCAGAGCATTAGTTTTTGAACGCTTTGATTTTAATGAAATGTCTAAAAGAGTCTTAGGCACTAATTGGAGAGGACTTACGCCTGAACAGCGGGAGACCTTTGCAGATTTGTTTTCAAAACTCCTTGAGGCGTCTTATATAGGAAAAATTGAAAGCTACTCAGATGAAAAAGTTATTTTCCAGAATGAAATTCTACAAGGTGATACTGCAAGAGTAAATACACTTGTCCGAACAAAAACAAATGATATACCACTTATTTATTATATGTTTTTTAATGGTAAAAGCTGGTATATATATGATGTTATAATTGAAAATGTAAGTCTTGTAAGTACATATAGAGGAACATATAATCAAATTATAAGACAAAAAGGTTTTGCTGATTTGATTCAAGAAATGAATAAAAAAATAGATGAATTAAATGCATCAAGAAATAATCACAATAAAGGCATATGATATTAAATGGATAAAAGAGATCCATGCTTAGATATAAAAATATCTCTTGCTGGGCTCAGCTGCCTGAAAGGTATAGCCATTGACAACCTTTCCTCTTTTTTTGCACTAAAAAAATCGCTGGCTGGCGAGATTCTTTTTAAAGAAGGAGACAGGGCTGATTGGATGGCCTTTATTGTCTCTGGAAAGCTTGAAATTAAAAAGCAGACTGAGTTCCATGACAAATATTTTGTATTGTCTATCTTGGGAAGTGGTTCATTTATCGGAGAAAGGGCCATACTAAATAAAGGCGAACTTCCACGATCAGCCACTGCAACGGCCCTTGAAGAGACATGTCTTGCCGTTATGAAATGGGATTCCTTTGAGGAACTCCTTGAGAAATTCCCTGATATTGCGGCGAAATTGCTAAGGGTATTATTAAATGAAGTATCTTTAAGATTGATTGGTGCCAACAATCGCATGGCATCGGTTTTTTAATTTACCGGAGGGACTATGAAACTGTCGCACGCTGCCGTTTTGCCAATAGTCGTATCTTTGCTGTGCATAAACCAGGCTCTGTTCGTTGTAAACGATGTATCCGCAAATGACGCACAAGGTGCAACTTCCATCGCCAAACCATTCGATTCTGAATCGAACAACCAAGATGAAGAATATGAGAAGGCCATCGCATCGATGCCAGACCCTATAGAGCCATTCAATCGCATCATGTTTCAGCTAAATGATAAACTTTATTTTTATTTTTTTAAACCTATAGCAAAGGGATATTCTTTTGTAATACCTGAGACGGCCAGGATATCGGTCTCTAACTTCTTTTCAAATCTTGCTACGCCTATAAGGCTTAGCAACTGTCTCCTCCAGGGAAGGATAAGCGATGCCTCCAATGAGTTTACCCGCTTCTGCATAAACAGTATCTATGGAGTAGGGGGTTTGTTTGATCCGGCAAGAAATTTTTGGGACATCCCAAAAAAACAGGAAGATTTCGGCCAAACGCTCGGACGCTATGGTGCAGGTCCAGGTTTTTATCTGGTGCTGCCGTTTTTTGGGCCGTCAAGCCTAAGGGATGGGATCGGGATTGTGGTGGATTTTTTGCCCGATCCGATGACATATCTCCTCACTACGGCTGAATATTGGGGGACGGAAGGGGTTGTCAGGGTTAATTACATATCTCTTCATATGGGAGAATATGAAAAGATCAAAAGAGAGGCCATTGATCCATATCTTTTTACAAGAGATGCATATGCACAATATAGGGCAGGTCTGATAAGGCAGTAATAAATAAAGAGGCCAGGCGATGAACATGCCCGACCTCTTGTGTCATGCGTCATGCAGGCACACGGCCTGAGCTCTTTTGTTAAGCTCAACCAAAACGCCTGCCGAAATGTCCGGCGCCTCCGCTGCAAGATGAACTTAAGCCGCTTTTTCCGCTGGACAGGCTGGTCGAGCTGTAGTTGAAACCCGACGGCATCTTTTTCGTTTCTCTTGCGCCGCAATAAGGGCAGTGGACATCGTTTGCATCTTTAAAGGAAGAGACAAAACGTTCAAATGTCTTTTTGCAGTTGTTGCAAAAGAAATCAAAAATCGGCATAATCTCTCCTTTTCCTGTATGATTTTGATAAGATTGTAAAATTTTATTACAATTATATAAATTAATCTTTTTAAATATATTGTCAATCGGAATAGGAGGAAACTTTGAAGACGGAAGATGAATTAAAAGAAGTGCTTTCACCTTCAACAATAGCAAAGCGGGTCTTTGAGCTCGGTGAAAAGATTACAAAAGATTATCAGAATAACCCATTGATATTGATCGGTATATTAAAAGGCGCTTTTATTTTTATGGCCGACTTGGTCCGCGCCATAAAATTGCCAATCAAATTGGATTTCGTAAGGCTTTCAAGCTATGCAGGGACTGAATCATCCGGCGGCATATCCTTCAGCAAGGATATAGAGTTGGATATCACAGGTCTTGACGTGCTTGTCGTAGAAGATATCATAGATACCGGCTATACCATCAAGTACCTCAAAGAGGTGCTAAAGCTACATGAACCCGCTTCTGTGCGTATCTGCTGCCTGATCGACAAAAAGGAAAGACGCAAGGTAGAGATAGAAGCCGATTATGTAGGTTTCGAAATCAGACATGGCTTTTTGGTTGGATATGGTCTTGACTATAACGAACAATACAGGTATCTGCCAGGTATATATAAATTGAACCCTGGTTATAAACCGATAGGTTTTGTGCCATCCGACAGATAGATAACGCATCCTTAGGGCTTTAAACCTGTATAAAGGGTCACAATACCAAAAGTGAGCGGCCTATAGTTAATATTTACAAAACCTGCCCCTCGCATCATGGATGCAAGGACATGGGGCTCATAAAATGCCTGAATTGAGTCTGCCAGATATCTGTAGGCCTCGCGGTCTTTTGAAATAAGACTTCCCAGTGCTGGAAGAAACCTATGGAGATAAACGTTATATATCTTAGAGAAGGCATGGTTCTTTGGACGCGAGAATTCAAGAATCACAAGCTTTCCGCCCGGTTTCAACACCCGCAACATCTCTCTGAGACCCTTTTCAAGACGGCTCAAATTCCTAACACCAAAGGCCACCGTTGCCCCAGAAAATCTTGAATTCGATATAGGCAATTCCTCGCCATCCCCGCATACAGGCACAATAAAACCCATCTTTTTATCGCCATTGAGCTTAAAAACACCACATTTGAGCATTTCATAGCAAAAATCCATCGCGACTATTGTGTTGTTTCTTCTCTTTGCAAGTTCGCGAGAGAGCGGCAAGGTTCCTGCGCACAGATCGAGAATCGGACCCTCTTCACATCCGTCCAGCTCACGGGCCGTTACTAAACGCCAATACGAATCTATTTTCAAGCTGAGGATCGAGTTCAAAAGGTCATAGCTGCCGGCGACAGATGCAAATTTCTTCCTTACGAAATGTTTTTTTTCATTTTCTGAGTACATCATGTCGCAAAGGCCTCAAAAAAAGATAATGAAGAGATCTTTGGGAAATCACCACGTCTGTTAAGTAGATCAAAAAAGTGCAAAAGCCCTTTTTGTTTTTCCTCTGTCAAATCAAGCTCAATACCCCTTAAATAATCAAGGCACTTGGTCTTGTCCATAGGTATTACGATTGCGGCAATGTCACTTATCCTTTCAAGCTCCTGTTGGCCTTGAAGTCGACAGTGATTCAGCTTTCTATAAAGTATCGTCAATGCGTCAGATGTATCTTTAATACACTCCTTCCTTATCGCCCACACTGCAAAGACAAAAGGGAGTCCTGTATTGTTGAGCCATATCTCGGCGAGATCAACGGAAAGGTCGATCTGATCAAAATCGATCCTCTCCCTCAGCCGTAATGCCTCGTCGCCTATGGCAAGGTAGGCAGATGCCCCCACGTCTTTTTTGTTCAAAAGGCTGAAGTCTCCGGTCATATAGATAGGTTTTACACCCAAAAAGTCTTCAAGCACAATCTTCACAAGATTTGCCGATGTAGCAGAATATTGGGTTACAATCACAATCCTGCCCTGAAGCCTTTTAAGGGGCACCTTGCTGAAGAGCGTTACGCTTCCGACCGTGCCGGTTGCGCTGATCGACAACCCAGGAAAGATGAGGTATTTTTTAAAATTAAGTCCGTAAAAATACGACGATACTATACCCACCTCAATTTTACCTGCATCAAGAAGCCTGTTCAATAAGACAGGTGGGCCTTCCACTATCTCCCAGCCCGGCGCCCCGCCAGATTCCTTCCATGGTATATATATTTGTGAGGTATTTATAAAATTTACAAACCCTACCCTTGGTTTGGGGCTCGATTTAGATAAGACGTCAGCCATTGATCAGATGACACCTCACTTCAGGACCTTCACAACCCATTGTCAGAAAATCATATATATCACTTTCTATTATATTTGGGGCATTGACGGCAAGAAATGCTGCAATCTTTCCCTCTGAAAGTGCACCCAGGTCCTCACCAATGCCAAGCGCCCTTGCGCCGCCATGGGTTGCGGCCTTAAAAATTATCTCGGTCGAAAGTCCTGGCGCAATGCGCGCAAGGCTTGCCATTTCTGAAAATATGGACAGCCTGTCATTACTTGCAAGGCTATCCGTTCCAAGGACGATCGGTACGCCGGCCTTTACCAGTTTTTCGGCAGGCGGAATGCCTACACCTAAAAAAAAATTGCTTCTAGGACACAGACAGGCAGTAGCACCACCCCTTGCCAATATGTCTATATCGTCATCACTCAAATGTACGCAGTGAACACATATCGTATCCTTGTCAAGCACATTTAGAGATGAAAGATATGATACAGGGCTAGCCTTGGGAATGTCATAAAAAGGCAGCCAGCACCCCCTTTCTTCAAGTAGCTCTCTCAATGGACCATTGCCGCCAGCCAAAAACTCTATCTCATCTGACGATTCTGCGACATGTATAGAAAAAGGCCTTTTTCTCAATCGACTTATCGACTTTATGACCTTTATCGCCTGCGGAGACACTGTATAAGGTGCATGCGCCGCAACTGTAAAATGAAAGCAGCCGGACGTCATAGCCGTAAAACTGATCCAGTCATTTACCAATGGTCTTGGATCGTTTTGCTGACATATTATCTCTTTAAAAAAGATACCCCTTATGCCTGGCCCCATGTTCTGCAGGACGATTTCAGGGATAAGCTCTGTATTGCCGATATCTCCAACCGCCACTATCCCGCCTGAGGTCATCTCATTTATGGCTGCCTCGACCGCTGGCCTAAACTCATCGGCATTGATATTGCTGCGCGCCTTGATAACAGCCCGTATCCAACCAGTGAAAGAACCACTGGGCTCAAGGCGATATTTCAAAGGAGCAAGCTCCATGTGCGAGTGCACATTTATGAGCCTAGGACAGAGTATCACATCCCCATGATCCAAGATCGTACCGTGAAAGCGAAGGGCTATTTTATTTATCTCGCCTACCTCGATTATCTTCCCGCCAAAGGTCACAACCGCGCCGTTTGAAATAGGCGGACACGATACCGGTACCACCCATCTGGCTCTATGGATGCGTAAGGTCTCTCTATTATCCAATCTCTTCATTCGGCTCATATCTTCATTTAAAGGATATCTATCTGGATTTTTCCGCAAATCTATAATCCATAAGACGCTGTTTGGGCAAAAACCCAGCTTCTACGATGAGTCTCCTTATCTCATCTTCAGACAGCTTATGAGTTACCCCTGTTGCGGCCACTACGTTTTCTTCTATCATCGTGCTACCAAAATCATTGGCACCGAAGGATAGGGCTATCTGTGCTACCTTTGGCCCCTGAGTCACCCAAGAGGCCTGAAGGTTTGCAAAATTGTCCAGGACTATCCGTGAGATGGCAAGGAGCTTTAAATATTCATGGGCTGTTGCGGCCTTAACACTGAGGGCGGTGTTTTTTGGCTGAAATGGCCATGGAATAAAGGCAGTAAATCCACCGGTGCGGTCCTGAAGTTCACGAAGACGCATAAGGTGGACAATCCGCTCCTCTATAGTCTCGATGTGACCGAACATCATAGTTGCGGTGGTTCTAATCCCGAGCCTATGAGCCGTCTCCATTACACCCAGCCACTCGTCTGTGCCAGCCTTTTTTGGAGATACAATATTCCTTACCCTGTCAGAAAGTATCTCTGCGCCTCCACCAGGTATGGAATCAAGACCTGCTGCTTTGAGTCTAAGAAGTACCTCGGCTACAGAAAGACCCGAAAGCCTGGCAAGATGGATGATCTCTGGCGGCGAAAATGCATGGCAGTGTATATCGAAACCTTTTATGAAAGAGAGCATGTCTTCATAGAAAGACAACGGCAAATCAGGGTGAAGTCCACCCTGAAGAAGTATCTGGGTGCCACCCAGGGCCTTAGTCTCTTCTATCTTTTGGCCCAGTTCTCTTTTTGAGAGCACATAGCCGGCACTATCCCCTGGCGCCCGAAAGTAAGCACAGAACTTGCAGCCCGATATGCAGACATTCGTATAGTTAATGTTTCTATCTATCACATATGTTACGACAGGTTCGGGGTGCAGAAAGTGCCTTATTTCGTCCGCAAACATACCTAGGGTCAGGAGATCGGCATTTTCATAAAGAAAAACGGCTTCGTCACCAGTTATCCTCTGCCGATCCCTAACTTTTCGAAAGATGTCTTGTATGGTCGCCTTCATACAGGTCGGTAGAGTGTATCCCTTTCGATAGGTATACGGCCTGCTTGTTTTATCAAGTCTTCAATCTCTTTTCTTGTCATGGCTTGAGAGGTCTCACCACCTGCCATATGGGCGATCTTCTCCTCCATCACCGTACCATCTAAGTCATCAGCCCCAAAGGAAAGGGCTATCTGCGCTATCTTCGGCCCTAACATCACCCAATAGGCCTTTATATGAGGAAAATTGTCAAGCATGAGCCTTGAAAGGGCTATCATCTTCAAATCCTCGACCCCGCCAGTTATGGAAACACCGTTGAGCTCAGTATTTTTTGGATGAAAGGCAAGGGGTATAAAGCACATGAATCCGCCTGTCTCGTCTTGGGCGTCTCTCAGCGCCATCAGGTGGTCTATACGCTCATCCAGGGTCTCAATGTGCCCGTAAAGCATGGTTGCATTAGTCTTCAGCCCGAGCCTATGCGCTGTCTTTGCAACCTCAAGCCAGCTCTCGCCGGAGAGCTTGTTTGGACAGAGACGCTCACGTATCCTGGGGCTAAATATCTCAGCCCCTCCGCCGGGCATAGAGCCAAGTCCTGCCGCAATAAGATCAGAGATGGCGTCTTCTATAGACTTTCCGCCCATCCTTGCAATATGGGCAATCTCTACGCAGGTGAATGCCTGTATATGTATATCTGGACGAACGGCCTTTATGGCCTTTAGCATATCAATATAATATTCATAAGGGAGATCAGGATGAACTCCGCCGACGATATGGACCTCTCTGACAGGTTCGCTCAACCGTTCCTCAATCTTGGATACTATCTCGCCAATGGTCATCTCATAGGCTGCGTGTGCCCCCTTTTTCTTGCCAAAGGCGCAGAATTTACACAGATTTATACAAATATTTGAGTAATTTATATGCTGATTATAGATATAATAGGTTTTATCGCCGTTCAGTCTCTCTCGGACGATATTTGCCAAATAACCAAGAAGCGGCAGATTATTGATCTCGTAAAGCCTTTTGGCATCATAGGCATCAAGACGTTGATTTGAAATAATTTTTTCATATATCGCACTAAGCCCTGCCTTCTTCAATGCCGTTTCCATTGGCGAATACCCCTTTATTGTTATTTTGCGGGTCAGGATAAAAGACATCCTTTACTTTAACCTCAAAATAGAGGGTTTTCCCAGCAAGTGGATGATTAAAATCCACAAGCACAGCCCCTTGCAAGACAGACCGCACCAATGCAGCCCTTCTAATACCGAACTCGTCAGGGACCTTTATAACCTTGCCTGTCTCAATCTCTTCAAAAATACGTTCGGTTGCGACTAGATATACCTTTTTTGGGTCATAATAACCATAGCCGAACAAAGGCGCCACAGCTATTACTTTATCCTCACCAGGTGCAAGGCCGATCAATCCTTCTTCCACAGGCCTTGGAAAATCACTCTGTCCACATAAAAACTTTACAGGTCCGCCTGATTTTTCAGAAGAATCGACTATCTGACCAGTGGCAAGCCTTACACGGTATTCAATTACGACTATGCTTCCATATTCTACTCGAGCCATCACAAAAACCTCGATACCACCTTGTTCGGCCGCATTTCTGACAATCACCCTTTGCGATATTATTACAATGTCTTACTAAAAAGAATAGGGGGAAGGTCGGTATCGCGACCCACTTTCCAATCCTGAAAAGATATTTTAGTTAAGGCCAATTATATAAATAACACCTTATATATACCCATGCAATCCAAAGAGACCGCCACGGCAAACAAGATAGACGCATTAATGGAACATATCGTTCTCATGATTAATTTATCTACCTTACAACTGGTATTTCTAAATATTTTTTATGCTATAGGATTGCCAAATGGGACGCCGCATTGATTTATTGGCCGTTAGGGTATAATTATATAAATGAAAGATCAATTATTATTTAAGGAATTTTATAAAAATGTCAAATAAGTTTTATTTATTTTGCTACATTTTATTTATTTTTTATGCAATATTTTTTAATTCCACTTTATCTTTTGCACAGGACCAAGCGAGACATGTCACCGAGCTGGCAAATATGCTCCAAAGACGTTATGAAAAAACAAATGACATCAAGGCTGATTTTGTGCAGGAAACCAAACCAGCCAGCGTAAATGAAAGTATAACAGCTACAGGCACGGTCTATTTCAAAAGACCGTACCTAATGCGCTGGGAATACAAACAACCTGAGCCTCAATTGATCGTAACCTCTGGCAGCGAGGTTTATGTATATGAACCGGAGGCAAAACAGGTAACAGTGTTGGCAAGGGAGCAGTTTTTATCTTCTGAGGTAAGCAGAGCCTTTTTCTTTGGCAAAGGAGATATCAATAAATATTTTCTGGTAGGTCCAGGGGGACAAAACGGCCTTGATCCAAACTGGTCTTTAAAGCTCATACCGCTTGATGACGCCGGGCAGGTCCAGACGATTTGGGTAGGCCTTGATCCTAAGACCCATCTAATAAAGGAGATGTGGCTTGAAGATCAAACTGGTGGAAAGATCCACTTGATGTTTAAAAACATTGAGGTGAATACGGCCATTAAAGACTCTCTCTTTAAATTCGTTCCACCAAAAGGAATTGATATATATAGAACGGACGATAACTAGCACAGCGATTAATTTAATAAGGATCAAGATATGACGCGCCAGGATGAATTGGCTCTAAAAATCAAAAGGCTTGCAACGGATAAAAATGCAATAATCCTTGCTCACAACTATCAGCCTCCTGAGATACAAGACCTAGCAGACATAACTGGAGATTCTCTGGCACTTAGTATCGAGGCCTCAAAGACGAATGCAGATATCATCTTGTTTTGTGGCGTACATTTTATGGCCGAGACAGCTGCCATCGTATGTCCTGACAAAAAGGTGCTGTTGCCTGTAATAGATGCAGGTTGTGCCATGGCTGACATGCTCACTGCCGCAGAGCTAAGGGACTTTAAAAAACAATATCCGGATGTACCGGTTGTGACATATGTAAATTCCACCGCAGAGGTCAAGGCCGAGAGTTACATCTGCTGCACCTCTGCAAATGCGGTCCAGGTAGTAAGGTCTTTAGGGACGCCGGAAGTTATTATGACGCCCGACATGAACCTGGCCCGATGGGTGCAAAGACATACCGATCAAAAAATTCATTACTGGCCTGGATATTGCCCTATTCACAACAACCTTAGTGTTTCAGCGGTCAAAAAGGCACGTTCCGAGCATCCTGACGCCGTACTTATAGCGCATCCTGAATGTCCACCAGAAGTCATTGACATGGCCGATGTGGTAAGAAGCACGACAGGCATGATCGACTATGCCAGAGAATCGAAGGAAAGGGAGTTTATTATAGCTACCGAGATAGGGCTCCTCTATACACTAAAGAAACAAAATCCACAAAAGGAATTTTATCCTGCATCACCTGATCTGATTTGCCAAGACATGAAAAAGATAAATCTGAAGGATATAATCAAGGCGCTTGAAGACGAAATACACCAGATAACAGTACCCGAAGAGATCAGGATCAAGGCGCTTCAAGCCGTCCACCGTATGATGGATGTCCCAAGGGATTAATGCCCTCAAGAACATCCTTACTTAAAAAACAAAGGGTCTTAAAAGCAATGGCACCTTGCCGACCCTTGTCAAAGGAAGCCCCTTATGTTAAAAAACAACCTGCTTTTGGGCGGCGTAGCCAAGTGGCTAAGGCGACGGTCTGCAAAACCGTTATTCCCCGGTTCAAGTCCGGGCGCCGCCTCCAACAATATTAAAATATAATATTTGGATTGCAGCGGCCGACTGCGATCCTTTTTTATTTGTTCATTATTTGGGGGTGGCATATGGCTATAATGGAGATAAGTGTAGTCCCTCTCGGGACAGGTTCCACAAGCTTTCACCGCTTTGTAGTCAAGATGCAGGAAGTCCTTGCAGGTCTCGGGCTTCCATATAAACTTACCGACATGGGGACACTTGTGGAAGGCGACATCGACACCCTTATGTCAACTGCAAAGATACTGCACAATGTACCGTTTTCCATGGGGGAAAAGCGGGTATATACCGCAATTAAAATAGACGACCGGCGCGATAAGGAAGTCCATCTTGGTCAAAAGACCAGCACCGTCAGGCAGTATCTTGCCGAAGAGGACAAGGGGGGACTAAAATATGATATTTAGATATACACCGTTAATCGCGCTTATAAGTTCGCTTGGCCTGATCGCCCTAGGTTTATGGTCCGGCGAGGCCCAGATTCTCTGGCAAAAGGCTGTGACCGTCTGTCTTAGCTGCATAGGCATTGGATAATGGAACGGCGAAGAAAGGTCTCGCAAATAATATCTACGTTAATAATCAATTCCAACTGGACCTTTTTGTGGAAAGGGCCCCCTATATTTCAAGGGTGGTCAAAAAGGATATGTTCACCAGGCCTTAACTGCTATTCATGCCCTGCAGCAATCACAGCTTGTCCGATCGGGGGGCTTCAGAATTTTCTTGCCAGCATACGTATAAACATAACCCCTGTAGGAATGCGTTTCGGCGCCTATGTATTAGGGACCCTTGCCCTAATAGGCAGCATAATGGGTAGATTACCATGTAGCTGGCTTTGCCCTTTCGGCCTTATTCAAGAACTCTTATATCGTATGCCTGTTCCAAAAATCTCTATGAAGAAATGGTTCAGGGCCGGACCATATATATTTTTAGGTCTCTTTGTAATCGTCCTTCCAATCCTTGTGGTCGATGCAACGGGTTATGGTTCAACATGGTTTTGTAAATATGTCTGTCCAGCAGGCACCCTTGAGGCCGGAATCCCGCTCCTGACCCTCAATTCAAATCTCAGGCGTGCCGCTGGCTGGCTTTTTGTAAACAAACTCGTTGTCCTTATTGCAATATCGGTTTGGTGTATGGTTACCATGCGGGCATTTTGTAGGGCGATATGCCCGCTCGGCGCTATCTATGGGCTTTTTAACAGGATCAGCTGGCTGCAACTCAATTTTGATCCTAGCCGATGCGTGGGCTGCAGGGCATGTAAAACTGCATGTCCTAGCGATATTTCGTTTTATAATGGCGAAGACAGTATAAATTCCACCGCATGTATAAGGTGTATGAGATGCCATTCTATCTGTCCTGTAAATGCAGTGTCGCTAAGTTTTGGCCCATGCCTCAAAACTCCGGACAAGGAGCAGGCTGGTATTGATATAAAGGCTCCATGAAAAAGCTTGTCATTGCATCTAGAAATAAAGGCAAGATCCGGGAAATCACGGCTATATTCTCTAGACCCGACATCAAGTTTCTTTGTCTTGATGATTTTCCCGACATCCCCGATATTGTGGAAAACGGATCAACCTTCGAAGAGAATGCCTTCATTAAGGCGCAAACCGTTGCGTTAGCCACCTGCCTCCCGGCGCTTGCCGACGACTCGGGCCTTGAAGTGGATTCGCTGGGAGGTGCTCCAGGGATATATTCCGCAAGGTTTGCAGGAGAAGGGGCTGGCGATGAAGAGAATAACAGAAGGCTCCTTGAGGAACTGAAGGCCATAGGAGACCACAAACGCACGGCGCGCTTCAGGTGTGTCGTGGTGTTGTACCATCCATCAGGCGCCTGGATGACAGGCGAAGGTGTATGTGAAGGCGTCATAGCTGAAACCCTAAGAGGGGCCAACGGATTCGGCTATGATCCGCTCTTTATCCCCTATGGCGGCGGCAACCGCACCATGGCGGAGATCGCAGACAAAGAAAAGAATGCCCTGAGTCACAGGGCAAAGGCCTTGCGGGACCTCATAAAGAAACTAAATGATGTTCCGCAATTTATCGGCACCACACCCCCATCATAGATGTGGGATGTCATCTTGCCGACGGCAAAGGACAATAAAGATGGGAAAGGATGGGAAGATAAAACTGAATACATATGACAAAGAAGAATGTCTCCGTCAGGCTGTTGAGATTACAAAGAATTATGCCCAATCGGGGGAAAATAAACATGGCCCGGTGGCCGAATTCTTGGAAAATGTATATAAAAAACTCTTGGAGCTTAAGGCAGACGTATTAAAAGATGAAATTCAATAAAAAAGAGGGGAGACCTGAATGATAGATACATCTAAATACATCCTATACAGCGGAGGGCTCAAAGGTGCTGAGACTGAATTTGGGATAAACGCCGAAAAATGGGGGCTCAGGGAGATCAATTTTTCATACAAAGGCCACCACATGGACAGGGTCAAAGACGTATGTATCCTTACGGACGAGGAGCTTAAACAGGGCGATATAAGCATGGCAATCGTATCCAGACATATGAACCGCACATATGCAGAGGCGGAAAAGATCCGTAAGGTCATCCAGTCGATCTTTCATATAGTAAATAAAGGACAACAGATATTCGCTGTAGGTTGGATACAACCAGACAATACAGTCAAGGGTGGGACAGGATGGGCAGTCGAGCTTGCAAAATTCTTCAATAAGCCAGTAAGTGTATTTGATCAGGACAAAAACAGCTGGTTTACCTGGAACGGCTCTGAATGGGTGCCTGACTTACCGATAATATCTTATAAAGAATTGGCTGGGACTGGCACAAGGTTTTTGACCGACAAAGGACGCGAGGCCATCCGGCAGCTCTTTGAACGCTCATTTGCCGGAAACCAAAAATAAGAAACAGTTTAGGTTTAATAAGGGTTTAAATTGACAAATGCTTTACGGACATGGAGGTGATATCTACGGGCTTGCAAGGTCACTTGGTGTATCACCAAAAGATATCAAGGACTTCAGCAGCAATGTGAGCCCATTACCCATACCGGCCGGCCTGAAGCAACGGCTGATTACAGGTCTTGAAGAGATAAGGGCGCTGCCGGAGGTTGATAGTTTTACTTTACGCGAGGCCCTTGCCAGACGCTATGGCCTCCCATCCCAAAATTTCCTCATCGGTAGCGGCACCACTGAGTGGATATACAGTCTTCCAAGGGTATCGGGGGCACGGCGGGCGCTAATCCCGCTCCCTACGTATTCAGACTACGCTGATGCGGCAAGAGCGGCGGGTTGTGAAGTAGAAACCCTTGGGCCATGGCCAGATGGCGACCAAAACGCAAACGTCGCTATACTGAACTCCATCACCAATAAGGCCAAATATGGCGACATCGTCTTTATCTGCAATCCCAACAACCCAACTGGACGTTTCATTCCTACAAATATTCTAATGGATGCAATAAAAATCGCCCAGGATACTTTATGGGTCATTGACGAATCATATGCACCATTTATAGGAAGGGATCAAGAAACATCACTTATTTCATTAAATCTACCATCTAACTTACTTATTCTCCGTTCTTTTTCAAAACTATATGGAATCCCTGGTTTGAGACTTGGATATGTGCTTGGGGCCTCAAATCTTATAAAAAAATTAGATTCCATGTCAAAACCATGGGCGGTAAACAGACTTGCTCAAATAGCAGGAGAATATCTGGTAAAGATGTCTTTTCATTATGAAGAGGATGTACGCGAATACTGTAAGGTTGAAAAACGCCGGTTTCTATCCAGAATAAAGGCGGAGATCCCGTTTTTAAAACCGCTGGAAGGTAGTACCCATTTTATTCTCTTTAAGATTACACCACCATGGATGGCCGCAACTATTACGGCGACATTAAAAAACAAACAAATTCTCGTAAGGGATTGCAGTAATTTTATGGGTCTCTCCGATGAATATCTAAGGATAAGCCTTAGATCAATGGAAGACAATGACTACCTGATAAACCAACTGAAAGAGCTCAACCCTTGATGCACGCCATCGGTTTCACCCGTGCAACTTTCCTTGCAAGCCCAGCCCTGTCTATGGCGTCTACAACCGCCGAAACGTCTTTATAGGCGTCAGGGGCCTCTTCCGCTGCACCTCTATAGCTTGCTGTACGGACTATTATGCCTTTGTCCGCAAGACGTTGAATCACATCTTTGCCTTTCCACCTTTTTAAGGCGGCATTTCTACTCATAGCACGGCCAGCGCCATGGCATGCCGAACCCCAAACAAGGGCCTCGCCTTTTTCTTGGCCAACCAATATATATGAATGTGTCCCCATCGTCCCGCCAATAAACACAGGCTGTCCGATCCCCCTAAATTTCTCGGGCAACTCCGTTCTCCCCGGTCCAAATGCCCTTGTCGCACCCTTTCTATGCACATATAGCCGCTTTATTTCCCCGTCCACATAATGATTTTCGATCTTGCAGGTGTTGTGGCTGACATCATAGAGAATCTTTACCTCAGGCCCTGAAAAGATATCATTAAAGACCTGGCGTACCAGATGGCCGATGACCTGGCGATTGGCAAGGGCGCAATTCACCCCGCAAGCCATTGCTTTGTAATATGCCTCGCCCTCAGAAGATCTTATGGGCGCGCATACAAGCTCCCTTTCTTTTATCGGTATATTATATTTTCTAGACGCCTGGCCGAGTATTTGGATGTAGTCAGTCCCGATTTGATGACCGAGCGCCCTGGAACCGCAGTGGATAGCCACCACAACATCGTTCTTTTTAAGACCCATAGCATCCGCTGAAGGTTGATGAAATATCTCCTCTATATATTGAATCTCAAGATAATGATTGCCGGAACCCAAGGTTCCAACCTGCCTGTATTGTCGTTTTTTTGCGGTTTCAGACACGCACGATGGATCGGCCCCTGTAATGCACCCATGCTCCTCGATATAATCGAGATCTTCGGGCACGCCATATCCCAGCTCTATCGCCCACCTTGCACCGCCGATAAGTACGTCATCCAATTTAGCAGGAGAAAGTCGTATCTTTCCCTCCGAACCAACCCCGGAAGGCACTGTTTCAAAGAGTTTATCTACCAAGGTCTTGATCTTAGGGGCAATCTCTTGCCGTGTAAGACCAGTGATCATAGTTCGCACACCGCAGGATATATCATAACCAACGCCACCTACCGAGATGATCCCATCTTGATCAGGATCAAATGCAGCCACACCGCCTATCGGGAAACCGTAACCCCAATGGGCATCAGGCATCGCTATCGCAGCCTTAACAATGCCAGGGAGACTGGCGACATTGGCGATTTGGTCATACACCTTCTCATCCATTTCTTCGATTAGGGCACGGTCAGCATAGATTATGGCCGGTACATGCATATCATCAAAGATAGGTATCTCCCACTGGCATTCATCCAACCGCTTCAGTCTATTGATATTCACGATAGGCCTCCAACAACTTTATACATCCACCACACACTGGGCTATCCAAAACCCGTCACGCTTATAAACTTTAAGTTCAGTAAAGGTTGCCCCCTTGACATCCACACCCCTTTCAAACCTATTAGTATCAAAAAATTCTCCAAAGGCGAGGGCAGACAGTCTGAAATTATCTAGGTCGAGATGGTTGATCTTAAAGTCCGAAAAGATACACCGATTTATGTCGGCCTCAGCTAAAAGTTGATTAATCCACGAGGTGAAAAGCGGCTCAAGATCAAAAGAAAAACATGAAATTTGATATATATTTACTGGTTTAATCGAACTAAAATTAATTACTATGATTGAAAAAAGGGCCTTTGCCCCATTTTCAAAAGCCTGTTCTAGCGTAGGCCCAATACCTCTTATTCCAATGTCGGCACCGTGCTCAAATGTCTCGAAGAGGGAGGTCCTTTCCATCAATTTCCCACTATATTCTATGCCACTTTTTATTTCCCCATTCTATCCAACCCCATGTTGAAAGAGCGGTAAATACAAGAAAGAGTACTGCCTGTGCATATATCCCATAATATAGATCAACAAATACCCATCCTATATTTGCGGCGGTATATACGGCGAAACCGGATCGCCTTTTTTTTATATTTAAAACTGCACCCAATATACTTAAACTAGCCAATCCCCAAGTGATAAAATTTTTCATTTTATTGAAATATTATTTTTAATAATTAATTGAATATATTATTTAATATTACCTAATCAGATCAACCATGTCCAGTAAGACACTCATAAGCTTTAGCTTTATAACAAATGAATAATATACTATGCTGATTTTATTATAAATTTTATTTAACATAATATATCTTATACGACATTAAATATATTAAGACTTTTTTCTACTATCCTGACAAGGGATCTATTGAGATCATACCCTACCAAATCAAAAAGATGTGATGGAGTTTTAAATCGCCCGCTGCGCCCTCTTGCCTTGCTTGATATCTCTTAGGTAGGTGAACTACGAGAAAGTCCGCCAATTAATAAACGAACAGACGTCGTCGCTAGTATTTTTTGTTTATATCGTTTGTATTGTTTATGGCATCATCCCAAGATCTTTTTCCTTTTTGGCGACCATGAGCCTGGTTTTTAAGGCAGTATCAGGAGTGAGGCTCATGGAATCTATGCCGCACTCCACAAGAAATTCTGCAAAATCAGGAAAGTCGCTTGGCGCCTGGCCGCAGATTCCAATCTTCCTCTTCGCCTTTTTAGCTGTTTGAATGACCTGTCTTACCAATCTCTTTACCGCCTCATTTCTTTCATCATATATATGCGAAACCAACTCTGAATCGCGGTCCAGTCCAAGGGTAAGCTGAGTCAAATCGTTTGAACCAATCGAGAATCCATCAAATACCTCGGCAAACTGGTCTGCAAGTATGACATTGCTGGGGATTTCGCACATAACATATACCTCAAGTCCATTTTCTCCCTGGCAAAGTCCATATTTTTTCATTACTTCTATGACCCTTTTACCTTCTTCGACAGTCCGACAGAATGGTATCATGACCTTTACGTTTGTAAGCCCCATTTCATCGCGGACCATCGCAAGGGCCTTGCATTCAAGGGCAAAGGCGGGCTCAAATGCCGGTGAATAGTAGCGCGATGCCCCTCTCCATCCTATCATCGGATTATGTTCGGTAGGCTCAAACAGAGAACCGCCAATCAGGTTTGCATATTCGTTGCTTTTGAAATCGGACAAGCGGACTATGACGTCGTTTGGCCAGAAACCAGCCGCAATCTTTGCGGTCCCCTGGGCAAGGGTATCTATAAAAAACCTGGTTTTATCTTCATATCCGATTGTCTTTGCATCAATAGACTTGATTATTTCCTTTATTTTTTCGTCTTTCCTGCTTTTCTTCTTTAATTCGTTATAGTTTAAAAGAGCGAGCGGATGTATCCCGATATGGGAATTGATAATGAATTCAAGCCGTGCGAGCCCTACACCGTCATTCGGCATCTGTCCCTGATCAAATGCCTGCTCAGGGATGCCGACATTCATCATGATCTTTGTCTTGGTCTTCGGGAGTTCCGTCAAATCAAACCGCTGGATCTCAAAATCAAGGATGCCTTCATATACCTTGCCTTGTTCGCCTTCTGCACATGAAACCGTCGCAAGTTTTACATCTTTCAATATCTCAGTCCCATTTTCTGTGCCAACTACACAGGGTATGCCGAGTTCACGTGAAATAATGGCGGCATGACATGTGCGCCCCCCTCTATTTGTGACAATTGCAGACGCTATCTTCATGATCGGCTCCCAGTCAGGGTCGGTCATATCCGTAACCAGTATCTGCCCGGCCTTGAATTTTGTAATATCATTTACGCTTTTAATGACGGTTATCTCACCCTTGCCTATCTTTGAACCTATAGCGTTTCCAGTCACAAGCAATTTCCCTTTTTCTTTAAGCACATAAGTCTCTATAAATTCGGTTTTTCTCTGAGAATGCACGGTCTCCGGTCTTGCCTGAACTATAAAGAGCTTTCCTGTGCCTACGGATGAACCGTCGCCGTCTTTTGCCCATTCTATATCCATAGCCTTACCATAGTGTTCTTCTATGGTGCATGCCCACCTGGCAAGCGTTAGGAGCTCGTCATCCGACAACACAAAACTATTCCTCTCACTTTTGGTTGTCGGTAGGTTACGAACAGGTGCTTTTGGATCATCCGTATAGACCATCTTTTTATGTTTGAGCCCAAGCTTTTTATGGATTATAGGCCGATAGCCTGCTTTAAGCGTAGGTTTGAAGACGTAAAATTCGTCAGGATTCACCGCCCCCTGAACGACATTTTCGCCAAGCCCAAAGGCGCCAGTTATATAAACAACCTTATCAAAACCACTTTCTGTATCCATAGTAAACATAACGCCTGAACTTGCGCTATCGCTTCTAATCATCTTTTGGACAGCTATAGAGAGATATACATCAAAATGTCCAAAACCTTTGTCGTGCCGATATGAAATAGCCCTATCAGTAAAAAGACTTGCAAAACATTTATGGCAGGCCTCGATCAAACGTTCAGGCCCTCTTATATTGAGATATGTCTCCTGCTGACCGGCAAAAGAGGCATCGGGAAGATCTTCGGCTGTAGCTGAAGACCGCACAGCGACATCCACGTTCGGTTGATTGTATGCCTTTTCAAGGGCACGATAGGCCTTTACGATCTCCGTCTCCAAGGCGGCAGGGAATTTAGCGCCCAGCACAATTTCTCTAACCGCCCTGCCTTTCTTTCTGAGATCAGCTATATTATGCGTATCCAGCCCATCCAAGGCATTGCGTATGGTCTGTTCGATGCCAGCGTCTTTAAGAAGATACTTATAGGCATCAGCGGTGATGGCAAAACCATTGGGGACATTTACACCTTTTGAACTAAGTCTCTGGTACATCTCGCCAAGAGATGCGTTCTTGCCGCCAACCAGGGGAACATCTTTTATCCCTATTTGATCAAACCACAATATCAAAGGCCCGTTACCCATAAAATGTACTCTCCTTTAAGCAAGTCTCTTTTATATCTAAAGTTGTCTTTATGATTATCCTGAATTTTAATTCATAAAAATTGTAGTCAATTAAAGATATTCTTGTCAACCATAAAACATGAATTCACTTTATAGAAAATAACATCATCTTATGCCTTGTTTTCTTTAAAAATGCAAGTCAAATTACAGAGTCTGGCATATGTGATGATCTCGGCCTTGAACTCCTTAACGTACGGGCAATCCCATATCGCAAGGAGCGCATCGCGCCTTAAATATCTCTCTGCAGCATCCTGGTGACGGCCCGAGAGCCTCTCTATTACGAACGGAAATATCTGCGGCTTTCTGCAGGCAACCGGTCTGCTAGAATATATATTGCAACTGCCTGAAGCATTGAGATGTGGACATGCCGCACCTCTTACCAATATTAAACTATACCCTGTGGCCCAATGATAGATGGCCGAAGGTCTTTTATAAAATGGGGCGCCATCTATTTCAAGTTCAGGCTCTGAATAAGCCGTTTTTGCACGCGACTTCATGGAATCAACAATCGGAAACCTGCTGAAGAGCGAAATCTCCTCGTCAAGAAGTGGTATCTCAAAAAATTCCTGTCTTGCCGATAAATCAGGCCCAGTACAGCACAAAACACAGCTACAGGGACCGCACAAGGCGGAATTTATGGCCTCGAGTTCATACTCAAGCACCCTCTGTTTTGTCAAAGAAATCATCGCATCGAACAAAGGAAGCTCTTTACCATCTTCATCTCTTATGTCAGGTAGGGTTATGTCTCGCCCCTTCTTGATCAAGGCCAGATTGTCAAAGACGCTGGCAATCGGTCTAATGAGCATAGATGGCTGTTTGTATATTATATCCAACAGTTTGAGATCGTCAGGAAGTTCTTGAATTAGATCTTCCAGCCCGCCATGAGGGCTAATCAGATATAATTGTGTTACAAACTCAAAAAGGGGCCAGAGGGGTTTTTTAAGGTCCATCAGCACCCCTGATGAGGGCCAAGGCCTCACCGGCTATTGTCTCCACATCGAGTCCAAGCACCTCTCTAAGTATCGCCTGTGTTCCATGCTCAATGAATCTATCAGGCAGGCCGAGCCTCACCACTTTTTTAGGCAAACAGCCAAGGTCGCTCAATCCTTCGAGAACGGCAGAACCGAACCCCCCCATAAGTGCATTCTCCTCAACCGTGATAAGTCTGCCATTTGTAAAGGATGAAACCCTGGCCAACAGTTCTTTGTCTAGAGGTTTTATGAAACGGGCGTTTACTATAGTTGCATTAAATCCATTCAATGCAAGCTTCTCCGCGGCAAGAAGGGCGGTTTTGACATGCTGTCCTACGGCAAGAATAGCGACGTCAGGGCCTTCTGAAAGCATTTCCCAACTGCCGATGGGTATTTCTTTTAACTCCCAATCCATGCTTACCCCAACGCCTTCCCCCCTCGGGTACCGAATAGCAGCAGGCCCATTGTGTTTGAATGCGGTAAACAACATGTGCTGAAGTTCGTTTTCATCCTTCGGTGACATGATGATGAGATTCGGAACCACCCTCAAAAAACTTATATCAAATGCACCATGGTGTGTTGGACCGTCGTCTCCTACGAGCCCACCTCTGTCTATTGCAAATACAACTGGCTGGGCGGTGAGGCACACATCATGAATGACCTGATCGTAGGCCCTTTGTAAAAAGGTCGAATAGATAGCGACAATCGGCCTTAATCCCTCAATAGCAAGGCCTGCTGCAAAGGTCACGGCATGTTGCTCTGCAATGCCAACGTCAAAAAAGCGCTCCGGGAACTCCCTTGCAAAGGCGCTGAGTCCGGTGCCTGACGGCATAGCTGCAGTTATGGCGACTATACGTTTATCATCTTTGGCCAACTTGATCAGTGTCTGGCCAAAGACAGAGGTATAGGTAGGAGGTACTGATTTTTTGGTCGTCTTTGGTTCACCCGTTGATATCTCAAACGGACCGACGCCATGAAAGTCCTCTGGGCGCCTTTCGGCCGGTGGATAACCCTTACCTTTCTTGGTAAGCACGTGCAGAAGGATTGGGCCGGGGATCTTACTTACATTCTGGAGCGTCTCTATCAATATTTCAAGGTTATGGCCGGGCAAAGGGCCGACATATTCAAACTGAAGGGCCTCAAAAAGCATACCTGGGGTAAAAAGACTCTTGAGGGAATCCTCGCTTTTTTTCAATAACGTCCATATCTGTTCACCAGTGCCGGAGCGTTTCAAAAAGGACTCTATCTCCATCTTGAGCCTAGATATCAGCTTGCCTGTGAGTTTTCTACTCAAAAAAGAGGAAAGCGCACCCACGTTCGGAGATATGGACATCTCATTGTCATTTAATATGACGATTATGTCCCTCCTCAGGTGACCTGCATTGTTCAAGGCCTCGAACGCAAGGCCGGCGGTCATTGAGCCATCTCCGATGACGGCTATCACCTTACCGGGCTCACCTTTGAGCCTTAGGGCGGTGGTCATTCCAAGTCCTGCCGAGATGGATGTGCTGCTGTGTCCTGTATCAAGGGAGTCATAAGGGCTCTCACTGCGTTTTGGAAAACCACTTATGCCTTTGAACTGTCGAAGTGTATGAAATTTACAAACCCTCCCGGTCAGAAGCTTGTGGGCATAGGCCTGATGTCCGACATCCCATATAACTCTGTCTTCGGGTGCGTTAAAAACATAGTGTATAGCTATAGCGAGCTCTACAACGCCAAGGCTTGGCGCCAAGTGCCCGCCTGTATTAGAGACAGTCTCTACGATCTTCTTGCGGATCTCGAGGGCAAGTTCATTCAATTCTTTTGGTTTGAGCCCTTTTATATCTTTTGGTGAATGGATGGTGTCAAGAAACCCGGGCATATCATCTATCCCTCTCGACCACATAGCGGGCTAAGGCCCGAAGCGGTTCGGCCTTTTCATCAAAATGGGCGATGGCTGACAACGCCTCGTCGAGCAGGATGGCAGCCTTTCTCTTTGCCTCGGCCATTCCAAATACGGCAGGATATGTGATCTTTTTCTTTTTTGCATCGGAACCTACAGGCTTTCCTATAATAGCCCTCTCGCCTTCAATATCAAGGATATCGTCTACAATTTGAAAGGCAAGGCCCAAGGCCGCCCCATATCTACTTAGCCACTCCACCTCCTCCCGGGTCCCTTCACCCAAGATCCCGCCAGCCTCAACAGACGCCTGGATCATGGCCCCTGTCTTATGGCTATGAATAAAGGACAACATACCTGGATCAGCGTCCCTGCCCTCAAGGAGTATATCGGCCGTCTGCCCGCCTACCATGCCGAATGGCCCAGCAGCCTTGGCAATGATAAAGATGGCCCTATTTGCACGCTCTGGCGGTATATGACCTATCAAATCTTTATTGCTCATGAGTTCAAAGGCAAAGGTCAATAAACCGTCTCCGGCAAGTATAGCCACCGCCTCTCCGAATACCTTATGACAGGTAGGTCGGCCCCTTCTGAGATCGTCATCATCCATAGAGGGAAGATCATCATGAATGAGCGAATATGTATGAATGCATTCAATTGCGCAGGCAAAAGGGATGAAATCCGCTGCATTGCCTCCGACCGCTTCAGCACCTGCGAGGAGCAGAATCGGGCGCAGCCTCTTTCCACCTGCCATCAAACTATAGCGCATAGCCTCGAAGACCGGTCCGGACAGGCCAGTCTCTATGGGCAGCAATCTCTCCAAAGCGGAATCTATCTTTGAGATTTGTTTCTTTAAATAAGTTTCAAGGCTGGCGTTCAAGACTTGTCCACCTCTTTATCTATATCTGAGGGCCTTATAACAATCCCGTCATCCCCTTTTGCAAGTTCATCTATCCTTCTTTCTATCGAATCGAGATATGTCGCACAGTACCTAGCAAGTTTTATCCCTTCTTCGTAGAGCTTCAAGGCGTCTTCAAGAGAAAGCCTTTCTGATTCAAGCTCACCGACAATCCCTTCGAGCCTTGACATGGCTGCCTCAAAACGCATTTTTTTACTAGACATAGCAGACCTCAGACTTGAAGCATTTGGTACTTTATGTTACCTCATGCCCTATGGAAGTGCGAGAGGTTTCAGATGAATTTCACAAAACAGCTGGAACGAGACCGACCACCTGGATTGAAAGACCCCTTCTTACTGTAGCCGAGATATGGCTTTCGTCGTGCAGGGTTATTACAGCCGGAAACGCGGAGGCAAGATCTATCCTCGGATCGGAGATACCTGTTATAATCGCACTGTGGCATTTCAGCCTTATATACATCTTGTTTCATTTCAGACACCGCAAAGCGGTCATCATGGTTAGCGGCAGCTCAGATGGCGATTGGGTGGCACGCTGCATCAAAAGATGGGGACAGATACCTGTAAGGGGTTCAAGGCTCAAGGGAGGTATAAAGGCCTTAAGAGATATGGCCGGGGCCATGAGGCGTTACAATATTGGAGCCGGTATAGTGGCGGATGGCTCCCGGGGCCCTGCTCGCATTGCGCAAAAGGGTGCCCTGATTCTTTCCAGGGATACCGGAGCACCGGTCATACCTATTGGATTTACAGCAAAACCAGCAATCATGTTCAACAGTTGGGACAAAACGATCCTTCCTTGGCCATTCTCAAAAATTGTACTGACATATGGAAAACCTTTTTACGTACCCAATGATGCAAGGGGACCGGCCCTTGAATCGTATCGAAAACTCCTAGAAGATGAATTAAATCAGGCTACAACGATGGCCGAAAACGTATTGACAGCAGGGCAAAACAACCGATGAATATCTAGAAAATCCCCCTCTTCCCAAGGAAGAGGATGGATTGGGAGGAGATATGTGGTTTAATACAGCCAACATACATTTTAATATACTTGACTTTATAATAACAATCATCATCGCCATTACCGTGCTGAGAGGATTTTTTGTGGGCTTCAGCCGCTCGGCAGCCTCACTCCTTGGAATATTGCTGGGTTTTTGGGTAGGCATGACCCATTTCTCAATCCTTTCTGACAGGCTTACACCTTTTATCAAAGAAGAAATATTCAGATCTTTGATCGCATTCTTTCTATTGTTTATCTTGGTCTACATGGCCTTTATAATAATTGGGATCATTATAAAGGGTTTGTTAAAGACCCTCCATCTCACTTTGGTGGACAGGATAATGGGGGGGCTTATAGGCCTTGCAAAGGGTTTGATACTGACAGGCGTGATAATATTTCTGCTTACGGTCTTTTTGCCTGCAAGGAGCCCTCTTCTTGCTGATTCTCTGCTTTATCCAAGGTTAAGTCAGATATCGCAGGCGCTCTGCGCCCTTGTTCCTGATCACATAAAAGGCCGCTTTATGTGGAAATGGAAACAAATCCATCACGATGCTACGGAAGCAGGTATAGAGGTATAGGGACAAAAGATGGATAAAAAAGAAATTGTTATAGCATTGGCCGGAAATCCAAATGCCGGCAAGACTACGCTGTTTAATCAGCTCACTGGGGCCCATCAAAAGGTTGGAAACTGGGCAGGCGTCACGGTTGAAAAAAAAGAAGGGGTGCTTTTACACAGAGGCTCAAAAATACGCATAGTTGATCTGCCTGGTATCTATTCACTCACCGCCTATTCTGTAGAGGAAGTCGTTTCAAGGAATTTCATCCTGGATGAACAGCCCGACGTGGTCGTTGATGTGCTTGACGCATCCAATCTTGAAAGAAACCTGTACCTCGCAACTCAACTCATAGAACTCAATATCCGCCTCGTCTTTGCCATGAATATGGTGGATGTGGCCCATGCGAGAGGGATAATCACCGACTATGACAATTTAGCAAGACTTTTAGGGGTACCTATCGTAAAGACCATTGGAACAAGGGGTGAAGGGATAAAAGAACTCCTTGATACCGTCCTTGAGGTTTCAGCTGACAGAGATCCTATCTCTAGGCATGTCCATATCCATTACGGCCAGGAGATAGAAGAGGAAATTGAAAAGATCAGACAAAGGCTGAAGGGGGTCCCTGATATAGCCAACCGCTATTACCCGCGTTGGACCGCGGTCAAACTCATCGAGAATGACCCGCTTGTAAAAAAGGCTGTTGCCGCCTCCCCAGAGGGAGAAGCTGTTATTAAACAGACTGACATCAGCAGAGACCATCTGCAAGGCATATTTGAAGACGACCCCGAGACCCTCATTGCCGAAGCAAGATATGGTTTTATCTCAGGGGCGCTCAAAGAAACCATGCGCCTGTCCGCTGTAGCAAAAAAGACCATGAGCGATCATATAGACCAAGTACTTACCAACAGGGTATTCGGCTTTCCTGTCTTCATTCTGTTCATGTATCTCCTTTTCCAGGGCACATTCACCATCGGATCATATCCAGTTTCATGGATACAATCAGCTGTTGACATTGCAGCGCATGTATCTGAAAGACTCCTCCCCGACGGCATGATCAAGGAATTGATAGTAAATGGCATCATTGGAGGCGTAGGTGGCGTCCTTGTATTCCTACCCAATATAGTCTTATTGTTTCTGGGGATAAGCCTCTTTGAAGATACAGGATATATGGCAAGAGCAGCCTTCATAATGGACAGGGTGATGCACACCCTAGGGCTACACGGTAAGTCGTTCATTCCCCTCCTTATGGGTTTCGGATGCAATGTCCCGGCCATCATGGCCACCCGCACACTTGAAACCAGGCGTGACCGCATCCTCACTATCCTCATAAACCCGCTTATGAGTTGCTCTGCCAGGCTTCCTGTGTATGTGCTGCTTGCCAGCGTCTTCTTCCCCGGCAGGGAAGGCAATATAATCTTCTTCGTTTATATCCTCGGGATAGTCCTTGCTATCCTAATGGGACAGTTATTTAAACGCCTCCTTTTCAAAGGCGAAGCCGCACCTTTTGTACTGGAGCTCCCTCCATACAGGCTCCCGACCATCAAGAGCCTCATTATACACATGTGGGATAAGGCAAAAGTATATCTTCAAAAGATGGGTGGGGTAGTCCTAGCCTTTTCCATAGTGATCTGGTTTCTCGGGGCATTCCCAAGAAATGTGCCATATAGTCAAGACTATCCGACCCAGAAATCATCTATCGAAAAGGATATAGCGGCTGCTTCACAGAGCAACGATCCATCTAAACAAATGCAGCTAACGGGTCAACTAAAAGAAAGACTACGCACTATAGAAAGGAAAATGGCCAAGGAACGCATGGCGCACAGCTACATAGGTCGCATAGGAAAGGCTATCGAACCGGTGCTCAGGCCGCTTGGTTTTGACTGGCGCCTAGGGGTGAGCCTTCTTACAGGATTTGTGGCGAAAGAGGTGGTGGTGAGCACCATGGGCGTGCTGTTTCAGGCCGATGACCAGGGGGAAGATACCCATGACCTTAAAGATGTCCTTCGAAAAAGCGGTCTTACTCCAGCCACCGCCCTTGCCTTTATGGTCTTCGTGCTCATTTATACGCCTTGCATAGTGACGATTATAACCATCTGGAGGGAGACGGGCTCTGTTGGCTGGACTGTATTTACTGTAAGTTATCTACTTATACTTGCATGGATTGCGGCTTTTTTGATAAAATGGAGCTGCCTTGCTATGAGATGTCTCGCATCAGGAAATTTCTAAAAACCAACGGAAGAAAGACTACCCTTTCTTTAATGGAGGGAGGAGGGCCTGCGGCAAAAAGAAAGGGTAGTCGAAATGAATTTTTACAAATCTAAAATATGTTCAAAAGATTCAGCGCCAGGAGCAAAAGCCCTACAACCGCAATCCTTTTTACCATTAAAGGGCTCACCCTTTTGGCTATCTGTGGACCTATATAACCCCCAAGTAATGCCGCAGGGAACATCGATAAAAAGAGTATGAGATCAAAATTTCCGAACTGATAGTGCCTTATAGTACCCATAAGTGTGTTAAAAAAGATGGCAAGGAGCGAACTCCCGACAACAATGTACATCGGAAGTCCCATGCCGACAGTCATAAGTGGCACTATGAAAGGCCCGCCGCCGAAACCAAACATGGAAGACATAATGGCAATCAAAAAGCCGCCGATACAACCGATAAAGAGATTGGCCTCAAATTCCTGTCCCCAAAATTCTACTTTCATATCTGATTCTCCTTTTTAAGTTACTTTCCGGCCTTTGCAGCTGCCTCTGCCGCTTTTTTCTTAAATTCCTGGAGGATGGCCTTTTCCTTCTTGTTCTTTTCTATGTAACCAGGTGTAGTTTGCCAGAACATGAGAGCAGCAAGAACTATGAGTATCCACCCAAAGAAGAACTTAAACTGAGAGAGTGTAATGAGTTCAGTAAGTTTCGGACCGATAAATCCACCAGCCATCATGGCTATCCCGATGGAAATACCAAGCTTCCAGTTTATGAATTTAATCTTTGAATAGTTATATATGCCGCTTCCCTGCGAGAAAAGGACGGTAGGCATGACTGTACCTGCTACGATTGTATGAGGCAGCGGAAAGAGAGAGACAAGGATAGGATTCAGAATGAATCCGCCACCGGCCCCCATAAGGACGCCAAAGATCGAGATGATCAGACAGAGTAGAAATGGCCATAAAAGATTGAGACTTGTACCGGCATTTGCAAGATAAACCATTGGGAAACTGATATGATTTTCAAACGTGGCCGGTTCGCTTTTAACTTTATCGGCCACCGCTACTATATTGTATTTACCTGGGGGAGAACCAGACGGGATATTGACCTCTGCCTTGAATTTACCGTCAGGCGCCGTATCAACTGTTGCATCAAATAGTTTTCCGGGGGACTTGAATCGGCTTTTTACTAGCTGCATAGAGTGCCTTCTATTTTCCTTTGCATCCATAGGCGGGAGCAACTGACCCCTTGAACCGATAATGCTTGCAAGAATGCTCGCCTGATAACGTTCTATATTTATAGTGGCAGGGGCGATATAAGCATCTTCTGCGCCAAGTTTCTTTAATGCATCGGAATATTTCCATTTAGCCCCTTCCTTTTTTATCTCTGTAAGTATATCAGACTTGTCTTTCGGCAGGATTATCTTGTAATAAGCGGGCATTTCATATGTCATATAAAAAATGTAAGGGATCTTGCCGGTCTCTTTATTAGGCTTGTTGTCAAAAAAGTTTGCACGCGCCCGTTTTTCATCAGAATATACCTCAAGATATACAGGTTTTCCTGGCGGCGCGGTGCCAGTTACTGTAATGACACCGCCATTATCAAGCGCAGTCTTATCTATGTTGATTGTGACAGATGATATATTGGCGCCTACTTGACCACCAGCTGTATTGGCTTGGCCAGCTGAAGCGGGACCCATGCCTTGTTGAGGAGACTGGATCCCACCTGTTTGAGAATGGGCCGTAGAGATTATGGAGAACATAACCATCATAAATGCAGACAATACAAATAAAGCTGTTTCCTTTCTCATAGCTCCTTCCTTTCAATGGATTTTATTTTCCTTGGATAATACCTGCCGCTGCCCTCCCCTTTCACCTCCTTTATTTATATTTTTAGATCAAGGCTCAACAAAAAGTCAAAGAAAATTTGAAGATAAAATCAAAATAAAGATAAAATTTGCATTAAATGAGCCAAGATGGGGTCATATGTTCAGTAAATATATCAAATCCCTTTTTATGTTCATCAAATGTAGCTCTCGACATCTTATCGTTTACCGTTTCATGGCGACGCGATATTGCATAAGTCATAGTATCGAGCAATAAAGTAAAATCTATATTTCTTACATATACATTTTTAGGTACTTCAAGATGGGCAGAAGAGAAATTCAATATGCCTTTTATTCCTGAATTGACAAAAAGATCTGCAATTTCTTGCGCCCTTTCATTAGGTACAGCTATAACACCAAAATCGATATCTTCTTTTTTTACAATCTCCTCTAGGGTAGTTATAGATTTTATAGCCAAATTGCCGATCATTTTTCCAATATTGGCCTCATCCAAATCAAAGGCTGCCACAAAAAAATAACCTCTCTTTTCAAATTGACCATACTGTAATAAGGCTTTACCTATATGTCCGATGCCGACCAACGCCATGCGCCATCTTTTTTCCAGACCTAGGATGCTTTGTATCTTCAAAACTAGCTGCTCTACCTGATAACCGACGCCGCGGACGCCAAATTTGCCGAAATACGAAAGATCTTTGCGCAATTGAGCAGGATTTACATTGGTGAAATGGGCCAGATCGGCCGATGAAATCACATGTTTGCCATCCCTGAGCAGGCCTTGCAGATAACGGTGATACATCGACAGTCTCAATACAGTTGCCTTGGGGATCTTTTTGTTATTCAATGGCGCCTCCTTTCATTAAGGACAGATGCCATATGAATATGCAAATTAGATACCAAGTTGTGAAAAATTAAATCTTATATAAATTCAATTAGTTATAATTATAAAAATATTTTTGGATGATGAATGTTTTGATTTATAGCAACAGTTTAGTTGCTTTAATTCTTAAAATTATATTAAAAAAGCCAAGTTCTTTTAATCACTAATTAAAATTTTAAAAAATTTGCAACAACTTTGTTGCATTTGAAATTTTTTTCATTTTTGCATCATTGTCATTTCTTTCCATATAAGTGCTGTCAATCTGGCATCGTCCAATGCTCGATGAAGCCTTATCCCTTCCGGTAGATCTCCTAATAAATGCCTTGCGACTGTCTCCAACCGATGATTGGATAAATGGGGCAAGAGCCGTCGGCTCAACTCCAAGGTACAAATACCCTCATTGAAGAGATCGAAACCGATATATCTAAGCTCATGCCGCAAAAAGCTAAAATCAAAATGTGCATTGTGGGCTATTAATGGTATCTTGCCTATAAAGTTCATGAAGGCAGGAAAGACATCCTCGGGCATAGGTTGACCATCAAGCATATCATTTGTAATGCCGTGGATACGTGTAACCTGCAGTGGAATCTTCTGAGAGGTATAAATAAGACTTGAGAATTCGGCTGTGATGACGCCATATTTTATTATTACCGCACCTATTTCAATTATTCTTGCACCAGATCTAGGGGAAAGACCTGTTGTCTCAAGGTCAAAGGCAGCAATTGGAGACGACATGTCTTTTTCAGCGCTCGAGCCAATAGTTGGGTGACTCCTTTGTAATGATGACGTCATGCACATGACTTTCTTTCAGACCAGCCTGAGTGATCCGTACGAAACGGGCCTTTTGCCTCAATTCCTCTATGGTACTGCAACCAAGGTAACCCATACCTGAACGGAGACCGCCTGTAAGCTGAAAGATTGTAGCTGCTATAGGCCCTCTATAGGGCACCCTACCCTCTATGCCTTCAGGGACAAGCTTTGCCGGAGACTCGACCTCATTTTGAAAATATCGATCCTTACTGCCCTCCTTCATCGCCCCTATTGACCCCATCCCTCTATATACCTTATAGCTCCTGCCCTGCAGCAGCTCCAATTCACCTGGGCTCTCATCGGTACCAGCAAGGAGACTGCCTATCATTACACAGTGTGCCCCCGCGCCTATAGCCTTGGTGAGGTCACCTGAAAACTTGATACCTCCATCTGCAATTATGTATTTTCCATATTTGTTTGCTACTACGGCGCAATCATGGATTGCGGTCATCTGTGGGACACCTACACCCGCTATGATACGCGTTGTACAGATGGAACCCGGCCCCACCCCGACCTTTATGGCATCCGCTCCTGCCTTGATAAGGGCTTCAGCGCCCTCAGCAGTTGCTACATTCCCAGCTATCACCTGCGCAGTGGGGAAGGTCTTCTTTATATCCATTACCGCATCTATCACATTCTGCGAATGTCCATGCGCTGAATCTACAACGACGACATCGGCCCCGGCCCTCAAGACCGCTTCTACATGCTCCAGACGATTACGTCCCACCCCGACTGCAGCTCCAACCCTCAATCGCCCAAGGCTGTCTTTGCAGGCAAGGGGATATTTCTTAATTTTTTCGATATCTTTTATGGTAATAAGACCCTTCAAGTTACCCCTGTCATCTACAACCAACAATTTTTCTATCCGGTGCTTATGGAGAAGCGCCTTGGATTCTTCAAGTGTTATACCTACCGGTGCTGTAATAAGATTTTCCTTTGTCATCACCTCCCTGACCTCAAGATCCCAGTTAGTCTCGAAACGGAGGTCCCTGTTTGTCACTATACCGACCAATTTTTCCCCTTCAACGACAGGAACGCCGGATATTCTATATTCGCGCATTATCTGCTGTACTTCCCAGATACGCTGTCTTGGAGTTACTGTCACTGGCGCCACGATCATACCGCTCTCTGACTTCTTCACCTTCTCTATCTCCTTTACCTGGGCTGTTACGGGCATATTTTTGTGAATTATCCCTATTCCACCCTCTCTCGCCAAGCTTATAGCAGTATCAGCCTCGGTAACCGTATCCATTGCAGCACTCAGGATAGGGATGTTGAGCCTGATTTCACTGGTAAGCTGGGTGGAAATGTCCACCTCTGACGGCAACACGCTCGAATGGGCCGGTACAAGCAAAAGATCATCAAATGTATAGGCCTGAGGTATAGGATGGTTCAACATGAATGCCAAGCTCCTTTTGAACAAGATTTATAAGAAGGCCCAATAAAAGGCCACCGTCTGTTATGATCATATCTTTGAGATTAAAAGTTGATAATACACTTAAAAAAATCGCGATACCAGCAGGAAGTATGTCAGCCCTTTCAGGCTCGAGACCGAGGATCGTATTTTTCTCCAAGGGTGTTTTTGCCTTGATAAGGCAGGACAGAAGGTCGCTAAGCCCATCGGCGCTCAATACAAGCCCCCTTATGCGGCTCGGCTCATATCTGGCCATCTTGATAAACATAGCCCCGGCTGCGGTCGCGCTCCCACCCGTCCCTATCAATATCTCAGGGACAGTATGCCCAATATCTCTTTTTGCATCATGGATAGGCCTTGCAACAAAGCGCCCCAATCTTTCAAATTCCTCACCCGACAAGACGCCCGTTCCAAAAAATTTTTCAGAGAGCCCTACAGCCCCTATGTCAAGACTACGACTGAAAAGTATCTCGCCGCCTCTTGCGAGGATAAGCTCTGTACTGCCACCGCCGACATCCGCGATCAGCGACATTCTATTACTGATACCTTTTAGGCTGTAATACACCCCCATGGCGCTGAGGCGCGCCTCTTCATTTCCGGCAAGTATCTCTATATCAAATCCGGCATTTTTGGCCATATCTATAAAGACAGAGGCATTTTCCGCCTTCCTAAGGGCAGCCGTGCCGTAGGCAACCACCCTGTCGATATCATATCCCGTGAGTAGGTTCCTAAATCTTTTTAAAGCAGCGACGCCGTTTTTGATCCCACTAACCGAAAGCCTTGGTGCGGCTGAAAGCCCTTGGCCGAGACGTACATTCACACGTTCGGAACAGCGAATCTTAATTCCGCCAGCCTCCACATCTACAATGGCCATTCTAAAGGTTTGGGAACCTATATCAAGTACTGCAATAGTCTTTTTCATTTTTATTAGATTTCACACGGCCAAACTGCGGCTATAGCAAGACAGGCTAAAAATAGCCTATAATATCAGAAAGGCAAAACCCTATAAAGTCAACAAGGAAACGGATCGGATCAAACGGCATGAAAAAGAATATACTTATAGTCGAAGACAATAAAAGACTTGCCGAGTTATTTGCACAAGCCCTCTCTGAAAGATTCAATACCAAAACGGTCTGTACGTTCAAAGAGGCGGAAAAGACCGCCTTCAATGAAATCCACGGCGCATTGTTGGACATACAGCTCCCGGATGGAGATGGTTTGGGATTGATAAGACCGATAAAGGCTGGAAATCCATCTTGCATAGTTATTGTCGTCACCGCCTATGGGACCATACAAAAAGCCGTCGAGGCAATACGGCTTGGCGCAACGGACTTTCTTGAAAAACCAGTGGATATAGAAGCCATGTGCAGGTTATTTGCCGAACATATCCCGCTTGAAGATCAACTAAACATCATTGCAGCATCCCATCAAATGAAAGAGGTCTTAAAGACCGCCGAACTCGCGGCGCCAACCATGCTACCGGTGCTTATCACAGGCGAAACCGGTACAGGGAAAGACATGCTCGCCCGTTTTATACACAGAGAGAGCGGGCGGGCGGGCTTCATAGCGATAAATTGCGCCAACCTTACCCCCGAACTCGCCGATTCCTTGCTATTTGGTCACATAAAAGGGAGCTTTACGGGCGCCAACGAGACCCGACAAGGTCTGATCG
This sequence comes from Dissulfurimicrobium hydrothermale, assembly GCF_022026155.1. Lineage (NCBI taxonomy): Bacteria > Deltaproteobacteria > Dissulfurimicrobium > Dissulfurimicrobium hydrothermale. The sequence goes on along the minus strand of NZ_CP085041.1, from coordinate 1,390,477 downwards.
CGAATGCAAACAATGGAACGCTCTTTCTTGACGAGATAGGCGACCTGCCTCCTGCCGTCCAGCCTAAATTTTTAAGATTCCTTGACTCCGGTCTTTATATGCCGATCGGGGCCTCGATTGAACATAGGAGCAATACAAGGGTTATTGCAGCCACAAATCGTGAGCTTAACAGAGAAAGTGGCTTCAGAGAAGACCTGTTTTATCGCCTTTCGAGCCTTCCTATACACGTACCACCCCTAAGAGAAAGACCCGATGATATTATCCCTTTGGCCTGTTTGCGCATACAGGAGATCGAAAGGATGTCCGGCGGCAGGATAACCATCGAGAGGGATGCAGAGGCGTTGCTGTTACAATACGACTACCCTGGAAATGTCAGGGAGCTCTTCAATATCATTGATAGGGCTTCGGTCTTCACTAAAGGGAATATCACAGCCGAATCATTGAAACTATTGCTAATGCGCCGAGACGATCAACAAGAAAAACGAAGTGAAGGCAAGGATGGGCTCTGGTCCGAAACAAAAAAGGAAACGCTCAAAAAGGAAAAAAGACTTATCCAAACCGCACTCGAAGCTACGGGAGGAAATAAGGCGGCGGCTGCCAGGATGTTAAAGATCAGCTACAAAACCCTCTTGAATAGATTAAAACAGTTTGGTTTATAATAAATAAAAAATCGATCCCCCTTCCTAATATTGGTAGGGGGATCGAACAGGCTCTCCTTAAAATGCATATTGCAGTGACAATACGTACCCACCGCTAAAAGCCGTTTCAGAGACGGAATTCTTGTCGCCTGTATTCGCATATGAGGCTACAAGCATCAGATGATCATCATAGTTGTAGGCTATATGTCCTTCCCATAAAGAATGGGTTGAATAATGCGTAGGATCATTTTTAAAGACTTTGCCCACATCGGCATCCTGTTCGTATTCAAGACCAACTATAAACTTCTTGAGGACGACTGTCTCGACATTGCCGAAAAACACTGTGTCTCTATGGTCGCCAAAGCCAAGCACCCCTCTTACATAACCAGTGGTGGACAAAAGGCCGGCATTTAATATTATAGGCATAGGGAGGTTTCCGAACATCTTTGTAGCAACTAAATAATAATCGGCATCCGAGCTCTTCCTTAGCTTTGCGTCGAACCCAGTATTTTTCCAAATCAATCCGGCCGATATCGCTGGCATGAGCCCTATGCCAAAGTCGCCTTCCTTGATCATATTGACCTTCATGGACAGATTGTCCTTGTCGATGTTCTGAAGTTTTTTTACATCAATAAATTCATGGCCGTAGCCTATCTCAACCCGGTTAAGTAATGTCTCATTAATACCCACGCTCCACCAGTTGATATGGCTCTCGGTAAGCCCTACGTTCCAGATGCCGATCTGCGGCCTTGAAATCATACCATTCCCAAGCAGTCCTTTGTCACCACCTTTAAGTGGATTAGCCACATAGGCGAACGGATTAAGGGCACACCCCCCAACCCCTTCAATGTTAGTAAGAGGCGCACCTGCCATGGCTACACCGGAAGTAATAAACAACGCCAATACCCCTAAAACAAATCCTGCAGTTTTCATCTTCATACAACGACATCTCCCCCTTTAATAATTTATTATTTTTTTACCTTTTATCTAATTTTATCTAATCCTCTCCTCATAGGCTGAATACACCGAGAAAAGGCCAAAAAAATCTCTTGCTGATGATTTTCGTTCTTCAGCCATAAAAAAACCTGATTCTCCGACTGATTATCGCTTCAAATCAGGAAAATTACATTCGATATATTGCAGGTCTGATTTTAAAATGGGGGGGCAGATTGCCCCCCGAATTCATTTGTCTTTAGCGGCCCATACTAGATAAAAGTTGGGAGCCCTTTGATTGCTGCAAGGAGCATCTCCCTTCTGCCAGGAGGCAGCGAGCTTACCTTCTCCCATTTTCTTTCATGCGGCGCGCATTTTGTAAATAGGAGGGATATATCCTTCTTTTTGCCTAGATAATAGATATTAGGACCAATACTGACCTCTTTTGAACTCAGGCGCTTGGCACCCTTTTCGTGCACGAGTTTATAAACCTCTGACTTCTTGTCAGAAAGATCTCCGAATATACGGGCGTCGACGATGCATGTCTTTACACATGCAGGGATCTCACCATGGGCAATGCGCTCGATGCAGAACGTGCATTTGTCAGCCTTTGGCTCATCAAGCTGCTCGTTTAGATATCTTGCTCCATATGGACAGGCAGCCACACAATTGCCGCAGCCTATACAGCGATCTTTTTCTATGAGAACGACGCCCGTAAATGGATCTTTATATGTGGCCGCAATCTGCATCTTTTTTACTTCACCGGTCTTTGGATTCTTAAATTCCCTTACAACCTTGTCTGCCGGACACACCCCGACGCAGACCGGATGATCACAGTGATTGCACAACCCAGGCCAGAATGTGTATGAAAGCCCCTCAGGCGTCTTGTCAGGACCAAGGCGCTTCACCCAATTCCTATGGTAGGGCACCGGAACCTGCCACTCCGCCCTGCATGCAAGGGCACACGCATGGCACCCCACACAACGATTCAGATCTATAACCATGGCATATTGGCTCATTTTTTATTTTCCCTCCTTAAGCGGTCTTTTTTATTTCAAAACGCGGTATCTCAGGTGGAAGCGGCCTTATCTCAGGTATATCCAGGGTCTTGCCATCCTTGATAAGCCTTATAAAACTGGTTCGGTGAGAAGATGATCCGACATAGGGATCATTCTCATAACGCGTAATCATGAATTGGTCACTTGCGCCTTTGTTGTAGGCCTTGGTAAGGAGTGGGGATTTACTTCCAAATCCATGCGGAAGGAAGGCTGCATCCGGTCTCATTCCAGCAGTCACCTTCACCTTGACAGGATTTGATTTCTTCCCGTCCTGATTTTCCATTACCACAATATCGCCGTCTTTTATCCCTATCTTGGCAGCCACCTCGTCGTTCAGCCACAGTTCATTTTCCGGCATTTCGTTGTGAAGCCAGAGATTGTTCATGGTGCGACTGAATGTATGCATGGGCACGCGGCCATAAACAAGACGCATATAGCCCTTCGGCGGTGCTGTAACAGTTATAAACTTTGGCAATGGGTCGAGCTTGTTCTTGGCAAAATCCTCCACATAAAGCTCATACTTCCCAGAATCGGTGGGGAGCTTCAATTCCTTTCTGCTTCTATAAGGCTTGGAGGGGAAGGTTAAGATGCCACCTTGGGCATTAAGCTTTTCAATGGAAAGACCAAGCGGCTGTAGCTGCAGATTCAGATAATCCTGCTCCTTTTCATATGGAAAGACATTGATATTCATCTTTCTTGCCAGTTGATGTGCAACCCAATATGGGGACCTGGTCTCAAACATGGCGTCGACCACTGGCTGGCGGATGGTCAGATAGGGCGTGAGGCCGTCATAGGTATGAATCGCATCATAACGCTCAAGATACGTGGCGTCAGGCAAGATGATGTCTGACCATATCGCCGTCTCGCCTGCGAGCATCTCAGAGCAGAAGATGAAGTCAAGCTTCTTTATGGCCTCCATTGTGTCATAGGGATTTGGGATGGTCTGGAGGATGTTTACACCGTTTATACCCCAAAGCTTTATGGGATACGGTTTGCCTGTGAGGGTAGCCTTTATTATATTCGCCGTAGGCGTACCAAGAGCCTCTGCATAGGGATATTCAGTCTTCAAGGAAATTGCAGGCGTGTTTTCCTCCACCTCAACCTCCATACCTTTTGCCTTACCAGGCTTTACTGGCGTCTGAAAATATATACCGCCGGGCACCGCAACGGCGCCCATAAGGCCATTGAGGATTGCCAGGGCCTGATGTCTGCCGACATCTTCCTTGCCGTACCAAGTTGAATGTCTGCCCGGATGAATGGCCACATTGGGTCTGTGCTTAGCCAGAAGCTCTATGGCCTTCCTCATCTCATTTGGATTAAGATCGCATATCTTGGCCGCCCATTCGATGGTATAGGGTTTTACTGACTCACGCAGCTTTTCAAAGCCGTTGCAGTGGTCCCTCACAAACTCCTTATCATACAAATTTTTCTGTATGACATAGTTGATCCACGAGAGAAGAAGCGCGGTATCTGTGCCAGGACGTATGGGCAGATATATATCCGCCTTGTTAGCAGGAGCAGAGAACCTCGGATCAACAACTATGAGTTTCGCCCCTTTATTGAGACCCGCCACAAACTCACGGACATGAGAAACATGGACGTTTTCACCTATATGGCTCCCCACAAGAAGAATTACCTTGGCATTGCCCATGTCTATATACTGTCTAGTCCCTGATACGAGGTATCCAGCCGTATTCAAATAGGCCACGGCAACAGGGCCTACACACTGAAAGAACGCCGGCTCGTTTGTATAATTTTCAGTACCCGTAGCCTTGAATATCTCACGCATGAACTCGGCTGACGCCCCATGATCAAAATACGCAATCGCATTCGGGCCGTATTCCTTCTTGACCTTTTGCATATTGTGCACGATCTCATCCAGGGCCTCATCCCAAGAAATCTTGGCCCACTTGCCCTCTCCACGGGCCCCAATTCTCTTCATAGGATATTTCATCCTGTCAGGGTCATAAACGAGCTGAACCCCTGAATTACCTCTCGCACAGACCCTTGGCCCATTGGATGGGCTCTTGGGATTGCCCTCAATCTTTACCAATTTACCGTCTTTTACCTTGCCTACTATCGGACAACGCCAAAAACACATCTCGCAGACGCTCGGCACCTCTTTGGCCCCAAGACTTCCAGGCAGATACTGTGGTGTTGCGCCGGCTGTAGCGCCCTGGGATACGGCGGGTCTAAAAAGCCCCCTCCCTTGAAGCTCCATAAGGCCCAAAGCCGCACATCCTGCCGCGGAAAGTTTAATAAACTCCCTTCGTTTCATAAAGAACCTCCATTCTTAAGATTTGATTCACCTTCATGACAAAACTCCTTTTCGAGGCTTGTTAGACTGGACATTGTAATCCTGGCGATTGTCTCATAATAAGGATTAGGATCGGCCTGTAAGATACAACCAAAGAATTCGGGATACCATTTCAACAAGTGTCCCTTAAGAAATCTACACAGCAGTTCCGCCTGCCCTGAATCAATCAGGAGGCCTACAAATTCGAGTTCATAAAATATGTGGTCAGCTGGCTCAGGACCATCCAGAGGCTCAACGCCTGCCTCTAGATAGAAACGGATAGTATCGTCATACCCCTCCTGCATCAGACGCCTGTTGTTTGAAAGATAAACAGAGGCATAAGGAGGGGCTGGTGTCTTGCGCGGGGCGTTAATGAAAAGACGTGTATATTCAGCCTGAAGCTCAAGCAAATTTTCAGCCGAGATAGAATTTGCTAGTGCATTTGCATCTGAATTGCCCGACTCGATAACTGTCGGGAATCCAGCAATTAGGTCAACAATCCCTTCATTTGCACTCGGCGGCATATCAGGAAACGAAAATGCCTCTGACAGGAGATGAAAGACAGAAGCCGCATCCATTGGTGGTCAATAATGCTCCCTGGTCAATTTTATATTTGCCACTGCACCGCCTCACAATGAATGGTTATTCAGCTTTTTTAACGAACAAACAATAATAGCCCTACATAATTAATTGTGCAAGATATTTCAATACAAAATGATTTGATTTTGAATTAAAAAAAGGAGAAATAGCTATGTACTACCATCTTAACAATTGAAAATGACTTATAGTCAGGCAGGGCATAAATAATCATTTGTGCAAATTTTTGTTCAGGACCCCTTGTTACTCCACCACCCATACGGTACATTTTTTGGCATAATGAACTACCCTATTCGACACGCTGCCGAACAGAAATTCCTCTTCCTTCGAAACCCCCCTCCTTCCGACTACGACCGTGCCAAAACCACACGCTTCCTGTTCGGCCAAAATTTGATGAGATATACTTGGGCCCGTAGATTCGACATAACGCTCGGAAATCGACTCATTGGCCACGCCCATTGATTCAAGGATATGCCTCGCCTCCTTAAAAAAATCCATTATTTTTGCCATCATCTCAAGACGCTTGGCCTCCCAGACCTGCTCATCAGGAAAGGTGTCACGCTCCGGCGGCCTTGCTATATGAAGCAACATTATCTCAAAGCCCTTTGCATTTCCTACGATCTCGCCTGTATATTCGACCGCCCGCCGTGCATTTTCTGAGGCATCGACGGCTATCAATATCTTTTTAAAATCCATTATTATCCCCCATCTTCAATAAAATTATACCTTTTTCGTAAATACCCTTTTGCAGATATCGAGTTCTCTGAGAAACTCATCGACACTCTCATAAAAGACCTCAACATCGCTTGAAAAGTGCATACAGACCCTATTCAATTCATCTGGTATATAAGGAAACACCTTTTTAAGATTTACAAGCCTGTTCGGATAAAGTAATGAAAAGTCCCCGGGGACAAGTCTGGCCTCAATCCGTCCGAGACCCTCTATCGCCTGCAGATTATATATGCCCTTGCCAGCCAAAAAAATGAAAATACTCCCAAGCCCGAAGATATCAAGACCAAATGGGTTCTCGTGAAAATCATATGTGTAGTCAAAGTCTATCCAACGATAATGCCCTGTGCCGCTCTCAATCCACAGATGGTCTCTTCTTATGTCGCCGTGTTTTTCGCCTTTTGAGTGTAAAAACTCTATCGCCTCGCATGCCCCCATGAACTTCTCGAGGATTTCGGGAAAGAACTCAAAGAAATATGTCCTATGGTCAGCCTCGATATCCGCTACCGTCTCATCAAGCCTCTTGCCTCTGATTATGTCGATTATCCTGACCGGATTACCTCTTTCATCTTTTATAGTAATCCCCTGCATGAAACGCCTGTCTCCACGGACGAGTGCAAGGATTCGCGCCTCTTTTTCAGGGCTGCGATAGCACTTGACAACGAGTTTGCCGAGCTGAAGCGGAAAGCTCTCATGAAATACGAGTTTTAAAATACGACGGTCGCCTGTCTCAAGCACTGTGCAACGCTTGACCCAGTATTTCGGGTCTTCTATACCGAAGCTTCTCTCGGCCTCATCTCTCAGTACAAGATAATGGAGCCCGCCCAAGGCGATTACATCACCATATGAAATCTCCATATACTCGGTTGTGTCGGTGAAGATCCTGCCGAATCTACCGATAGAGAGGTTGGGCCTGAGGTCTTTGATGAGCTGCCGGACGTCTTCCGACATACATATTCCATTACTATCCTTTTCTCTATTTGACCCCCTTGCCGGTCAAAAACGGCCCATATTTCTTGTCGGTTACGCCAATATGGTCCACAAGCCAATTTTTAAGGAAATTCAAGAGTTCGAAATCCAACATCGCAGCGCCCCTGTCAAACTTATCTTTGAAATCCAGGACCTTTTTTACCAAACTTGCATGTATCGCCATGTGTTCTTTGGTCTCTGGATAGCTGTATTTCTGAAAATAGTCTTCTTCCGTCTTGAAATGATATGCAGTATATTCCACGAGTTCATTCAATATCTTTCCGGTGACCTCCTTGCCCTTGCCACTTTTGACCACATCGTGAATGGCATTTACCATCCTTACCAGCTTTTTGTGCTGCTCATCGATCGATTTTATTCCGACACTCAGATTGGGCCCCCATGAAAAAAATTCATTAGACTTCCCGCTGCCCTTTTCCCCTGTCGCCGCCCTCTTTGTAATATGTTCGCTCGAATATGAAGAAGATGTCTTTTTTGACATCATATTCCAGTGCATATCTTCCTTGACTGATTTATGAACCAACCCATGTCCGATATCATCAACCCTTGAATCACGGCCCTCACCCTCCAGGATCCCCATCCACCTATACAGATACTCCATCGTCTGTTTAAAAAGCGGGTCAGCCTCAGTTTCAAAATACTCCATCAGCGAGTCGATTTGCCCTGAGGCGATGCGTTTTTGTACCTCTATCGCTGACCTGTGAAGCCTTTCATGTACCGGTATAAGCCTTGAAATCAGCTCCTTTATGGCCGGGGAATCTGGCTGATAGACCTCTAAAAACCTTCCAAGGCCGCAGCGGTGCGGGTCTGTCTCGACCTCAGGCGGGACGGCCTCTATGATGCCGCCTATCACCTTTTCCTTCCACTGCATATGTTGGTATATGATGTTCTTGACCCTGGAGACGTCGGGCGTATATTCGAGCAGGCGGTCCATGATCTCTGTATTGACCGAGACCTGGGCCATGAGGATGGTGATATCCGATACCACTGCGGCCATGGCGTCCTCGCCGAGCCCCAATGTCCTGCGGATGGATGCGAAGTTCGATATGTGATCGAGCAGGTTGTCGGCATGGTTCTTCACACGCCTTGCGCCCTCGGCGGCTTGGTCTATATTGCGCGTGATCTCGGAGACGGTCGCTGTCTGCTCCTCAGTGGCGCTTGCAATGGTGTTTGCAAGGTCATTTACCTCTGATACGGCCTGAGTGATCTCCTCCACCGCCTTTACGGCCTCTGTGGTGTCTGATTGAATGGCATGGATCATATGGGTGATCTCTTCAGTGGCGCCTGCTGTCTGTTTGGCAAGCTCCTTGACCTCGTTGGCTACTACGGCAAAGCCCTTGCCCGCCTCGCCGGCACGGGCTGCCTCTATGGTGGCGTTGAGTGCAAGAAGGTTGGTCTGGGATGCGATGTTGTTTATCACCTGTATGATGGCGCCTATCTTTTCTGAACTCTCTGAGAGCCTTCCTATAGATTTTGCCGCCGCAGCAGTCTGCGACTGGGCGTCGTTGGTTTTTTGAGCCGTGACAGCGACGCTGCGGGCGATCTCGTTTGTGGCGGTGGACATGTCCTTTGTGGCCGTGGCCACTGTGTCGAGGTTCTCCATGGATTGGGTGGCGGCTGAGGCCACATCCTCGGCTATTGCCTCTATCTCATCGCCGTATTTCAAGATGTTGTTGTTTGATGCCTTTATGGACCCCTTGACCTTCTCTATGACGGAGTTCTGTGCATTCAACGTGGAAAACTGCCCTATCATGCCTGAAGAAAGGGAGTCGAAGGCCGTACACAGTTCCCTTACCTCACGTGGCCCGACCGGAGGAAGCACCCTTTCAAATCTCCCATATCCAGCCTCTCTGATGGCGCCCAGGGCCCTCTCAAGCGGGGTTATGATGAGTCTCTTTGTAAAGAAGCTGACGATGATTATGAAACAGACACCGCCTGCCAGCGTGATGTATTGGAATATCTTGGCGTAGGTATCTTTGAGGTGAGAGAGGTCTTCGAGGGCCTTTACCACCAGATATGACTGCTCCAGGAGTTCGACATTGTGTTCATCTATGTACCGCAGGGCCGCACCCATCTCCGGTGAGCCTTTCTGCGACTCCATGATGACCTTCACGTTTGAATAAAAAGGCCTCCAGATGTCTTCGAGCTTGTTCAGTTCAGAGATGAGTTTTTCATCGGTGGCAGGGGAAAGACCCAGGTCATTGTCGCCATCTTTTAATGCCTTGAGATAGCCATCAAAGGACGAGGAGGCATCTTTCAGGTCATCAAGGGCATCCTGATTCCCTTTCAGCATAAAGAGATAGACGTCTTTGGTCATCCTTTGGCTCAGCACCCTCTCCCTCTCGCCCAGAGTTATGGCGGCAGCGTCATGTTTATGCACAGACATTAGGAAGAGATTGACAGATATGGTGACAATGGTTGCAATGAACATTATTGCAACCAGGGCCGGGATAAGGAAGCGGATGGAATAGACGGAACGGATGTGTTGTTTCATGAGTCCTCTCCTATTATTTTATTGCCTTTTTATTGTCTTTATTTGATAATAAGGTATAATAAATAATTTATGAATTTACTGTCAACAGAAACAATTCCCTGGCAATATGCCTAATCATCTGGCCATTGCAGTGCAGAGATGACAAATTTTTATTTAGAATCCACCAAAGGGAATCTTAATTGTTGCTTCTCATCCTGGTTTGTATCTCCAGGGATTTCTGCAACTATTCCATATCGTTCCAGATTTGTCCCTGTTGCGCTGTAGAGGGAGGCAAGACCTTTGTTGAAATCAGCAATTGCAGTGATCTTTTTGATCTTTGCAGCTATGACGTCATTTTGATACTTAAGTATATGAAATGTATCGGAAAGACCCTCTTTTAGGCGCTCCATCTCCTGAGAAAGTGTAATCTGTGCCAGATTTTCAAAATGCTCTGCCACTTTTATACGTTCAAGCGCCCTTTTTGATGCAATAAAGGCATTTTTTACCTCTGTTTCAGATGTATCTTCAAGGCGCTTCAGGCGATATATCGCCTGCATCTTTTCCAGGTCCGCCTGTCTATACCTGGCCTCCGGGCCCCTATTGCCGATCGGATATGAAAGACGTATACCTACATACCACTGCCTGTCCTGTGTCATGTCTTTTACAGAATCCCAGTAATCACCAACAAGCGGACTGGCATAGTCGTTCCCAACAAAATGAACGGGTCTGTCCCCGCCTGAAAGGCCGTTTATGCCAAGGGTTGCCTCCAAATCCAGCCTTGGCAACCTCTGATTCCTGTAATATTTAAGTTTGATATCACTGCTCTCAACAGCCAGCCTCTGGGCCTCAAGGTCAGGACGACGTCTCAGTGCTAGGGTCAGGGAATCATCAAGCCGCGGCAGATCCTTGTCCTGCACTGAAAGCGCCTGCACCTTAATCGTCTTTTTACATATCGGGTCATCTGAATATGAATGACAGCCAAGAAGATCCAGCAGGTTATTGACAGCTGTTTCCGTCTGAGCCCTCGCCTGAATCACCTCCTCATCTCTTGAAGCAACTGCCGTCTCCGCCTCCTCGATCTCTGTAATCGGCACAAGCCCGGCCTTGAACTTCTCTTTGTTTGCGTCGAGAAGCTCTTGCGCCAAGCGCCTTGACTCCAACTTGCAGGCAAGTATCTCCTCAGCCAAGGCCAGGTTGTAATAGGCATTCTCTATCTGCCCGCTTATACGTACTGCCTTGTCCAAATAGATATCAGCCGCCTGCAGGAGCTGTTTTTCACTTATCCTGATATGTGCCGAATTGACACCAACCCCGAAATCCTTCAAAAGTGGCTGGGTCAGATCAAGGACAACTACGTTGTAATACTGTGGCCTGAGGGCGTCTATAGATGAATTATTCATGGATTTTAACGAAGAGACGGAAAGGCTTGATTCAAGACCTGTCAAAAAACGCTTTTGAAGTCCTACCGTAGCCTTTACATCGCGATAGATACTAAAGTCTTCAGGCGTCATTATGGTTGAAGCCGGCGCCTTCTGGTCTTTGGAGCTTATTGATGCGCTAAAGAGTGGGTCAAATGCCGATTTATTTATAACGACACCCTTTTTGCCTATCGGTATGTTCATCTCTTCCGCCTTGATATCCAGATTATGTTGGATGCCGTATTTAATGGCATCTCTTAAGCTCAAAATCTGAACTGGATCCCTATCAATTGCGGCACCGATGACTGGCGAACACAGAAACCATAAACATATTACCACAACTGCAATACCCAACGAACCAATATAATAAGTGATTCTCATAGGTCTCATAGGCTATCCCTTGTGCCGGCATTACAAATACCGTATTTTAAAAGATCCATGACCAACGGCTGGGCATCTACAGTCTCAAACGGCAAAAAGAGTCTCTGGCGCCCGATGCCATTTAATATGCCGAGCAAGACAAAGGCCATATCTTTAGTCGGCATCGGGCGTATTAAACCATCTTTCTGGCCGCGATCAAGACAATCTTTAAAGAACTCGTTTAATTTCTGAAAACTTTTAGAAATTTCGGCACGAAAGGCAGAATCTGTATCCATCAAGTGATATGGACAATCCCTCGCTATGATCTTGAACTCACGAGAATGTCCATCTAAGAACCTGAAATGAAAGGCAATTGTACGACTTAAGGCATCAAACCCTGTTGCTGCCCCTTTGGCCGATGCATTCATCCCGGTTATGTAGGCGTCAAGCACATTTTTAAATATCTGGACGATAATGCCTTTCTTGTTGATGAAGTGATGAAAAATAGTACCTTCAGCCACACCTGCCGCCTTTGCTATCTCGGAAGTGGTGGCGGCGTAGCCCTTTTGGGCAAAAAGGGTTATTGCGGCTGCAATGATCGCCTCCTTGCGCGTCAAAGTATCCCCTTTTTTTATATCGCTATCCATAATTTAATAATATTGAGTAACTACTCAAAAGACAAGGACTTTTAAAATCTTCAACGTATGGGGTCAAAAATCCCTTTAACTCAAATAAAAATATTGCGCTTGGTCCGCTCTGATCAGATGTTTTTTGAGAGTTTGACACAAAGAGGTAAGGGTGGATAGGCTTGCATGGAGACTAGAATTTAATGACATTGTCCAGATGCGGCCCAGACGAAATATCCAAGGACAAAAAGACACCCAACGACCTTCAAATGAGGAGTATGCACTATTCTCGAGATGACAAGATCTTCAAAAGACTGCCATCTTAAAAACTGTTTTCCTCAAGAGGAAAACGTCCCTCTCTGACCTCCTCAACATAATTTTTTAATGCCTGCCTGATCTGCGGGGCAAGGTTCGCATACTGTTTTACAAAACGTGGGATGAAACGATCAAAAAGCCCCAGAATATCATTTATTACAAGCACCTGCCCGCTGCATAACGGACCTGCACCTATGCCTATCGTAGGGATCGAGAGCTTCTCCGTAATAAGACCTGCAAGTCCTGTCGGGATGCACTCAAGCACTATCGCAAAGGCACCGGCCTCTTCTACGGCCAACGCGTCTTCAATGAGCCTCTTGGCTGATTCGACGTCTTTTCCCTGGACCTTGTAACCGCCAAGTGCAGTAACGGTCTGTGGGGTCAGACCTATATGCCCCATAACCGGGATGCCGGCCTTTACCACACGCCTTATAACACCGGCCATATCAAGACCACCTTCAATCTTTACACCATGACATCCAGCTTCTTTTAAAAACCTACCGGCATTCTTTATAGCCTCCTCTTCAGAGATCTGATAGGAAAGGAAGGGCATGTCTGCAACAAGAAGCGCCCTCTTGACCCCCCTTCTTACCGCCTTGGCATGGTGAAGCATCTCATCCATCGTAACCGGCACAGTGGAATCGTAACCAAGGACCACCATCCCAAGGGAATCACCCACAAGGACTATATCGGCACCGGCTTCATCTACAAATCCGGCAAAGGGGCAATCATAGGCCGTAAGCATGGCGATCTTTTCCCCCGAAGCGGCCTTTTTTTTGAGATCAGGTATAGTCAATGGCCTAAGGATGTTATTGCCCGACACTTCAGCAGCTTTAAGGGAGGATGATGTCATTTGGCGCTCCTTTGACAGGCTTGAAGACAAACTTGAAAAAACATCGATGGAGATGTTCATAAGCCGGGTTCTGTAACCCCATTAAGTACGGGGCGACGATCATTCATCTGGGACGCCGGTCGCCCGACGCCTCAAGCAACCTACCCGGAGGCATCGGACGGGCCACCCTCGAACGCCTCCCTATTTGGTCTTGCTCCGGGTGGGGCTTGCCATGCCTGAAGCGTCGCCGCTTCAGCGGTGAGCTCTTACCTCGCCTTTTCACCCTTACCACGCCAAACGGCATGGCGGTATATTTTCTGTGGCGCTTTCCCTGGGGTCACCCCCGGTTCGTGTTACGAACCACCCTGCCCTTTGGAGCCCGGACTTTCCTCTGACGTATCACGCCAGCGATCGCCGTTCATCTCCATCGAATCAATATTATAATTCGATAAGCAGTTTATTCAAGCCCGATCCCAGCATAAGTCCAAAAGTTATATATAAGGCCCCTTTTTTGAAAAAGGTAAAGTATTGTCAGAATGGATCCTAGTCGCCATTTTTATCATTAGTTTTTGCATATATCAAACGCTGGCAAGTGGGGCAATAATGGATCTTTTCATCCCTTAGAAGCTCGTTGAAGAGCTGAGGGGGTAGGTTCATATGACAACCGTTGCATACGGCGCCTGTAACAGACACAATGACAACGCCGCCTCTTTTATCTCTTAAAAAATTATATCTGGAAAGGAGGTCCTGCCTGGCATCTTTTGCTATAGCGTCTCTTTGCTCCATCATGGTGTATAATTGTCCATTGATTTCGTTCTCAACCTGGTTTAGGTGGAGATTTTCCACCTCCACCTCTTTTTGCATGGCATTGATTTCTGCCTCCTTTTCCTTTATGCTGATATTGATCTTCTCAAGCTCTTCCATGGTGGCTACTATCTCGTCTTCCCTTGTCTTGTTAGCCTTCTTGATCTCTTCGATCTCCTTGAGAAGCGCCTGATATTCACGGTTGGTCTTGATAGAGCTCAATTTTTGCTGAGACTTATTAAGACGTCCCGTCTCAATCTCCAATTCATCTTCTATGTCGATCTTCCGCTTCTTTATCTCGGAAAGCTCCGCTGTAAGCTGTGCCAGCTCAGCCTCCCTTGCAGCCAGATTGCATCTCAAGGCCTCAAGCCTTTTCGGTGCCTCAGCCTTTTTGGCTTCCAAGTCCTTTATTTTCAGATCAATTTCTTGAAGTTTTAAAAGTGGTTCAAGTTCGGCTCTCAATGCATGCTCCTTTTAAGTCTTAATTTATATTAAATTTAGAGATATACTCGATACCTACGGCTGATAATAAACAAAAGGCGACCTCTCGCCCTCAAAAACAAATAATTCGATATCCCATTTCATTTGGTCGGCTTTTCGCTTCAAAAAACGCACTATTTCAAATACAATAGGGTGTTCGGTGTAAAAATGTCCGGCATCTATTATTGCAATGCCTCGCTCCTCTGCATCTCTCGCAATATGGTGCTTGATCTCGGCGCTTATGAATAGCTCGGCCCCTGAATCAATAACAAATGGCCAAAGATCTGAACCTGAACCGCAACATATGGCCGTTTTTTCTATAACCCGCCTTGGATCGCCGACTATAAAGCAACCTGGCGCCGATGTAAATCTTAAAACATCGGAGGCAACCTCAGACAATGACCTTGCCTTTTCTAGTCTCCCTATCCTTCCAAGGCCCGTAACATTGTCGTCATATACATGACGGCATGCAATCGGCCTCGCCCCAACCAATCCCAAAAAATCGGCTACAAGATCGCTTACCCCGCCTATCGCCGCATCCAAATTTGTATGGGCGGTACACAAAACTATGCCTGAACGCAAATACCCCGCCAAAAGGCGGGGTATTTGCTGTGAAAGGTCTAAGGATCGAAGCGGGCCAAAGATCAAGGGGTGATGCGTTATGACCATTTGGGCCCCCCTGCATCTCGCCTCTTCAAGAAGGGCGAAGGTCGGATCCAGGGCCACAACAATGCGTTTGACCCTTGCCTCAGGATCGCCGCTCTGTATTCCGATGTTATCCCAGGATTCAGAAAGCTCTGAAGGCGCCCAATCTAAAAGGGCTTGCCATATTTCACGGGCAGAAGGTGATAAGTCCACTCTATATTTATTTTTTGATTGGGCCCACCAGGATTCGAACCTGGGACCAACCGGTTATGAGCCGGTGGCTCTACCAAACTGAGCTATAGGCCCATTTGATAAAATAGCAATAAATCTCGAATCGAGATAATCTAACTTGAGATCGTATTTTGTCAAGACGGTGCATCAGATAAAGCAGGTAACGCTATGCCCTCTATCTTATCCCATATCTTTTCCGCTACAGCCTCCTTGTCAAGAAGGGGGATATCCTCGACCTTCAGATCCCTTGAAACAATCAAGACCTTGTTTGTCGCGGCGTCAAAACCCGAATCTTTTCTCGATACGTCATTTGCAACAAGGAGGTCAGGCTGTTTGCGAAGCATCTTCTGGACAGCTTCTTTCTCAAGGTCATGCGTCTCGGCGCAAAAACCTACAACAATCTGATTATGCCTCTTGTTTTTTATCAATTCCATGAGGATATCCGTTGTCTTTTTCAGGTTGATATTTATGTTTTCAGCAACCTTTTTGAGCTTCCGATCGGCCTTTTCAATAGGCGTATAGTCGGCCACGGCGGCAGCCATGACTACAATATCGACGTTACCCGAAAAATTTACGACTGCAACCGACATCTCCTGCGCGGTCTCTACAGGATAAGACTCGATCCCGTACGGTGCAGATATGCAAACAGGCCCGTGTATCAAGACAACCCGTGCCCCGCGTCTGTATGCCACCCTTGCCATATCAAAACCCATGCGGCCTGAAGACCTGTTTGAAATATAGCGTACAGGATCTATCGGCTCCCTTGTAGGGCCTGCCGTGACAAGGACGGTCCGCCCCTTGAGGCTTTGCGGCGTCAACGCCTTCATGACAACCTCTTTTACAACAGACCAACCCGGAAGCCTCCCCCTTCCCTCCTCACCACATGCCGTCTTACCGACTTCAGGTTCGACAACGATATGTCCAGCTGCGCGAAGAGACTCCAGGTTGCGTTTAGTTATTGGATTTTCATACATTGCAGGGTTCATGGACGGGAAGAAGAGCACAGGTCCTTTGAAGGAAAGGATAAGGGTTGAAAGGAGGTCATCAGCCAGCCCTGACGAGGCCTTTGCAAGGATGTCTGCAGTCGCTGGCAGCACCATAAAGACATCCGCCTCTCGCGCAAGACTGATATGCCTGATTGGACCGGACCGTTCGAGGTCAAACAAGTCCGAATGGACCATTTCGCCGGTAAGGGCGGAGATGGTAAGTGGGGTTATAAACCTAGCGGCATTCGCCGTCATGACCGGCAGGATCCTCGCCCCGAGCTCCATCAGACGCCTTGCATAATCCCCTGCCTTGTATGCCGCAATCCCGCCAGTTATGCCCAGGAGGATATTTTTGCCCTCAAGGGGTCTGTATGAAGGCACGTATGATATTTCAAGTCGATCGGTCAATGCAATAATTTTTGAATCATGCTGGATCAGCGGTCGAATACTATTACCTGGTCTATCCCCATTCTTTCGGAACTCTGGTTGCGTCTCAAAGGGTACCCGACGGCCACAACGGCCATAAGCTCGAGGTTGCCAGGAAGCTCGAGAAGCGCCCTTGCCTTGTTGGCGTTTTTAAGGATTTCGCCGAGCCATACGGCGCCGAGTCCCAGACTGTGGGCGGCGAGCAACATATTTTGAAGACAGGCACCTATTGCCTGGTAATCTTTTACATCGCTATACATAGCGGCCTTGTCAACAAAAACAGCGATGAGCACCTTTGCAGATGCTATAACCTTTGCATAACGCGTAAGCCCTTCGAATTTTGACTTAAGGCTGCGATCCGTTACAATGGCGAATCTCCATGGCTGATTATTAAGCCCAGAGGGCGCCCATGTGCCAGCCCTTATTATTTCCAATATCGCCTCACGATCGACCGGCTCATCTGTAAATTGTCTGATGCTCCGCCTCGAATAAATGGCATCCAGCACAGGGTTCGACATCGCCCTATCCATCAGACAGAATATTGTTAAAGCAATCTGTATGGATAAGCCCGTTTCGTCCATTCGCTTCCAGGAAAACGGACGTTCAACATCTCGTAAGCCTCCTTCAACGGCCTCGGATTATGAGTACCCTTAAAACGGGCAACCCCTGCCATATAAACAGCCTCAGGCACTGAAGGTGAATTGGGATGTTCGGTTATCACCTTTTCAAAACTTGCTATTGCCTTGTCAAATCTGTCCGTCTCTAGATATGTCTTGCCTATCCCGAGGAGCATCGATGGAATGAATTCATCCGGTCCGACAAATCCGACTATCCTGTGGTGTTCTTTCCCGGCGGCATCAAGGGTTATTAAGGTGGGAGTCCATTTGATATTAAAGTCCATAGACAAAGGTACTGTATCAAAAAGAATCCTCAACGGAATCATATTTTCCATTAAAAATCCACTGACCTTTGCATCAGGATACGTAACCGCATCCATCTGTTGACAGCCAATTCAGCCTGGATTAAAAAAATCCAACAGAATCGGCCTATCGTGCATCTTTGCAAGCTTCAGCGCCTCTTCCATCGTGGTTTCCCACTTCAACGTCGTAGACATGCCGGTCGGACCTCCTTATTTTTTAAACAAGTATATGGATCAGGTGCTCCAATGTCAAGGCGAGACAAGGGTTTGAGGGCAGGCCCTCAACGCCCCAGCAGCCCTCCGAGCTGCATAAGCCCGGCCCCTGAACAATAATCCCAACCGGCAGGGGCTATGTCATAGGCCGTTGCCTTGAGCATGGACTTGATCTGATCGGGCCCCCATTCAGGATGGGCCTGCTTCAGGAGCGCAACAGCACCCGCGGCATAAGGGGCTGCGGCGGATGTCCCGCAAAAATTTCCGCCGAACCAGGTGGTGACACAATCCGGTGCGACTATATCCGGCTTGGCCCCACCAGAAAGTGTGGGTCCGCATGAGCTGAATTCCTCTGTTTGATACGGATTGTTATAAGGGACTGCGCCCACGGTCAAGACGGCCGGGTCGTCTGCAGGATAATCGATCGAATAGGTGCGGGTGTAAACACCACCAAACGATGGATCAAACGATGGCTGCAGGTCATCCAGTGAATCCAGGATCAGACCTACCCAATCCTGGCTTGAGCTTCCCCAACCGCCTTTTATCGCTGCGGCATATATATCATATCTGTTCCCCTGGAACTGACACAGTTTTAATCCTGTGCCGACAGAAACGGAATGCGCCACTATATCCCAATTTTGTCCATTCCATCTGTAGATATTCAGGTCATAGTTGGCGCTGGGATTAAACCATATAAGCCGCACAAGGGCCTGGCCGCTGGATGGGCTTGAATCACTATGTTTAGATAAGATAAACGGGTTTACTTCCCAGCCGCTTGTAAAGTTTACATAGTTGTATTGATCAAGATTTGCCTGCCCCAGCCATACCTGTTGGGCCTCGTTGCCAGCAGCATTAACCCATGTAATACCATCGTTATGCGCCTGCTCAACGATAGAATGTAATTGATCCACGGTCTGTTGATCTATCTGTCCGGAAAGCAGCCACCACCAATCAATTCCCATGGAAAAGCTTATCACCTCCACGCCCTGGGATTTCAGCCAGCTATAGGCGTTATACAGGTCTGTGTCTACGTTTCCTATGTTGGCCAGGTACAGCATGGCGCCAGGTGCGACATCATGGACCAAGGCCGCGCATTCGGCGCCATGAGTGTCGGAGTTCTCATCCCCGCCAAATACCTTTAATGGATAATACCGGGTAAGACCGGCGCTTTCCCAGCCTTTGAAGCCCGCATCAATAATCCCCACCTTGACCCCTTGTCCCAGAAGGCCGCTGTTTTGCCAGCGATCGGCCCCTATCACGCCCACCCCCTCTGACATGCTGCTTACATGGGGCCTTGTGGGCAGTTTTATGACCTTTATCTCAGGCCATTTTGCGATCTCTGAGATCTTGTCAACAGGTACTGTTGCCTTGATATTATTGAATGCATAGTTACTGACGCTGCCCCCGAGCCCTTCTATCCGATCTTTCATTTCCCTTACAAGGTCTTCGGGCATCTGGGCCAAAGGGTCCCTGTCCAGTACCAGTATGACCTCAATGGACTCTGATGCGGTCCTGTTGTTCAGCTCATTCTGCAGGAAGGGGTCGATCTTCGGGCTGACACCGTCATTTGCAAGGGCAGTCCCTGTGCAGAAAAAGATCAGGAGAAGAGATAAAAATAAACGAATTTGATAATAATTCACGACGGAATACCTCTTTGCTCTCCGGTATATTTATAAAGGATTATATTTACCTCATCCAAATGAGGTTGTATATTTGGTTTTATAACCTTTACGCCTTGCGCGTCAATATTTGAATAAATTTTGAATCCTGTCGGCAGGACTTTTGAGAAAGATATGAGGCTCTCTTCTGACGATTTATCGGAAAGGGTCAAGGAGCTGAAGTCCTTACTTGAATCCTGCACCCTCTGTCCCAGACAGTGCAGAGTAAACCGCCTGAAGGGTGAAACAGGGTTTTGCAAGACAGGCAACAAGGCCGTCGTTGCCGGCTATGGGCCGCATTTCGGTGAAGAGCGTTGCCTTGTTGGAAAAGGTGGTTCTGGTACCATATTTTTTTCCTGGTGCAATCTCCGATGTATTTACTGCCAAAACTACGAGATCAGCTGGTTGGGCCAGGGAGATCCTGTTAATCCAGACGATATCGCCTTGATCATCATGACCCTCAAAGCCTCTGGATGCGAAAACATAAACCTCGTCACCCCAACCCACGTACTGCCCTTTTGGGTCGAGGCATTGCAGATGATTTCAAAGGAAACTGACCTTGATCTGCCGATTATCTATAATACGAGCGGCTATGAAAATGTAAATGTACTGAGGCTTTTAGACGGTATAGTGGATATTTATATGCCTGACTTCAAGTATTGGAATAGATTAGCCGCAAATCGATTCAGCCAGTGCAAGGACTATCCGAAGATAACCAAGGAGGCCATCAAAGAGATGCATAGGCAGGTGGGTGACCTGGTGTTTGATAAAAATGGCACTGCAAAAAAGGGGCTTTTAGTACGGCACCTCGTCCTTCCAGGCGGTCTTTCCGACACAATGGAGATTGTAGAGTTTATCGCGCAAGAAATTTCTTCAAATACATACATGAACATCATGGACCAGTACAGGCCATGCGGCCCAGGCCACCTGCCTCCGCCCATGAACAGACGCATAACAGACCATGAGTACAACCAGGCCCTCAGGGCCGCCGGATCCGCCGGTCTCCAGCGCCTGGAGGGCCGCCTCATCTGAATCCGCACCAGATCGAGGTATGTCTCAAAATTATCTATTTTAACATACCACTCTCCGACATCTCAGGAGGGTATTGGCAGGTTTGCTGGCATCAGCCGATCTCTGTATGACTCGCAGCGATGACCGCATTTATGAAACGCGCCGTTCAAATCGACCGTCCTGCCGCTCAGTTCCATTTGGTCGAGATATGATTTTTTGATAAGAATCGATAAAATATGGTGGAGATGAGGGGATTCGAACCCCTGACTTCCACGTTGCGAACGTGGCGCTCTCCCAACTGAGCTACATCCCCATCCGGACAGGTCTTAAAATCAGGTTAAAAATTTAACAGAAAAAAAATCAAATTACCAGTACCTGACATTTCCGACATCTACATGGACAAAATTGGATTCGGGATAGTAACCCACCCCTCCACGCCTTAATGCTACGGCGACCTTGTGTAAAGTCTCGAGTGCGATCGAGGGGAGTCTTATATCAATGGCCTTTCCGAACATATGCATACTCTTGCACGCTACGCCGCTACTATGTTCTCTAAGATAGCGATTTGTAGCAGGGGAACGGTAGCCCGAGATGACCAGAAACGGGTCTTTTGTGCCGAGCCTGCACTTTATGTCATAAAGCAGATCCAAAAGCTTTACATCAATAGGACGCACATCCCCGGCGCGGAAATCGCGCAATATATAATTGATGTCCGAAAGGACCTTTGGGATATATCTGCCCTTTGAAAAATATGTCTTATGCAGGCTTTCTTCTGTATGGAGGTTATAAAAAGACAAGGTCTTTTCAGTCCCCTTGAAAGGGCCGATCCTTGCCATAACCCTTGTGGGAGACAAAAGCGCCATGGCTACAAATGCGCCCACCTTTAAAAACCTCCTTCTGCTGAGCTGCATCGCAAGGTCCGCATTTTTCATCCTTCTTGGAGACGATCTCCATACATCTCTTATCCCCTGCTCCATGACACCTCCTTAAGCAATTTATTGGTGAGATCCAAACCATTTTCATTTTCTAGAAACACTGTCAGACATTGCATCACGCCCATAGATATCTCGTCTGAAATTTAGAACTCCATCGTCAGCAACCCATGCCGTAAAATACTCTATATGAACAGGGATCGGCTTCTTGAGCCTTATAGTTATTGTTTTGCCGGCCTTTATGAGGTCAAGCAGCTTTTCGCGCGTCCAGGCAGTATGATCACTTAATAAATATAAGGCAAGTTCCAGCGGCCGCTCAAGACGGATACAGCCTGAACTGAAATCCCTCCTCGTCCTTTTAAAAAGACCCTGTGCAGGCGTATCGTGCAGATATATATCGTATCGATTGGATATATTAAATTTCAACCTGCCGAGGGCGTTGTCGGCGCCAGGATCCTGCCTCAGCTTATAACTAAAATTCCTCTCGGAGACCTTTTTCCAATCTATCTTATCGGCAAAAACATCTACTATACTATCATCAGACGTATTTATGACTTTTATATGCTTCTTGTCAAGATAATCTGGATGCTTTTGGATCTTGGGCAGGATATCCTTTACGGCTATGGAATAAGGCACACGCCAATACGGATTTACGACAATAGACGTGATTTCAGAGCTGAAAACCGGCGTCTGCCGATCGCTCCTCCCCACTATTATCTTCATCCTCATGACGGTCTTGCCGCCTTCGATCAATCTCAATTCAAAATCTGGTATATTGATAACGATATAACGGTCTTCAATTAAACCAAGAAATAAACGAAATCTCTCAAGATTCACCCTTATCTGCCGTATCCTATCTTCCACTGCGACATTCAATTCATCCAGCGTGTTACGGCCCACCACCCCATCAGGTTCAAGACCATGTCTCATCTGGAACCTTACAACGGCCTCACGAAGACCCTTGTCGAACAATTCACTGTCGCCGGCTTCTTTATAATGTCGCCCATCTTGGACAAGATCTCCCGATATGGCAAGTCTTGCCCTCAAAATTGATATACGCTTGTCCCTGTCTCCAGGCCTAAGAGCAGGCCCGGACGGGATAAAAGGCCAGCCTCCTGCAGCGGCAATGTCCCTGTAGTGGTAGAATTCATGAAGAAGTTTCTGATATGGCACGTTTTCAAGGATAGTGAATCCCTTATTGCTGTCTGGGCCCCAATATAATCCGAAGGAAACGGCATAAACAGGCGCACCAAGCATAATAAGTATGCCGACGAAAAAAGGTGTAATAATATTGATCATATTCACAACCAGCCGGATGAACAGCTTATAGCAAATAGCGTTTATAGCAAACAGCGACAAAATTAAAAGACCACCTATTATGCCCCTGAATTATATAGAGGCCGGTGGTTTTTGAGGTCAAGATTTCCAAAAAAATTTTTATCGCTGTTTTTATTTTAAGTTTCTTGACTCAAGCACACTAACAAAATAGAATTCAGGATCTGAAAAAACAGTGATCAACGATAATAAATTTGAGGTGATCCAGATGTCTTTTTCAAAGGAAGACATTCTCCTTTTAAGACCTTTGCGCAACCATTCATCATTCATGACCAGCAAGGGTTTTCTTTTAAGACTGTGTCTTTATTGCTTTGCTGCGGCAATTGTACTCTCACAGCCTCGTCTCTCTGCCGCACAGGAACAGGCTGCGGAAAAGCTTACCCTTTCAAAGGCGGTCGAGTTGGCCATGTCCAACAACCCACTTCTAAAAGGCGCTAGTGCCTCCCTGGAGGCGTCGCAGGCGAATAGATCGGCAAGTCTGAGCGCCTTCTTTCCAACCTTAAATTTCTATGAAGACCTTGAAAGGACCAACAATCCGCCGATGGTCTTTACCTATAAACTTGCGCAGGAACGCTTTACATCCCGGGATTTTGATATAGACAGGCTTAACAATCCTACGCCGATAACTAATTGGCAAGGCCGCTTCGTATTGACACAGCCGATATTCAACCAAGGTAGGGAGATCATCGGATATCGCTTGTCCAAGGTCCAGGAACAGATAGCAGCCCTAGAAAAGACCAAGATAAGGCAAGAGGTCTCTTTTCAGGTGGAAAAGGCCTATTATCAGGCCATCCTTGCCGAGAAGACCCTGGATGTCATGACAGCATCGGTCGAGACCGCCAAGGCCATGGAAGGACTTGCGGCAAAAAGAGAAAAGGCCGGCCTTGCCCTGAAATCAGATCTACTGTCCGCAAGGGTGCATCTCGTCTCTGCCGAACGCGAGAGACTAAGGGCGGAGGGAGATGTCAAGATTGCGATGGCCGCGTTGGATAAGGCCATGGGGATATCGCAAGACCGCGAATGGGAACTTGAACCTCCTCAGACAAATACAGACCTGGCATCCAGGGGTTTGGAGGCCTGGCTTGAGATCGCCCGCAGGAAACGGCCTGAATCGCTCCTTTCAAAAAAAATGGTCCAGGCGGCAGGCCTCAAGACCAAAGAGGCTGAGTTTCAGTTTTTGCCGTCATTAAATCTCCAAGGATCATATGAAACAAATAGCAGGGATCTCCTTGGAACAGATGGAGATTCGTGGAGTATAATGGCTGTGATGTCCTTCAATATATTTAATGGTCTGGGAGACAGGGCAAGGCTTGCAGCCGCCAGTGCCGAGGAACGGCGCACCAGATATAAAGATCAAGACATAAACGCCCAGATCGGCCTTGAGGTAAGGCAGGCGTATTTCAATCTTATAACCGCCAAAAAACAGCTTGATGTAACGGAAAAAGCAGTCGCACAGGCTGAAGAAACCTTAAGAATACTTAAAAAACGCTATGAAAACGGATTGGCCTTGATGGTGGAGGTGTTGAGCGCCGAGACAGCCCTTAAACAGACCAGACTTCAAGCTGCTCAGGCGCGATATGATTACATGACAGCCATGTCGGATCTCAAGCTTAAGACAGGGGTATTGGGTAATGACGACGAGAGTTAGACCTATAGGTAATTATGTGGGCAGATTTTTTCTTTTTGGCGCGGCATCTATCTTTTTATTGCTTTCTCTGACCGGTTGCGCCGATCAAGATCAAAAATCGAGAAGAAAACCTGTCTCTGCGGTCAGCGCTCAGACCTATGAGGTCACAGAGGCCTCCATGCCTGATATGGAGGTCTTTTCAGGCAGAACGAAGGCCAAAATACAGGCCGTATTGGCATCAAATACCTCAGGATTTGTCCGCGAGGTCAGGGTGCGCGAGGGCGATGTGGTCAAGAAGGGTGATCTGCTCTTGACTATAGATGATACAAGGGCAAGGTCGGAGATAGAATCCGCAATGGCTGAAAAGGCGGCGATGGTCAGTCAAAAGGCAGCGGTCATGGCGGATCTCGCATATGCAAAGGCCAATTTTGAGCGCCTTGAACGACTCAAAAAAGAGGATGCCGCAACCCAGGAGGAATTTGACCGGGCCCTCGCCCGATTCAAGGCCCTGGAGAACCAAGCCTCCGCCCTTGATGCAAACATAAGACGCATTGAAGCCAACTTGAATGAAGCAAGAAACCAGCTCTCATACGTCTCCCTCGTCTCGCCTGTAAACGGCCTGATAGTGGAAAAGACGGTCGATCCAGGAAGCTATGTAAATCCGGGCACACCCCTTTTAAAAATTGACGCCGTAGACAGCGGATACTGGTTTGATGCCGACATAGACGAGGCCCTTCTTGCAAGGACCAAGCCCGGCGACAATGTATATCTGTCCATCCCATCAGCGCACATCAGCGAAGCCGCAAAAATAACCCGAGTCGTGCCTTATGTAAATCCACTAACCCATACGTTTAATATAAAGATAGACCTCAAAAAACAGCCAGACCATGACCTGATAAAAAGCGGCCTCTATGGAAAAGTCATTCTGTTGAAAGGCCACATAAAATGTCTTGTAGTCCCTGAAAAGGCCCTGGTCACAAGGGGTGGAATGACGGCCGTATATACTGTAGGCAGAGACCGAATAGTCCACTGGAGGGTAGTAAAGACCGGTAGAAAGTGGATATATGAAGATGGCACGTGGATGCCGTATCCTGGGTCCGGCCAAGGTCGGCATGGGGATGTCTTTGTCGAGATACTGAGCGGGGTAAACCCGAAGGATACGGTGGTGGTTTCAAACCTAGACATGGTACAGGAGGGTGTACGCCTTGAATAGTCTTAAACCCCACGTCATGGAGGCGCATAATACCTTCCTGGCAAGGCTTACAGAGACATTCATCGATTCTAAGATTACCCCGCTTGCCATCATTGCAAGCCTCCTTCTCGGGGCGTTTGCAATTTTTTTCACGCCGAGCGAAGAAGAACCCCAAATTGTAGTACCCATGATAGACGTGATGGTCTCTATGCCAGGTTCGACCCCAAAAGAGATCGAAAATAGGGTCATAGGCCCTATGGAAAAACTCATCTGGGAAATCCCTGGCGTCGAGTATGTCTATTCCACCGCTATGCCCGACCAGGCCATGACTGTGGTCAGGTTCAAGGTCGGGGAGGATATGGAAAAGAGCCTGGTCAGGGTCTATGACAAGCTCTATGCCCACCTTGACTGGATCCCGCCAGGCTGTAGCAAGCCCATCCTGAAACCTCATTCTATAGACGACGTCCCGATACTTGCCATCACCCTGTGGGGAGATGGCTATGACGGCTCCACCTTAAGGCGCATAGCGACTCAGCTTAATGACGAGATACGCGCGGTCAATGGGGTAAGCGAGACGAAGATCATAGGGGGTCTCAAAAGACAGGCCAGGGTGATCCTTAAGCCCAATGCCCTTGCCGGCCTTTCAATTGATGCGGCAGACGTAGTAGCCGCCCTTTCGTCCCAGAATCAGGCCTCCTGGATATCCGACATCTCTAACAACAACCAGAGCTTTTCCCTCAGGCTCAATAATTTCTTTACTGATATAAACGACCTTGAAAAGACGGTCATCAAGGTCGTGGACGGTAAACCGATTTATCTCGGCCAAGTGGCCCAGATAATAGATGGCCCTGAAGAACCCACATCCTATGTAATGATAGGCGCCGGCCTTGGGGCTGAAAAAAAGGGTGTAAAGATCGCCCCTGGTGCATTAAAAGAGGCGGTGACAATAGCCATATCCAAACGTAAAGGTGAGAACGCCACATCCATCGCTAACACCGTACTCAATAAGGTAGAGGGGCTAAAGGGTTTCATCCTCCCTTCAGACGTCCACGTGGTAGTGACACGGGATTACGGCGAAACCGCCAAGGAAAAGTCCAACGAGCTCCTTGAACATCTGGCGCTTGCCACTATATCTGTAGCCATCCTTATGGCCCTACTCCTTGGCGTTCAGGCAAGCCTCGTGGTACTCGTGGCCATCCCCGTGACCCTGGCCCTGACCCTTTTTGTCTATTACATCTATGGCTATACATTAAACAGAGTTACGCTCTTCGCCCTTATATTCTGCATCGGTATCCTAGTTGACGACCCTATAGTAGGCGTCGAGAATATCATCCGACATCTCCGTCTCCCCTTCAACAAAGGAAGGCCTATAAAGGATGTTATAGTCAATGCGGTCGTAGAGGTTGGAAGCCCCCTGATACTTGCCACCTTTACGGTAATAGTGGCCATCCTGCCCCTTGCCTTTGTAAGGGGATTAATGGGGCCTTACATGAGACCCATGCCGATCGGCGCCTCGGTCGCCATGTTTCTCTCAATGATCATCTCGTTTGCGATCACGCCTTGGACTGCTTACCACATCCTCAAGGTCAAAGGAGAGCACAAAGAAGAAACAGAGGGACGGATCACCCACATCTATCGCTGGGCCATGGGGCACCTTATCAAAAACGTCAAATGGCGCTGGGGCTTCCTCTCGGTGATGGCCGTTGCGTTTGTCCTATCGTGCGCCCTTATATATCTCAAGGTGGTAAAGGTAAAGATGCTCCCGTTCGATAACAAGAACGAATTTCAGGTCATAATCGACATGCCCAACGGCACCCCATTAGAACAGACTACGGCTGTCGCCGAGGAACTTGGGTCTTATATTGCAACCCAAAGCTATGTCACAGACTATGAGATATATTCAGGGACCGCCGCACCCTTTAATTTCAACGGCCTTGTAAGGCATTACTATCTAAGAAAGTATGCAAACGAGGCCGATATACAGGTAAACCTCCTTCCAAAACAAATGAGGAAGGAGGAGAGCCATTTGATAGTCAAAAAAATGAGGCCAAGACTAACCGAGATCGCACAAAGGTACGGGGCGCGCATAAAAGTGGTTGAGATTCCTCCTGGCCCGCCTGTACTCCAGACCCTGGTGGCCGAAATCTATGGCCCGAATTACGAGGGGCAGATAGAGATCGCAAAAAAGGTCAAAGAGATATTCAAAAAAACGGATGGCGTGGTGGATGTGGATTGGTACATGACCGATCCACAGAAGGAATTGGTGCTTACTGTACAAAAAGACAAGGCAATGGCCGCCGGAATATCGCCCGAAAGGGTCGCCGAGGTCCTCAAGGCCTCGGTCAAGGGTGTCCAAGTCGGGCTTCTTCATGACGGCAACAGCAAAGAAGACATACCACTGATCGTGAGGCTTCCGCTTTCCGACAGATCTTCGCTGCAAGGCATCAAGGATATCAGGCTGAGGGCTGCAAACGGTGAAATGGTCGGACTTGGGGAGCTGGTCACCATAAAAGATTCTATAATAAACCACCCAATCTACCACAAAAACCTCAAACCAGTAGTTTATGTGACGGGCGATGTCTCAGGCTCGGAAGAGAGTCCTATTTATGCCATACTTAAGATGAACAAGGCCCTTTCCAAGCTCAAGACCCCCGATGGCGAAAGGTTTGAAATTTACTATACCAAACAGCCGTTTTCCACACAGCACTGGTCCATGAAGTGGGACGGCGAGTGGCATATAACATATGAGGTATTCAGGGATATGGGCGCGGCGTTCGCAGTGGTGATCGTGCTCATCTTCATCCTTGTGGTGGGTTGGTTCCATTCCTATTCCGTGCCCCTGGTCATTCTTTCTCCGATACCGCTCTCCCTCATAGGCATCCTTCCGGCACACGCCCTCATGGGGGCCTTTTTCACCGCCACATCCATGATAGGTTTTATCGCAGGCGCAGGTATTGTCGTGCGGAACTCCATTATTCTAGTTGACTTTATAGAATTAAGGCTCAAGGAGGGGATGCCCCTCGCCGAGGCGGTCATAGATGCAGGCGCCGTGAGATTCAGACCGATGCTCCTGACATCTTCAGCGGTTGTAGTAGGTTCCTTTGTCATACTCTTTGATCCAATCTTCCAAGGGCTTGCCATATCGCTCATGTCAGGCGAGATAGCGGCCACGATCTTTTCTCGTATGGTAGTCCCAGTGCTTTACTACCTTGACCACAGGATGAAGCAGGAAGGAAGACTGGTCCTTTAGCCTTAAAAGTGATGGACAAAAAAAGTATAACATTCCCATTCGGTCTGAACGTCTTGGCGTTTCTTGGGAGTCTTGTGGTGCTCGCCCAGATAGGCGCAATCCTGATAAGAGGTGAAGCCGTATGTCTGAACGAGGGCTGTAAGATCGCAGAAAATTTCGTATCTATAAATCAGATATATGTAAATCTGGTAGGACTTGGCTATTTCCAGACCATCTTCTGGACAGGACTTTTGAGCCGAAGAAAGGCCTGGGCGATGGCTGTGCTGCCTGGATTCTTGCTGGCAGGGCTTGGGGTCGAAGGGGTCTTGATCGGCTTACAAACCTTTGTTGTCCATTCATTCTGCTCCTATTGCCTCCTAATATTTTTATTTATAGTCCTTATGAATGTCTGCGTCGATCTAAGACATCTCTTTGTCGGCGGGTTGATTTTTGTCACTGAATTTTTTATATTCTCTGCTCTCAAGCTTGATGAAGATGCATTCCAAAAAAGATTCGACCTTGATAGCGGTACTTATGCAGTAAGACAATGTAACGACCCCAGAAAACGCCTCTATCTTATCTTTTCAGAGGATTGTCCGCACTGCAAAGCAGTCCTTGATGTCTTAAAAACCTGTTCGGCATGTGAGGTGCATTTCAATCCAGTTACAAGACCCAGGGCCGAAATATTGCCTGGCCTTGAACCCTTGCCTAGGTATGAACCTAAGGCCAACAAGGTTATTTTAAGAATCCTTGGCATATACACCGTCCCTGTTCTGATAGTGGAAAACAGGGATGGGTTGAGCTTTATAAAAGGTCAAGATAGCATCATAAGGTATGTAAAAGACCAATGTGCATCTACCAACAGTGCAAATCTTGGACTTGCACCAACCAATCCTTTTGATCAACAAGGTGTGTGCTCCTTTGAAGAACCTTGCAAGTAAAAAAGTAAATGAGGCTTATACAAGACCTAAATGAAATGACCCAAGCCGCCACAGAGGCGAGATCAAACGGCCTGAAACTCTGTCTCGTCCCTACGATGGGCTATTTCCATGAAGGACACCTATCTCTTATGAGATTTGCAAGAAAGATCGCAGACAGGGTGGTGGTGAGCCTCTTTGTCAACCCTACACAGTTTGGACCTGGCGAGGACCTCGCGAGGTATCCGAGGGATTTCGAGCGCGACGCCTCCCTTGCTGACGCAGAGGGTGTGGATATACTCTTTTGTCCGGATCCAGCCGATATGTATCCTGAGGGCTTTAAGACCTGGGTAGATGTTGAGGGACTGAGCGGAATCATGTGCGGCGTATCAAGGCCCAGTCACTTCAGGGGGGTAGCTACTGTTGTCTGTAAGCTTTTCAACATCGTCCGTCCTGACAGGGCCGTATTCGGCGAAAAGGATTTTCAGCAGCTCGTCATCATAAGGCGGATGGTGAAAGACCTGAATATGCCCGTAGAGATCGTAGGACACCCCATTGTCAGGGAAAAAGATGGGCTGGCCATGAGCTCAAGGAATGTCTATCTTAATATTGAAGAGCGCGGGGCTGCGGTTTGTCTCTTTGAGGCCTTGAAACTGGCTGAGGACCTGGTGAAAAAAGGGGGATGCCTTACGGAAAGAATCGGTGATGAGGTAAAAAGACACATTCTTTCAAGGTGCAACACAAAGATAGACTATATCTTTTTTGGTGATCCGGAGACCCTGGAGCCGGTTGAGATGGTCAAGGAGAGGCCTGTACTTCTCGCCTTGGCCGTGTGGATTGGTGGCACAAGGCTTATTGATAATATTATCTTGAATGGACCGATCAGATAGAATTTATGCAGAGGATATTTCTGAAATCCAAGATACATCGGGCTGTTGTGACCGAGGCGGACTTAACTTACGAAGGTAGTCTCTCTCTTGACAGGGATTTAATGATTGCAGCAGATCTCATGCCCTTTGAGCAGGTAAAGGTCTATAATGTGTCAAACGGCGAGCGCTTTGACACCTATATCATAGAAGCCCCTGCAGGCTCCGGCACCGTGTGCCTTAACGGTGCAGCGGCAAGAAAAGGGGCTGTAGGTGATGTCATAATAATCGCCTGCTACGCCCTGTTTTCAGAAAAAGACATCGAAAACGGGAAGACCATAGCAGTCTCTGTCGATGCAAAAAATCGCATTTTAAGCCGTGCAGAGGTGAAGTGGCAGGATTCCAAATAAATGAAGATATATGCAGTAAGCCTCGGCTGCCCAAAAAACAGTGTTGATACCGAATGTGTCTTGAAAGAGATAACAACCACCTGTCCCGATCCGGAATTTATAAACGATCCACAGAAGGCCGACCTTCTGTTTGTCAATACCTGCGGCTTTATCGAGGCCGCAGTAATGGAGTCCATAGATGCCATCTTGGATCTTGGGAGCCGAAAACGTCCTGACCAAATCCTGATGGTAATGGGTTGCATGGTGGCCAGATACGGAAAGGCGCTTGAGGACGAGCTGCCTGAAGTAGATGTATTTTTGGGGACACATGAAGAAGACGGATTTAAAAAGGAACTCAAGGCGGCGCTTGCAGGGTTCGTCGGCCAGGGCAAGACAAGGCGGCTTTTTAGTATTGGAGCCCTTGCAACAAATAATGCTCAAACGGTGCAGGGCGCTGAACCCCTTACCACCCCACCCTGGCGGGCGTATGTCAAGATATCCGAAGGCTGCTCGAACCGCTGTACCTATTGCCTGATCCCGAGACTCCGTGGCGGGCAGAGATCAGTCCCAGCGGAAAGCATAATCTCTGAGATAAGATCGTTGGCCGGCAGAGGCGTAAAAGAGATTACGCTTGTAGGTCAGGACCTTACCGCCTACAGAGACGGTGTGGTGGGGCTTGCTGAACTTCTTGAGGAGATAGTGTTTAAGATCGATCTCCCCAGTAGTCTATGGATACGTCTTCTCTATCTGCATCCGACAAGACTGACGCCGAGGCTCCTTGACGTCATAGCCTCATGTCCTTCGATATGCCGATATCTCGATATCCCGATTCAACACGCAAGCGACAAGGTTTTGAGGACCATGGGCAGGGGCTATGGGCAGGGGCTTCTGGAAGACCTCTTTAAAGAGATAAGGACGAAAATCCCCGATGCCTCATTAAGGACCAC
Source organism: Dissulfurimicrobium hydrothermale (assembly GCF_022026155.1). Lineage (NCBI taxonomy): Bacteria > Deltaproteobacteria > Dissulfurimicrobium > Dissulfurimicrobium hydrothermale. The sequence goes on along the minus strand of NZ_CP085041.1, from coordinate 1,358,408 downwards.
TGTGATGACAGGGTTCCCGGGCGAAAGCGAGGAGGACTTTGAAATCCTCATGGATTTTATAAAACGTTGGCAATTTGATCAGCTTGGCGCCTTTGTATATTCTGACGAGGAAGAAAGTGCCTCTTACAGGCTGACAGACAAGGTTTCCCCCAAAGTGGCAAGAGAACGCAGAAAAAAGATCATGTCCGCCCAGGCCCGGATATCAAAGGCAAAAAACGCCGCAAGGGTGGGCGATATCGAAGAGGTGCTGGTTGAAGGCATATCAAGCGAGACCGATCTCCTGCTTGTGGGTAGGACTAGATTTCAGGCCCCAGATGTTGATGGTATAGTCTATATAAACGATGGCCGGGCTTCACCAGGAGATATGGTCAAGATACAGATCACCGACTCCCATGTCTATGACCTGGTTGGGCGGATATTATTATGAACGAAACTGAAGATACATACAATTGTCCCATTTGCGGACGACCCGTCCGGTATGAAGACAACCCCTTCAGGCCGTTTTGCAGCAGGCGCTGCAAGATGATCGATCTCGGGGCATGGCTGAAGGGAGATTATTACATACCTGGTGCAGATGGAGAAGGCGATACAGACCAATATGAAGACCGGGATACAGACGACTCGGTAAAGCGGAGGCCGTTATGATGATACTCAAATCCCATACAGTCGGGCCTTTACAGGTCAAGGCATACATAATCGGTTGCAGCGAGACTAAAGACGCCGTGATTATAGACCCTGCGGGAAGTGAAGACATGCTTGTAAAGGAGATAAGGGACATGGGGCTTAATCTCAGATATATCATAAACACCCATGGCCACCCTGATCACACCGTTGGGAACGCCAGGGTCAAGGCCTTGACAGGGGCCAAGGTCCTCATGCACCAGGAGGACGACACGCTCTTTAGGGGTAAAGAGGCCATCGCGCTCTTTAAATCGTGGGGCTTTGAACCCGCGCCGCCTGCCGATGCCTACATAAAAGGCGGAGACGAGTTGAAGATCGGACGGCTGAGCTTTAAGGTCCTCCATACGCCAGGCCATTCACCCGGCTCTGTCTGCCTCTATGGACACGGTTACATCATCACGGGTGATACCTTGTTTGTCGGGGCCGCTGGCCGCACTGACCTCATAGGCGGTTCATTTGACACCCTTGTCAGGTCACTGAAAGAGAATATCGCAGTCCTTCCCGATGAGACCATAGTCCTTCCTGGCCATGACTATGGAGATACCCCTACGTCCACCATCGGGAGAGAGAAACGGGAAAACCCGTATCTGAAGGAATGCTGCGCGGACTGAGGCAGCGTCAGCCATGAAATAAGATATCGCTTAATCTCTATCTTGCGAATATTTTGTATTTTTTTATCATCCTGACGGGGTTATATGATCTCTTGGCCCTTCGCAGACCAGGAATGCCAAGGTCCTGCTCCCTGTTTACAAATTTTAGGTCCCATGCCTCATGCCTTAAAAACTCCCAGTTGATGGCCTGATAAAGCCCCTGAATACCCGCCTTTGCCTTTTCGATATGTATTACCAATGTGTCAGGGTTCAGTCTCTCACCCATGGTCAGGGCGCATATCCTGCCTTCCATCTCGATTGCGCCGCCTTTTACACCAAGCTCATCAAAATATCTGAGCATCCGATAGGTCGCGCACTCCTCCTTTATAAGTCCATCGTCCTTTTCACACTCCCTGTCGTTACACCATTCATGGGCAAACTCCATACATTGAATGATCAGGCTACTGGTTATAGGTATGTAATTGTATCGAAATCTCTTGATAAAATTGTTGAGGTGATTCCGCTTGTCGTGAAATTTATTGCCCTTAAGCGCAATCAGTTCCTGTATATCATAGACATAGTCGAAATTATCCCTGTCCTCCCGGATATCGAGGCCGGCCCTGTCGGAAAGGGCATGTTCAATAAAATCCTCCCCTACCCGTTCAATGACCGGCCTCTTGACCCTGATCTTTAAAAAATCAAGACACGCAAGTACTGCCTCTCTTGCCTGTCTGTGGACAAGGGGTTGCAGAAATGATTGTTCTTTATCAGTATTACGAAGGATCAGAAAGCCATCGCCGAATCCGGATATCTGAAAGCCATAGGAAGGCGCCCAGGCGAAGAGATTGGTAAAGGTGAATTCCGAACATAACGGCGGATGCAGCCTCAGATATGCATCAATTGCCTCCTTGTCTTCAAGAGCGACAGGTTTAAAATTAGGGAATGGTGGGATCATATCCTGCGGTTCCTTTTGTTTAATAAAACTTTGAAAATCATGTTTCTCATCCCTCTATTTCCTCTATTTCCCCTCATTGATGGGGATCAAATTGAAGCCTTCCCTTTTATCAGGGGGACATATGAAGATAGATTCCAACCTTCGCGGGAATGACAGATTAGATGTTCCTTTTATTTAAAAAATATAATGACAATTAAATCATGCCAATTTAGATTTTTAAATTAATTATTGGCAGGTTTTCGGGTTTTGATAAAAACCAGACAATAATTGACATAAACTAATATCTGGAGAATCCTGATGAAAATAGCCATAAGCGGCAAGGGCGGGGTAGGAAAGACCACAGTAAGCGCCTTTATTATAAAGGCCCTTGCAGAAATGGGAAGAGAGGTGCTGGCGATAGACGCCGATCCAAGCCCGCACCTTGCAAGGGTGCTTGGATTTAAGGGCGCGAATGCAGTCACGCCAATTGCCGAAATGCGCGAGCTGTTGCAAGAACGCTCGGAGAGAGACGGTCCTTTTTACCGGCTTAACCCCAAAGTAAACGATCTTCCCGAACGCTTCATGCTCAAAGAAGGAAACATAAAACTCATGGTACTCGGTGCCATCAGGGAGGGCGGCGGCGGGTGCGCCTGCTCGGACAATGCTGTATTAAGGGCGCTTTTAAACATGCTCCTTCTAGGCCCTGATGAAGACATAGTCCTGGACATGGAGGCAGGGGTCGAACACCTGGGCCGCGGCACCATAAAGGCTGTGGATCACCTCCTGGTCGTTGTACAACCCTACCTTGGAAGCCTTGAGACCGCAATAAAGATAAAGGCCTTGGCGCATGATATCAACATCAGACACCTTGCTGTAATAGCCAATAACATAAAAAACCAGGCTGACCTTTCATATATCAAAGAACACCTTGGCATGGACCCGATAGGGATCTTTCACGCCTCTGAAGAAGTGGCCGCCGCAGAGCGCGCATCCATACCCATCTATGAGGCAAAGCAAGGACTTAAGGCCTCTGCAACTGAGATAATCAAGAGACTCTCAGGAGGATATACATGAAAAACCATCCATGTCCGCGCCTTGTCGACGTCCAGGGCATGTCTGATGACAGGAATATCCCACTCCAACGGGTTGGAATCAAAAACATACGCTACCCAATCATTGTCCTTGACAAGGCCAACGGTGTACAACATACGGTCGCCAGTATAAACATGTATGTGGACTTGCCCCACCAGTTCAAAGGGACCCATATGAGCCGCTTTGTCGAGATATTGAATAAATACCGCCGCGAGATAAATATCCGCACATTTGAAGACATACTCCTGGAGATGAAGAAACGGCTTGAGGCCAGAGAGGCACACCTTGAGGTGGATTTTCCGTATTTTATCGAAAAGACCGCACCTGTTACAAAAACCAGAGGGCTCATGGAATATGGCTGCGGTATGCACGGCACTATGACGGACAGGCTTGACATGGTCCTTGCCGTCCGCGTGCCGGTGACTACGGTATGTCCGTGCTCAAAGGAGATATCGGACTACGGTGCGCACAATCAGAGGGGTGAGGTACGGGTCCGAGTAAGGTTTGACAGATTTTTATGGCTTGAAGACATAATCTCGGTGGTTGAAATGTCCGCCTCGTCTGACATCTATTCGGTACTGAAGAGACCGGATGAAAAATTTGTTACAGAAAGGGCCTTTGATCGACCCATGTTCGTTGAAGATGTAGTGAGGTGCGCTTGCGAGGGCATCAAGGCCCTGCCAGGAGTCACATGGTTTTCTGTAGAGGCCGAAAACTTCGAATCCATCCACAACCACTCGGCCTATGCAAGCACCACGTCGGGACCGATCGAAAATCTATAGCGGTCCTCTAGACAGGCGCATCGTTTCCGATTGACACCTTGGCATCTGAAAAGGTGGCCATCTCAAGGTAAATCTTAAGCCCGGCCTCAATAAGGCCCATAGCAAGGGCTGCACCTGTCCCCTCGCCAAGCCTCAAATCAAGATCTAGCACTGGCCTAAGCCCTATACATTCAAGCTGGACACTGTGCCCTTTCTCAACAGACTGATGCGAGGCAAAAAGATAGTCCCTGACCAACGGCTGCATGGCATATGCCGCTAAGGCCCCTGCTGTTGATATAAAGCCGTCTGTCACAACCGGCACACCTACGGATGCCGCACCAAGGACAAAACCGCATATGCCTGCTATCTCAAGACCACCTACCTTGGCCAGGACCCCTATCGGGTCAGACGGATCAGGTCTGTGAAGGTAAAGCGCCCGTTCAATCACTGAGATCTTGTGCCTCAAGGCGTCATCTCCGATCCCAGTCCCTCGGCCTGTCACGTCCTTTGGGTGCATGTCACAAAAAACCGCTGTGACGGCGCTTGCAGGGGTGGTATTGCCTATTCCCATCTCACCGGTGGCAAGGAGCGTGACCCCAGCGGCTGCGGCCTCTCTGGCAAGATCCGCCCCAACCATTACGGCCTCTATAGCCGCGGTCCTCTCCATGGCAGATATCCTGGCCATGTTTCTACTTCCATGCATGACCTTTCTTCGTATCAGGCCGTCAACCCCGGCAAAGTCGTAGTCCACGCCTATGTCAACCACCCTTACCGATGCCCCTACATGTCTTGCGAGGACATTTATCCCCGCCCCGCCAGATAAGAAATTGTAGACCATCTGGAATGTGACCTCTTTTGGAAAGGCGCTTACGCCTTCTTCCGTAACCCCATGATCGGCAGCGAACACGAATATCTCTTTTTTCGGCAGCGTTGGTTTCAGCTCACGGCGGATAAGACAGTACGTCTTTGCAAGCTCCTCAAGACGCCCGAGACTCCCCTTGGGTTTTGTAAGGTCATCAAGATGGGCTTGAATCCTGGGCTCAATATTGTAATCAACAGGCACTATGGAATCAACAAGCTCTCTAAATCTATCTTCCATTTTCATCACCCTTCTATTCATTTTAATTTAAGCGGGAGACCGGCTACCAGGAAAAAGACATTGGTGCATACCTTCAAAAGCGCTTGATGAAGCCCCCCGGCCTCATCTCTAAAACGCCTTGCCAAAGCCGACTCCGGCGCAAGGCCAAGCCCCAGCTCGTTAGATACCATGACCACAGGGGTCTTGACGAGCATAAGGGCATCAACAAGGTCATCTACCCTTTGTTTTACGTTTGCAATAGATAACCCCATGAGATTAGAGAGCCAAAGGGTCAGACAATCAACCACAATGACAGGGTATGTCTCTTGAGCATCAATTATTGCAGCGGAGATATTTATGGGCTCTTCTAGCGTCTCCCACTCAGATCCGCGTGTGGCCTTGTGGGCCTTGATCTTTGCAGCCATTTCGTCGTCGAGGGCCTGGGCCGTGGCAATAAATAGACCCTTTGCCCCTGGCATGGCGCTTTTTTTTATATAATCCTCTCCGAGCGCAAGGGCATAGGCGCTTTTGCCGCTCTTTGCCCCGCCAAGAACCAGTGTATGTGGAGATTTATCCATCACGGCATTTTACACAGCAACTCAGAGATAAGACAAGATCATATTTAGCCATGGACATCAATATCTCTCTTTGTTAAAATTGAAATTATCAGGAGAGTCAGTTTGTTTATTCATTTTTTTGCAAAAAGGAGATGTTATGCCGACACCAGTTGTTGATTATGCCCTTTGTATAGGATGCGGTTCTTGCGTTGAGGTATGTCCCGAGGTCTTTGAATTAAGAGACGAAAAGTCGTGGGTGATCGGGCCTGACAAGTGTGACACCTGCAACTGCGAAGAAGCGGCCAACATATGCCCTGTAGCGGCCATAACCCTTGAATAGCGCTATCAATCAAAAGGCCCCTGCAAGACCCTTATTATTCGTCCTTACCCTTCTTTCCATGGTGCTTCTTGCCTCCTGCGCCGTCATCAGGCCATCTGCTCCGGAGATAAATCTGGCGAGCATCAAGGTTACAGACCTTACCCTCACAAATGCAGAACTTATTGCAGGCCTCAAGGTCTACAATCCAAATGATGCCACTATAACGATAAAAGAAGTGGATTATGAACTTGCAATAGGCGGCATCAGGGTTTCAAGGGGAGAATCAATCAAAAGGATAAGGATTGGCGCATTTGAAACTGGCCAAGTGGATATGCGTCTTTCAAGCAACTATCTGGACATCATAAGGGTGCTGAACAAGGTCCAAAACGGTAGCGATATGGATTTTGTCATTGAGGGCAAGGTAAAATACGAGGTCTTCGGTTTTTCAAATCTAACCTACAGATTCAAAAAGAAAGGCACACTCCCCGTCTCCTCCCCTATTCAGAATTGAACTGATCTTTCAGGCCTGCCCATCCATACGAAAATCTCGGAGCAGGACATCTCTCTGCAAACCTCAGATCAGACGAAATTAGTCAGCGGGGTGTTATCCGTACACAGCTAGCGCCGATTGACCCCCCTGCATCCGACGCCGCCATCTGTGCCGCCTCCACGCCTGCCATGAGGCCTTGCGCCGCGACGACATGGGCCCATAAGCCTCAAACGCACCCCCGTAGAATCCTGGCCTAACTGAGTTGCGCCCGGATCAGATACTGTGATTTTATTTACAATAAATATAATATCTTCTTCTTTTTTATTTCCCCTTATCCAGACCTTGGCCGATACACCAGACGCGAACCCTTCGGGCAATCCGCAGCCACCCGCTAGGAATACAAGCCGTCCGCCCAGACACTCTCCCCTCATGCGCCCCTGTGTTACATCCATTACAAACCTACCTGTGCTGTCATCTACCGACACTACTCGGCCCTCTGCCCACCCGGCCAAGGAAGAAAAAGGATATATAAGCAAAAAAGACATACAACCCAGCAGATATATGCCTGTCTTTTTAAGAGTCATTGCCTGAAACATTTCGAGATTTCATCAGCAGAAAACCTTGTTTATTTTTTATAAATTACATCGGCCTGGACGGACGGCAAGGCCCGGGTGACACCGGCCATTGTTTGGTGTATTTTCATTTCTGCTTTAATATCATTCAAGTGAAGGTGCGCCATTAATCAAAGACTCGAAGGATCTGACAAATACGTCTCTACATCCGTCTGGCGAAAACTACGGCATTTGATAAAACCATATGCGCCAAGGGTGATCGCCGCCATCATATTCGGCTTGTTGGTCTCTGCGTTCGACGGCGCCATAGCCTGGCTCGTGAAACCAGTTATGGACCGCATATTTGTAGAGCATCAGTATAAATATATATTCTATCTGCCGGTGGGCATCGTAATTCTATATGCATTGAGAGGGGCGGCTGACTTCGCCCAGTCATACCTCATGCGCACAGCCGGCTTCCGCATGGTCAGAGACCTCAGAGACCGCTTTTTTCAAAACCTGATCAGCCTGCCGCTGTCTGTTGTCACCAAATCTTCCTCAGGTGATATGGTTTCAAGGCAGATGAACGACGTAAGCCTCATGAGCGGTATCTTGTCCGAGAGCTTCCGCACGTTTCTAGTGGAGGTCCCGAAGGTGATAGTCCTTGCGGGCATCGCAATCTACAGGCAATGGGATCTTGCGCTTTTAAGCTTTGCGCTGTTCCCCTTTATAGCATATGGGACAAAGACACTGAGCTGGTTCGTGAGGAAGAAACGGAAAATCGTTCAACAGTATATGGCCATACTCACGCACAGAATGAATGAGATGGTGATGGGCATCAAGGTGATAAAGATATTCGGCATGGAAAAGATGAAAATAGCCCAGTTTAAAAGGGAAAACCAGATATCATATCGCCAGAACGCAAAGGTCATCATGCTCAAAGAAGCCACCCAGTACCTGATCGGGGTGCTCTCAGGGGTATCAATAGCCATAATACTCGGTTATGGAGGCCTGCTGGTCGCTAAAGGCAAGATGACATCAGGCGACTTTTTCTC